>JAESUG010000036.1 GCA_016763185.1 Robiginitomaculum sp. | reverse complement strand
CTGCAAGTTGCAGCAGCAAAACCAGTATTGGCCGATTTTCCATTGGGTCCCGTATTGGGCCAGTGTTGCGGTGGGTTTGTGCGGGCTTTGCTTGAGCCGCTTACCCTTGAAAGCGTGGATTGGTTGCGGATTTTTGCGGGCGGTGGGCACGCCTTACTGACGGACATTCGCACTGGTGCCAAAACCTGTTCGCCGTCGAATAACCGTTCTGGGCGCGTGCAAATCATGGATGCCGATAAACAAGCTCACCCCGACTTAATGCCGTTGAACCAGTGTCAATTTATTTATGAGGAACCGGCTGCGGCTCTGGTTCCGCTTTATTTGTTTGGGGCGGGGCATATTGGTGCGGCTTTGTACCGGGTATTGTTCGAGCTTTCATTTCGTGTGGTGTGGGCTGATCCGCGAGCGGGTATGCCCGCACAACATATCGTTGATCCGGTGTCATTGGTTGAGGGTGCACCAGATAATGCGCGGTTTGTGATTGTCACCCATTCGCATGATCTGGACTATGCATTGTGCGCTGCGATTTTGGCGCGAGAAACGGTGGTGTTTTGCGGATTGATCGGATCGAAAACCAAGCGGGCACGGTTTGTGGCTAGGTTACGTAAAAGCGGCTTGACGGCACACCAGATCAACCGGTTAACTTGCCCAATTGGTTTGGCGGGTATTGGCGGCAAGCTTCCCGGCGAAATTGCCGTCGCCATTGCTGCGCAACTTTTGGAACAAAGAAAAGAAGAACCCAATGGAAATTGATCTCTACCCATGGCTAAGTTTAGCACTGCGCTGGCTGCACCTGATTGCGGGCATTGCGTGGATTGGTTCTAGTTTTTATTTTATTTGGCTGGATAATTCTTTGCGCCCAGAGCCAGACGAAAAAGACAAAGGCGTGGCCGGTGGACTATGGGCCGTACATGGCGGCGGATTTTACCACAAAAAGAAATATCTAGTGGCGCCATCCGCCATGCCCGAACATTTGCATTGGTTTAAATGGGAGGCCTATGTCACGTGGCTTAGCGGCATGGGATTGATGATGCTGATCTATTACTGGAAGGCGGATCTGTATTTGATTGATCCGGCAAAAATGCAGTTCAGCCAGCTTGGGGCCACCGGCCTTGGTCTTGGGTTTTTATTGGTTGGCTGGGTGTTTTATGATGGGCTTTGTCGGTTGTCAGTGAAATGGGGTCATTTGGTTTCTGGCGGGCTGTGGTTCGGGTTTTTGTGCATTAGTGCTTATGTTTTAACGCAAATTTTTAGCGATCGCGGCGCGTTTTTGCATGTGGGGGCAATGGTCGGGACCGCGATGGCAGCCAATGTTGCGATGGTGATTATTCCCAACCAGAAAAAAACTGTGGCCAGCCTCTTGGCCGGTGAAACCCCGGACCCTAATCTAGGCAAAACTGCTAAACAGCGCTCTGTGCACAATAATTATATGACCTTGCCGGTATTGCTGATGATGCTGTCGGCTCATTATCCGGCCTTGGTCGGGCATCCGCTAAATTGGGTGTTACTGGCGTTATTGTCGCTCAGCGGGATTGTCATTCGGCATTTTTTCAATCTGCGTCACAAAGATAAAGTGCTGTATCCCGTGTTGTTTGCGGGGCTGGCTTTGTTTGTTGGCACAATGTTGTTTGCCGCCGCCACCAGCAAAATCGGCACAATAGAGCCAAGCAAGACGGAAGTTTCATTCGCGCAAGTGCAGCACATTATGCAAACCCATTGCGCGAGCTGTCATAGTGCTACGCCAACTCATGATGCGTTTGACCATGCTCCGATGGGTGTGGCGTTGGACAGCCCAGCCCAGATCAACCAATTTGCCTTCGGTATCTATGATCAAGTGGTGGCGAGCGATCTAATGCCCTTGGGCAATGAAACGGCGATGACCGAAGAAGAACGGGCCGTGATCGCTCGTTGGTATCAGCAAATTCAGGCGCAAAAATGAATACCATCGTCCAAGCACAGCCGTTAACAAGCGAAGCATTTGCGCCATTTGGCGATGTTATTTCATGCGATGAGCGCTCGCCAACACGGATCAATTATGGCCAAACCGAACGATATGGCCCATTGGCGGCGCTGGATGTCACCCGCGAAATGGGGGAGCCGGTTTTAAGTATATATCGGACAAAACCCCTGCCATTGCCGTTATGCTTGGGGCGAATGGAGTGTCACAAATTGGGCAGTCAGGCGTTTTTTCCATTGTCAAACCGACCGTGGGCCGTAGCGGTTGCCGTGCCCGGTGAATTTGTCGCAACGCAGGTTCAGGTGTTTCTTTGTTCCGGCGAGCAGGGGGTCAATTTTCACGCCGGAACCTGGCATCATTTTTCACTGGCTCTGGGCGCGAAAAGCGAATTTTTGGTGATTGACCGCACGGCACCCGCTGGCGATTGCGAGGAAGTTACCTTAAACCCGCCCATACAAGTAGAGCTGCCCGCATGAGCCGTATTGCCCATCGGGGCCGCTTCGCCCATATGCTTGGCGACCCTACGGGCACCGGTGCCGAACATGCGATTGCTGATTTTGCTGATGGTGGTTTATTGGTGCAAAACGGCAAAATTATCGCTTGTGATCATTGGCAAAACTTAAACCCAGATCCGGATACATGGCAGATCATCCATCATGAAAATGCGTTAATTTTGCCGGGGTTTGTCGATACCCACATCCATTATCCGCAAACGGATATTATCGGCGGGTTTGGCGAAAACTTGCTCGACTGGCTGGATGTTTACGCGTTTCCGGTGGAACAAAAGATCGGGGCGGATGCGCAATACGCCAAAGAAACGGCCAAGTTTTTTGTTGATGAGTGTTTACGCAATGGCACGACTTCGGCGCTTGTATTTGGCACGGTTCACAAACACTCCGTAACCGCATTATTTGAGGCGGCCTTGGCGCGTAATATGCGCCTCATAGCAGGCAAGGTATTGATGGACCGCAATGCGCCCGAAAACTTGTGCGAGACCTTGGATGAGGCCCGTGCCGATACGCTGGAATTAATTGACACATGGCAAGGCAAAGCCCGTTTGGGCTATGCAATTACGCCGCGCTTTGCCCCGACCAGCACGGTGGAACAATTACAAGATGCCGGGCGTATGTTGCGCGAGCATCCACAGGTTTTGCTGCACACGCATTTATCGGAAAACCTTGATGAAATCGCCTTGGTTTTGAAACTGTTTCCCGATTGCAAAGATTATTTGCAAGTTTATGAACAAGCCGAACTGCTGACCAACCGCTCGGTGTTTGCGCACGGGGTTCATCTTAGCCCAAGCGAACGCGAACGGTTGGCCAATGCTGGGGCCAGCATTGCATTTTGTCCAACCTCGAACTTGTTTCTAGGTTCGGGCCTGTTTGATTTGCGGGCCTGTCGAGCGGCGGGTGTAAATGTTGGCTTGGGCACTGATATTGGGGCGGGAACCCGTTTTTCTATGCTGGCCACCCAAGCAGAAGCCTATAAAATCGGCCAGTTGAAGCAGGCGGTATTGCATCCCTTTGAGGCGCTTTATTTAGCGACCTTGGGCGGGGCTAAGGCGCTGCATATTGATGGCTTTGTTGGCAATTTCGCACCGGGGAAGGAGGCTGATTTTGTGGTGCTTGATTTAGCGGCTACGCCTTTGCTGGCTCGGCGGTTGCGCGAGGTATCCTCTATTTGTGATCTGCTGTTTGCGCTGAGCATATTAGGTGATGACCGCACCACCAAAGAAACCTGGGTCGCCGGGGTTCGCGCCTTCGTGTAGCGATCAACTCTAACATTCAACCACATTAACCGCCAAACCGCCTTCGGATGTTTCTTTGTATTTTCGGCTCATATCGCGGCCGGTTTCACGCATGGTTTGGATGACTTTGTCGAGGCTAACAAAATGGGTGCCGTCGCCCAACATGGCCAAACGCGCCGCTTGCACTGCCATTGCTGCTCCAAAAGCATTTCGTTCAATACAAGGAATTTGCACCAAGCCGCCAATGGGGTCGCAGGTCATGCCCAAATTATGCTCCATACCGATCTCGGCGGCATTTTCAATTTGCTCATTGCTGCCGCCCAAAATTGCCGCCAATCCCGCCGCCGCCATCGAACACGCCACCCCAACTTCGCCCTGACAACCGACTTCGGCACCAGAGATCGACGCGTTACGTTTGTACAATCCGCCAATGGCGGTTGCGGTGAGCAAAAACGTCCGCACGCCAGCTGGGTCGGCATTTTCCACAAAGCTCAAATAATATTTAATCACGGCTGGCAGAACGCCAGCGGCACCGTTGGTTGGTGCGGTAATGACCCGGCCCCCAGAGGCATTTTCTTCGTTCACCGCCATCGCCCATAAATTTAACCAGTCGCTGCGTTCGGCTTTTACCGCGGCATCAGAGCTGTCATTGTTTAATCTTCGCGCGAGATCTGCGGCACGGCGCGGTACGTCTAGGCCGCCCGGCAAGACACCTGTACGTGAAATACCGTGGTCAATACAGGCGCTCATTTGCTGCCAAATGCTGTCTAATTGTGCCTCAATTTCCACCTGCTTTGCTTTGGAGCACTCGTTCATCATCACCAATTCGGCAATGCTGACCCCTTGCTGGTTGGCCAAAAATAACAAATCCGCCGCCGAGGTGATTTGAAACGGCAGGTCGGCATGGGCCTCGGTTTGTTGGTTGCGGCCCGCTTCAACTTCATCGAGCACAAAGCCGCCACCGATAGAGTAATAAATCCGCCGAGTGAGCTCGTTCCTATCCGCATCAAATGCCAAAAACATCATGGCGTTCGAGTGATATGGCAGATGCACACCGGTTTCAAACAACAGATCATGGGCCCGCGAGAACGCAATTTTTTGCGCGGGTGGCAGAGTAATGAACCCGCTGTCTGCAATTGCGGTGACCACTTGGTCCACTTGTGCCGGTTGGATGGTGTGCGGTTCAAACCCTGACAAGCCCAACAACACTGCACGAGGCGTATGGTGGCCAATACCGGTCAGCGCCAGCGAGCCAAACAGCTGCGTTTCAATCCGTGCGACACCGGCCAACATGTCGTTCTCGGTCAGATATTGCACAAACCGAAATGCCGCCTTCATCGGTCCGGTGGTGTGGGAGCTGGATGGCCCTAATCCGGTTTTGAACAGCTCGGCAATGGTTAGCATGTTTTATCTTCCTTTGACCCGTATCTCATATTCGATTTGCACCAAGTTACCAGTATATTTTTCAAAACCCGTGTCTTTCTAGCGGCTTGCTCTTGTTCGTTCACTGTTCTAAAAATAAGGGCTTATCTTCGACTTTGATCGCAATTGCATTGGCCCCTTGATGACCGCTCCCAGTACAGAAGCAAAGCTTGCCAAAGCGGCATGGGAACAGGCCGCCCTTGCCAACTTACGTGGTAAACCCCTTCACAGTTTGGACCAGCAAACCTTGGACGGGTTATTGCGCCCGCCCTTGGGAACTTTGGCCGACAACCCACAAATTGAGGGTTTACCTGGACAGTTTCCGTTTACCAGAGGCGCAACCATTCGCGCGGACCCCAACCTGCCTTGGCAAATTTGCCAACCGGTGATGGTGCCGGACCCGCATCTGGCCAACCAACATATTTTGCAGGAACTAACCGGCGGCGCTAGCGGCGTGCAGTTGCGGCTTTGCCCGGACGGAAGTGATGGGATCGCGGTGCCAGACCTGGCCGCCTTGCAACAAGTACTCGCCGGTATTGATTTAGAGATTGCCAGTCTTGGCATCGACCCCTCGCCCGATAGCGCTAATTTTGCCAAATTATTGGTAGATCATTGGCAGCAATCCGGTGTCGATATTAGCAAAACCAATACTCATTTTGGGTTTTCACCGGCCAGCATCGCCATCAGAACCAACACGCAAGCCAATTACCCAGCCGCCATCGAATTTTGCCAATGGGTGATTGAACATGCCCCGCAATCGCGGACATTTTGCATGAGCGCCGACCTGATCCACAATGCTGGCGCAACCGAAGTGCTGGAACTGGCATGGATTTGTGCCGAAACCGTGCAAACCATGCAACAATTACTGGCCAATAATCTAGCCCCAGACCAAGCGGCCAGCCAGATCTATGCCAGCATTGCCATGGATGCGAGGTTACACGAAGGCATTGCCAAATTACGGGCGGCACGAAGACTAATCGCGCGGGTGCTGGAAGTGTTTGAGGTCTCCGAGGCCGCGCGATGCTTGTTTATTCACGCTGTTTCCTCCCAGCGTAGTCTTAGCAAAACTGACCCTTGGGTAAATAGTTTACGCACTAGTTCCGGTTGTTTTGCTGCCGTTCTGGGCGGCGCGCAAATGATCAGCGTGACGACATTCACCGCCCGTTTGGGCCATCCACGACAAATGGCACGAAGGCTGGCGCGAAACACCCAATTGGTTTTGGCCGAAGAATGTGCCGCTGCCCGCGTTGTCGATCCCGCCGGTGGCAGTCACGCTCATGAACAAATGACCGATCAATTGGCAAAGGCTGCGTGGAGTTGTTTTCAAGACATTGAAGCCCAAGGTGGATTGTTGGCCGTTGCCGAAAATGGCTGGTTGGAACAAACTTTATCCGCCCAATGAAACCAGCGCGTCCAGCAAATTCGCACGCGAAAACTGGCCCTGATCGGGGTCAGTGAATACGTCAATTTTGATGTAGACCTGCCACAAGTCTTAGAAATATCTGCCCCTGTTCCTGCTGCCAACAGTTT
>JAESUG010000004.1 GCA_016763185.1 Robiginitomaculum sp. | reverse complement strand
CACCAGCTCGTGCGGGTTTTCGGCGACCTCTGCGTCGAGGTTATTCATCAACATCCGCAACGGCGCTTCCGTCAACCAGCTTTTGGCCGAAAGCCTCGTGCCGGTGGCAGCTTGGATCACACGGGTATTGTCAAGACGGTTGTTCATATTGCGAAGCTCCTGTGGGCCACTGTCATCCACAACAGCTTATTAACCGATTCGCTACTTTTGCATGTTTTGATAGCTTTGCGTTTTCCATACGGGGGTCGAGAAAGCAGTTTGAAGGCGATGGTTTTGGTGACAGCTAAAACCTCGTACATTTTTGGGAAACAGACTGGGGACCACATGAAGTTTCATTTTTGGCATCCGTCAAAGAATTCACTGCGTATCAATTTTTCTTTGATTATGTCGGCATTTATCGTGTCGCTTTTGGTCATTTGCACCTTGATCATCTTCACCACCAACGCCACCCGAAAGGCTTTTACTGAGCAAAGTACAGTCCTGGAGCGCTATCATTTAGAGTTTGATGTGAACAATGCAGTACACGAATTGCTGTATCGCAGTGCTGATTTATCAAACAGCTTATCCGATGAAGCGCTGGATGCGTTCCTTAATGCGCAAACCACGTTAAACAAATTTTCCACTCAGCTCGACGAACCAGAATTCACCCAGGCTATTCAAACAACCAGCCAAGTCATTCAAGAAATCAGCCAGGAAATTGTCGATGGTTCGCTAATCGCACTCGACCATTATCTACTAGACGAGCGCAGAGCCGGTGATGCTGTAATGAATGAAGTGCGAAACAAATCACACGCTCTACAAGCCAAAGTAATGGACTATCAGGCCGAGACTCTGCTCGCGGTAGAAGCCATTCAACGCGAGACCGTTGCTCTTAACGATGCGGTTAGGCGAGGCACGTCAATATTAGTGGCACTGTCGGTGATCATGTTTATTGCGTTGTTTACTATCTTGTTGCGGCTGACCATCCGCCCTATCCAAGCTCTAGTTGATATCTTGAAAACGGCGGCGCGCTCATCCAATGCCAACCAAAGCTATCGCGCCGAAATTACCCATGGCGGTGAAATCGGCGAAGCCATGAAGGCGGTGAATTTACTACTTGATGCTACGGAAAATGCCTTGAGTGCGGCCCATGCCCAAACCGAAATTGCCGCCCAATCAGAAAGCCGTTGGAAGGCTATTCTTAATCTGACACCTGATCCAATTTTGCTACTGGATCAGCAAACATTCAGCATTATTGATACCAATCCAGCCACCTTGGAATTATTGAATATTGATCAAACCGAAACTTCGAAATTCTCCGCCTATGATTTCCATCCCCATGAAAAAGCGGAGTTACGCGAATTCCTATATGAAATTGTGCAAAACGGTCATGCGCGGGCTGATCATTTGTCTTGCCAGTTGCCGGGTAGAAATGTGCCGGTATCGGTGGTTGGGGTTGATATTCCTTATGAGGATGGCCGGGCAACGCTTTTATACATCCGCGATATGTCAGAAATTATCGCCCAACAACGAAAGCTCGAATTGGCACAACAACAGGCCGAACAAGCCGATAAGGCCAAGAGCGCTTTTCTGGCCACAATGAGCCATGAAATTCGCACGCCGCTAAATGGAATGATGGGCATCGCCCAAGCCTTGCAATCAAGCGCCTTAACTCCGATTGATGCGGATATGGTCGAGACCATTGTCGAATCTGGTGATATGTTGATGACGATTTTAAACGATGTGTTGGACATTTCAAAAATCAATGCCGAGCAAATGACCTTATCCAAAGTGCCTAGCGATCTGGAGCATTTGATCCAGCAAACCTGCAAATTGTTCGAAAGGCTAGCTGAGGATAAAGGTTTGGAAATTGCAATGGTCATCAGTCCTGATTTGCCAAGTTCACTCCTTCTTGATCCGGTTCGGGTTCGCCAGTGCCTAAGCAATTTAGTTTCCAACGCCGTAAAATTCACCAAACAAGGTAAAGTCACGATTGAAGCCTTCATCGGGTCCAATGCTGACAATACGCAAACCATCACCGTGCGCGTAACTGATACGGGTATTGGGATGAGTAATGACACTCGCCAACAGGTGTTTTGCGCCTTTGTCCAAGCCGATAATACGATATCAAGAGAATTTGGTGGCACCGGATTGGGCCTCTCAATCTCGCACAAATTGGCACAACTGATGGGCGGCGACATCACGGTCGAAAGTCAAATAGGAACAGGTTCGCGCTTTACCTTTAGCTTCATAGCGCAACGGGCCGAGCCAAAAATATCTATAGAAAAACCCGCGACTAGCCCACCCAAATCCAGCCTTGGGGATTGCCGCATTTTATTGGTCGATGACAGCCCAACCAATCGCAAAGTAATCCGCACATTGCTTGCGCCCACCGGGGTTCATATTGTCGAGGCAGAGAACGGCCAAGAAGCCCTAAATCTATTACACCAACAAGTGTTCGACGTGGTATTGCTCGACATGCATATGCCAGTGCTAAATGGTCCAGACACCATCGCTTCCATTCGGATAAGCGGCGAAAAATGGCATGATATTGCGGTGATCGCGGTAACCGCAGACGCGACCATTGGCGAAAATGGAAAATACCAAGAAATGCAAATGGATGGCTATATCGGTAAGCCGGTTGATCAGCGAATATTGCTCGGCAATATATTTAAATCCTTAAGCAAACCACGCGGCATCCAACCAGCGCTCACCAAAAAAGCTAGCTGATTTGAGCTTGGGTTAAACGGGTGATCAGGTTCTGTAGCACGGTTTGTAAAGCGGCGGCTTTACCCGTGTCAAACTGTTCTGGCTGGTTTTCATCCATATAACAGGCTTGGCTAATTTCCAATTGCAGTGCGTGAACACCTTGGGCTGGTTTTCCATAATGACGGGTGATCCACCCGCCTTTGAAGCGACCATTTTGAACAAACGAAAAACCATTATCTTGTAGGCTTAGCATCATCAAATCTGCGAGTTGCGGTGCACAAGATACCCCATCAAATGTCCCCAAATTCAAATCCGGTAATTGTCCCGAAAACAACAATGGCAGTGTTGATTTAATCGAATGACAGTCCAGTAAAATACAAAACCCATGACGGGCACGGATACGCTCTATCTGGTCGGCAAGTTGTTGGTGATAGGGGTCGAAATAACGCGCCCGTCGTACGGCTATATCGGGGTGTTGCCCGTCACGGTAAATCCCGGCACCGGTAAACTCAGTAACCGGACACAATCCGGTGGTTGCTTGTCCGGGGTATAAATTTGCACCTTGCGGGTCGCGGTTTAGATCGACCACTACCCGCCCGTGCGTGGCTTGTAACCAGCTTACACTTCCGCGCGCAAATTCATATAGCTTTGGCACATGCCAATCGGTATCGGTAATTTTGCGACCCAACGGGTTCAATTGCGCCGCAACATCCGGCGGCACCCATGTTCCAGAATGCGGAAAATTCAGCAGGACACTGCCCTCGCTTTCCTCATGCACATAGAGCGGGTTTTCCACGATTAGTCCTCAAAAACACTTGGCAATAGGGTGTCGCTTTGCGCCATAAACGGTAGCTCGCCGTGCAAAATCATGTCTTTGACCACAGTAATATCCGGTGCCATCAACCGGTCTTCATCCAGCATTGGCACGCGGGCGCGAATGACGGATCGCACCTGTTCCAAGGCCGCTGATGACGGGGTATCGCGGCTGGCGTGCATGTCCAAGGCCTGACATGCCGCCAATAGCTCGATGGCCACCACATATGCTGCATTACTGGCCATGCCCGCAAGTCGCCGGGCCCCGTGGGTGGCCATCGACACATGGTCCTCTTGGTTGGCCGAGGTTGGGATGCTATCGACCACGGCGGGCATGGCTTGTTGTTTGTTTTCCGAGACCAAGGCCGCCGCTGTTACCTGCGCGATCATAAAGCCAGAGTTCAAACCGGGATCAGCGGTTAAAAATGCCGGCAGTTCGCTGAGCGCCGGGTCGACCAACATTGCGGTGCGCCGTTCCGACATCGAGCCGATTTCGCACAACGCCAACACAATATGCTCGGCAGCAAAACCCACCGGCTCCGCGTGAAAATTACCTCCCGAAATCGCGCTGCCATCTTCGGTAAAAATCAACGGATTATCGGTAACGCCATTGGCCTCGCGCCCCAAAATCTTGGCGGCGTGTTGCAACGCGTCCAAACTTGCGCCCATCACTTGCGGCTGACAGCGCAGGCAATACGGGTCTTGTACTTTATGGCAATCTTCATGACTGCCGCCAATGGCACTACCGGCCAATAATTCGCGATAGCTCTGCGCGGTGCGGATTTGCCCCAATTGACCGCGTACCTGATGCACCCGCGCATCAAACGGTTTGTGCGAGCCACGCACCGCCTCGACACTTAACGAACCGGCCAGCATTGCCGCACCAAACACCCGCTCGGCACGGTACAGCCCGTCCAGTGCAAACGCCGTTGAAACCTGGGTGCCGTTTAGCAAGGCCAAACCTTCTTTGGCTTGTAATTGCACTGGGGTTAGTCCGGCTTTGGCCAAGGCTTCACGCGCCGGATAGACAACGCCTTGCACCGTGGCTTCGCCCTCGCCGATCATCGCGGCGGCCAAATGAGCCAAGGGTGCCAAATCGCCGGAGGCACCGACCGATCCTTGTGCTGGGATCACCGGATAAACCTCACCCGCTAACATATCAGATAACAAATGTAGGGTGGCGGCTTGCACCCCGGAAAACCCTTGCATCAAGCTGGCTAATTTCATCGCCACCACCAACCGCGTTACCGGTTCGGACAATGCCGGGCCAACCCCGGCGCAATGGGACAACACAATGCGCCGTTGCAGCACGTTCAAATCCCCATCGGCAATGCGCGTATTGGCCAACAACCCAAAGCCGGTATTGATCCCATATACCGTGCTGCCCTCGGCAAGTATTTTCATCACCACCGCCGCACTTGCTTCGGCTTGTTTCCAAACTTCGGGCTTAAAGCCAACCGCGCCCGGAGCCGCCATGATTTCGCGCCATTGCTGATGGCCAATATTGCCTGCAACCAACTGCATCACTTTGCTCATTTATATAATCTCCATCGGTGGACAACCGCCAAATTGCGCGGCGAATTGGGCCGGGTGTTCAATACCCCACACCCGTAATTCCGCCGCAAACCCCGGCGCAATTTGCCCCAAACTCTCACCCAACCCAAGGGCTTTGGCCGCATTACGGGTAACACCGGCCAAGGCTTCTTCGACGCTAAGGCCAAACAACGTACAGGCCATCGAACACATCAGCGGTAAATGGGTAGTTGGCGAGCTACCCGGATTGCAATCACTCGCCACCGCAATGGCGACCCCTTCGTCGCGCAGCAGTTGCACCGGTGGCTTTTGGGTTTCGTTCAAAAAGTAAAACGCGCCGGGCAACAATACGGCAACCGAGCCGGCTTTGGCCATGGCTTTGGCCCCAGCAGTATCTAAATATTCAAGATGATCACACGATAATGCGCCCAAATCTGCCGCCAGTTCTGCCCCGCCAAGATGGCTCAATTGTTCGGCGTGCAAGCGGATGGGCAATCCCAAATCGCAGGCTTTTTCGAGAATTTTACGGATTTGTGCCCGGCTAAAACCAATGGTTTCACAAAACCCATCGACCGCATCGGCCAACCCAAGGCCGGCGATTTCGGGTAGCATTTCATCGGTGATCATCGTCACATAACCATCGGCATCACCGCTAAATTCAGGTGGCAAAGCGTGGGCGCCTAAAAAGCTGGTCGACACCCGAACCTGAGCCTGTTTGCCCAACTCTCTGGCGGCGGTGAGCATTTTAATCTCGTCCCGAACCGTTAGGCCATAGCCGGATTTAATCTCTACCGTGCCGGTACCAAAACCGATCATCTGGGTCAAGCGCGGGTTGGATTGCTTGATTAACTCGTCCAAGCTGGCCTTGCGGGTGGCGAAAACCGTTGACAAAATACCACCGCCTTGTTTGGCGATATCGGCGTAACTTGCGCCCAATAATCGCTGTTCAAACTCGTTCATACGATGGCCCGCATAGACCAAATGGGTATGGCAATCGATAAACGCCGGCAACACCCAACGTCCACCAAGATCAATTTGCGCCCACGACCGGTACTCGGCTGGTACATCCGTTGCCGCGCCGACCCAGACGATCTGCGTGCCACTGATGGCCACCGCCCCATCGCGCACCACACCATAAGCAGCACCGCCCGTGCGCATGGTTGCCAAATGGCAATGGGTGAGTACCCGGTGCTGGTGAACTGTCGTCATGGCACAAGCTAGCTATGAGCGGTGTAATTTAGCAAGCATTATATCGCGACAAATACAGGCGGGGATAAATCATCGACGCAAAAGTCAACGCGCCATTTATTGCGCCATTCTATGTGCCATTTTTCGCCAGAAACTTCCGTGAATTTTGCCAATACGTCCAGCAAACGCCAAAAAACGCCATTTATATGATGTCGGATTTGCGGTGATGCCCCGGCACTGGCAACTCTCTTTGTAAGCCACCGCCTTCGGTACATCTTTGCTTAAAGTTGCACCCGCTGCCGCCCCCTTCGGGCGCACCTCCCCACTTGTCACCCCACGACTTGTTCGGGGATGACAGATTGGGTAGTCGTGAGGCGACAGGCGATGGTAACGTGGACTGACGCGTGAAGATGCCGCGTGGTGACAAGGTTTTCTCCAACAGGCTGAGGAACCGGGTATACTAACGTCATGGATGAGGCTTATCGTGCCTTCTTCATCTGGAAAATATGGTTGTTCTTGCCTATGAAAACTATTCTATTTTCGAGATGATTTTGGTTTTACGCCATTATTTGTAGGCGTTTTTGAATACAGGTTTTTTTATATGTCGCAGTTTTCAAATTTTACAAACCAATGCAGAGAAATCAAATGGGGATAACTAAGGCAGGTTCGGTATTTGGCAAACAGGTATTGCTGGCCGATGGCTGGGTCGACAATGTGCGGTTGGTTTGGGACGCAACCGGCCATGTGACGCAAATTGTGCCGGACACCAAGCAAAAACCAAACGAACCAAGGCTCGATATCTTGCTACCGGGCATGGCCAATTTACACTGTCATGCCTTTCAGCGCGCGATGAGTGGGCTGGCCGAAATTGGCACCGGTGGCCAAGACAGCTTTTGGACATGGCGCGAGATGATGTATCGGTTTGTGGCCTTGCTTAGGCCGGGTCAAGTCCAAGCGATAGCCGCCTTTGCTTATATGGAAATGTTGCAAAGCGGCTTTACCTCCGTCGGGGAATTTCACTATTTGCACCACCAAGCCGATGGCACCTCGTATGACAACCGGACCGAAATGGCGCAGCGGTTCATCGCAAGCGCCGCCCATACCGGCATTGAAATGACGCTATTGCCGGTGTTTTACGCCCATTCCGATTTTAATGGCCAAGCGCCGAAAGCTTCGCAACGGCGCTTTGTCCATGATGTTGATGGTTTTGCGCGGTTGGTCGATGACTGCCGTGCGCAAAATCCAAAAATGACCATCGGCATTGCGCCACATTCCTTGCGCGCGGTTACCCCCGATGAATTGCACGAATTGCTGGCTGCCAATCCAACCGGGCCGGTCCATATTCATGTGGCCGAGCAAATGGCCGAAGTTGAAGCCGCAAAAATTCACTTAAGCGCTCGTCCAGTTCGGTGGTTGTTAGAGCACGCAGGTGTGGACGAGCGCTGGTGCCTAGTCCATGCCACCCATATGGACGAGGCCGAAGTATTGGACTTGGCCCGTTCTGGTGCGGTGGCGGGCCTGTGCCCGATGACTGAGGCCAATTTGGGCGATGGCCTGTTCGCCGGCTCTACCTATCTGGCGGCCAATGGTGCATTTGGAATTGGCTCGGACAGTTGCGTGCGGATTGATTTGGCCGAAGAACTACGTTGGCTCGAATATGGCCAGCGCTTGCGCGATCAAAAACGCGTACGATTAGCGCCCGCCAATACCAGTGTTGGGGGCCATCTATACCGCCAAGCCGCCGGTAATGGTGCCCAAGCATTGGGGCAAACTGGCGGGATCATTGCAATGGGCGCACCGGCCAGTTTTGTCGCGCTGGATGCGGATCACCCGGCATTGGTCGGGCGCAAATACGATGCGTGTTTAGACGGTTGGATTTTTGGTGGCGGCGCGTCCCCCGTGCAAGATGTATGGGTGTTGGGTCGTCATTTAGTTCAAGGTAAGAAACACGCACATTCAGACGAAATCACCAAAGCATACACGGATGTGCTAACCTCATTATTATCGAAAATCACCGATTGACCGACAGCAAATTATCCCCTTGCGCAGGTTTTGAGTTATGCTTGCCGCTAGGTGTTTGAATTGTTTTTTGCCATCACTACTTTTTTTTCTAACCGGGTTAAAATTGAAAAAAGCTGTTCAATATCGGCTTCGCTCATGCCAGCCAATAACATTTGCTCTTGTTGTTTGGCCAACGGCGCAATTTCATCGTGGATTTTGCGGCCCTGCGTGGTCAGGTGCAGCATATGCGAACGGCGGTCAGTAGTGGAGGCCATACGGCGCACCAGATCGCGCTGGACCAGACCAGAGACGGCGCGACTTACGGTCATTTTGTCCATGGCGGCCTGAATAGCGACTTGTTGGGCGGTGTGTTCGCCTTCGGTACCGATCAAGGCAATCACCCGCCATTGCCAGATGCTTAAACCAAACCGGTCGCGGTATAATTCCGCAATCAAGTCACTTATCTGATTAGAAACAACCGAAAGTCTGTATGGTAAAAATGTCTGTAACTTCAATGACTTCACCCGTTATTCAGCTCGTAACGAGTCACCGTTTGCTCGATGCGACCAAAAATCGACTTGCCAGCATCATCGCGCATTTCGATGGCAACTTTATCGCCAAATTTCATAAATGGGGTGGTTGGTTTGCCGTGCAAAATCGTCTCGATCATCCGAATTTCAGCAATACACGAATAGCCATCACCACCATCGGCAATCGGTTTGCCCGCCTCGCCATCCAGCTTGTTCGACACGGTGCCAGAGCCAATGATTGAACCGGCACAAAGTGACCGGGTCTTGGCCGCATGGGCAATAATTGTCCCAAAATCAAAGGTCATATCAATGCCTGCATTGGCCTTGCCAAACGGTTTTCCGTTCAACGAAACCAATACCGGCAAATGCAGTTTACCGCCATCCCACGCCGCGCCCAACGCATCGGGTGTGACCGCAACCGGTGTAAAAGCCGATGATGGTTTCGATTGGAAAAACCCGAACCCCTTGCCCAACTCACCTGGAATTAAGGCGCGCAAAGACACATCATTGACCAACATAATCAGGCGGATTTTACTGGCGGCCAGCGCCGCATCTGCGCCCATCGGTACGTCATCGACAATCACCGCAATTTCGGCTTCCATATCAATCCCAAAGCCGTCGTCTTGGGCCATTTCAATGTCATCGCGCGGGCCTAAAAAACTGTCGGATCCGCCTTGGTATATTAACGGCACGGTCCAAAATGATGCTGGCATTTCGGCGCCGCGTGCTTTGCGAACCAGCTCCACATGATTGACATAAGCCGAGCCATCCGCCCATTGAAACGCCCGAGGCAATGGTGATGCACACTCGCGTTCATGAAAGCGCTCCACCGGTGCCGCGCCAACCTCAAGACTGTGCGCCAGCGCCCGTAATCCGCGCTCGCAGCGCTCCCAATCATCCAAAGCGGCCTGCAGGGTTGGCGCAACTCGCGTCGCGTCTGTATAGCGCGTCAAATCATTGGAGACAACGACCAAGCGGCCATCTCTACCGTGCTTTAGGGATGCTAATTTCATTGAAAATTCCTTATAAATTATCTAGTCTTGCTCGTGTAACCAAGCGGCGTGTTTTGGGGCTTGTTTGGTTTGGGACCATTCTTCGAGCATGGCTGGGGCTACGCGATTTAACTCGGCCATTTGCTCTGGAGTGCCGGTATTTGCCACCAGTTCCAAGCGATGTCCGTTGGGATCAAAGAAATAAATCGACTTGAAAATTCCGTGATTGGTCGGGCCAATCACCGCCAAGCCTTCTGCCTTAACGCTGACCTTTGCGGCCAATAATGCTTCCATAGACGCAACTTCGAACGCAATGTGCTGTACCCATTTTGGGGTGTTTTCATCTCGGCCCATTTCAGACTGGGTCGGCAGCTCAAAAAACGCCAACACATTGCCCATGCCCGCATCCATGAAAACATGCATATAAGGGTCCGGCTCGCCGGTGGATGGAACTTCATTTTCAGCAATCGCCAATACGAAATCCATGCCCAATACTCGTTGGTAGAACTCAACTGTTTCTTTGGCATCACGGCACCGATAGGCCACGTGGTGAATGCGTTTTAACTCGATCGTCATGCTCGTCTCCCAATACGGGTTAATGGTTTTATCTCATTGGGTTGTGGTATCTTCAAGAACGCCACGCTCAATTTGGTCCTGCTCGATAGAGTCAAACAAAGCTTGGAAATTACCTTCGCCAAAACCATCATTGCCTTTGCGTTGGATGAACTCAAAAAATACCGGGCCGATGACTGTTTTAGAGAAAATTTGCAGCAACAAGCCTTGTCCTTCGGTTGGCGCGCCATCGATTAATATCCGGCGTTTACGTAGTTCTTCAACATTCTCACCATGACCGGGAAGGCGGGCATCAATCCCATCAAAATAACTGTCCGGCGTATCTTGCAGTTCAAGACCATTGGCCAACAACCCATCAACAGAACGAATTACATCACGACTTTCAATGGCGATATGCTGAATGCCTTCGCCGTTAAAGTCCGTCAAAAACTCTTCGATTTGGGATTTGTCATCACGGGATTCATTGATCGGAATACGAATTTTACCACAAGGGCTGGTCATCGCCTTAGAAATGAGACCGGTCAGTTTGCCTTCAATATCAAAATATCGAATTTGGCGAAACCCAAAAATATCTTCGTAAAACTTGCCCCATTTTTCCATCTGTCCGCGATGCACATTATGAGTTAAGTGATCAATATAGAAAAAATCAAGATTGTTTTCGGCCTCGTCTGCACCCAATATCGGTGCGAACTGGTCAGCAAAGAAACTTTCCAAATTGGACTGGCTTAGCAAATACAAAACCGAGCCACCAATGCCTTGTAGCGCCGGTAAGCCTTCGGCCCAGCACCCGGCAGCAAAATCTTTAGCACCGCGCTCCAGCGCACCCACATGGGCGCTTGAAGCGTCTTCCATCAAGAAACACATCGCGCTCGCCCCGCCATTGTGCAAATCACGAAAGGCTTTGGCTTGGCCGCTCGTCTCGCGGTTCAATAGGAAATTGGCCTCACCTTGCTTGTAGCGCACCACATCTTTGGTTTTATGCTTGGAAACTGCGGTAAAGCCCATTTTTTCGAACAACAAGCCCAATTCTTCTGGCTGCGGGGAAGTAAATTCAACAAATCCAAAGCCACATGTTCCTAACGGATTTTCAAACAAGTCAGTCATTTTCAATCTTTCTATTGCCAAAACCCGGACATCCGAGTCACTTTCAACAAACTATGTCGTATAATAGTAACATTTGCAACCAATTTTGAGGCTCTCATGATTGAACTATGGAATTACTATCGCAGCGGCACTTCGCACCGCGTTCGTATCGCATTGAACTTAAAAGGTTTGGATTGGCAATATCGTTCGTTAAATCTGCTAGCCTCGGACCATAAACAACCGGCGTATCTGGATATCAACCCGCAAGGGCTGGCCCCGGCTTTGGTCGTTGACGGCGAGGTCTTCACGCAATCACCAGCCATTCTTGAATATCTTGAGGAGGCTTACCCAACGCCGCCTTTATTGCCGACCGATACTGCCCAGCGCGCAAAAGTGCGAGCGATGGCAATGATCATCGGGTGTGATATTCATCCATTGAACAATCTTCGAGTGATAACCCAGCTCAAAGCGCTAACCCAAACCCAAGAACCACCGGTGGATTGGATTGGCCGCTGGATTTCTGAAGGCTTCGCTGCAATAGAGGCACTATTAGCTCGCGACCCCTCTAGGGCAATTGGCTGTTGTTTTGGTGACCAGCCAGGCTTGGTGGAGTGCTATCTGGTCCCGCAAGTCTACGCGGCCCGGCGCTTTGGAATTGAACTTTCCTCATTTCCAGCGATTTGCGCGATTGATGCCTATTGTGCGACCCTGCCCGCTTTCCAAGCCGCCCATCCTGATCTGCAACCAGACACGCCACAATAGTATTGACGGGGTCAAGTCTGGTTTTGATCGTACCTAGTTGCAAACTCAGTCGCGCCGCCGGCAGTGAGTATTTTGGCTTGTGAGCACCAGTTATCACGAGTGATCCGTCCTTTGAACCTTAGCTTGTTATCGACTTCGGCAATTTGCGAATTATTCCACCCGGCGATTTGGCGATAATAGTAAACCCCCAACGAGTGTAACAAGATTTCCAACTTGGGACCGATCCCTTTGATTTTCTTTAAGTCATCAGGGTCGCCCTGAGTAGGTGCGTCATAAAAAGTCGGTACGGTCGTTGGCGCTGGTGGTGCTGGCTCCTGACCCATTTCAGTTTCCAGCTCCAGAACACGAGCCCGCAATTTTGCTTTATCGGCAATGCATTGTTCATATGATGAACGAAGTTTTGCCAGTTCCACATCCGAATCCGATGCCTCATCGACCTTGGCAGACCCACTGCAAATCCAGCAGCCAATGACAAAGCCAAGCAGCATGGCTACGGCTAATAACAACCACATGTGAGATGCGAGCCAGATCATTGGGTTACTCCTTATTGTTCAACCGTTATTTCAATACGTCGATTTTGCGCATAACACGCAGAGGTGTTTTGCGTGCAGATGGGTTGATTTTCACCAAACCCAATGGCTGTTAAACGAGTGTCAGACACGCCGTTGTCAACTAGGTATTGCATGACCGCATCGGCGCGGTTTTGCGACAAAAAGACATTGTATGAAGCATCGCCTGAAATATCGGTATGCCCACCCACCTGCAAAGAATAAGCACCGCATTTAGTGGCTAAATCCGCTAAAAAATCCAAAAATCCATGGCTAGCGCGTCCAATATCCGCGCGGTTCGACGCAAACAAGATGTCATTTTTGGATAACGCATCGGCAAATAAAACTTGGCACTGGGACAGATCATCAATCGGTCCATCGTCGACGGCAACCCCAAATTCATTCGGTGGCGGTGCTGGGTAAGAAATATTGGCAGTCCCGCTATACCCATTGGCAATTTGGGTCACATGACCTGTAATTTCGCGGGCTAATACTTTGGAAGACGCGTTGCCTACCAAAGCGAACTCGTTGTTTCGTAACGTCACCTCACCGGCGTTTAATTGCGCCAACGCCCGTAACATTGTAATTTTTGCAGGCAATGCGCTAACAAAAGCATTGGGTGCAACTTTCATCTCATCTGTT
>JAESUG010000035.1 GCA_016763185.1 Robiginitomaculum sp. | reverse complement strand
GTACCAAATCACCGAAGCTGCGGTGCGCGCGGTTGGTACGACATACCAACCGGTGCCCATACCCGCTTCCGTCATGCAATTTGCCGGAGCCGTATCCGAAGGATTGGGCAGGTTGCGCCGCTCTGCACCCATCTTCAATCGCGGCAAAGTCCGCGAAATGCTCCACGGTGATTGGAGCACCAGGCCAGCATTGCGCATTCCGTCAGAAATTTGGCAACCACAAATCACGCTGGACGCTGGCTTTGCGCAAACCGTCGCATGGTATCGATCCGAAGGTTGGTTATAGTATCAAAAAAGGTATGACAACACGGACAGCGCGTTAGTCAATAATCCCTTATTATACCGACACCCGCGACCCTCACTACTTGCCAGTCCACAACCCCCTCTTGCGTTGTCACTCCACGACCCCCAACACCTGTCACCCCACGACTTGTTCGGGGGCCCAGTCCTTCGCGACCCATAACATTCCCACAAAAAAAACAGGACCCCGGCTCGGAGACCGGGGACCGTAGTGCTGTTCCGAAACCAATTAGTCTTTTTGCAATACCAACAAGGCACAGCCACTGGCGTGGGGTTGTAACTCGCTAGATTTTTGTGCGAGATCGGCGGGCGTTGATACTTCTTCCCACTCATCATGGCCCGTAAGGCCAAAAAACCGCTCATCGATTTTGGTAAATCCGGGTTGCGAGGATAGTTCCTGCCAGCTTTGGTGTTCGTATTCCCATTGGCGGGTGTACAGTCCCAAACTGTCTTTAAGCAAAGTCGGGCCGCCCTGCCCCATTGGTACCGAGATCATCGCCCGCCCGCCCGGTTGCAATACGCGCCTGAACGCAGCCAACACATCACGATTGACATTGGGGTCACGATTTGCGGCAATTTCCGCCGGGGTTTTGCCGCGCAAAAACGCGCTATGGGGGTCATCGGTGGAGGCAATGTCAAAGCCGATATGCTCGATAGTTGAAATACAAGTAACCAGATCAAAATGATCGCTCGGCAGTGCAATTTGCCGAATATCGCCAATCGTCACCGGAACCTGCAAGGTCGCCGCCCGCCAATGTTCCGGATAGCGACTGGCCACCCGTTCAGGGCGCACGATATCGGCGGCATGCAGGTTTGTTTGTGGGTTTTTAAGGGCGATCAGCAACAAGCCCAACCAATCCAAACTCGACATTGAAAACCCGATATCTAGGATATTTTTGGCCGCGCCCAAATATTGCGCCGCCCACGGCACCTCAACCAAGCGTTCGGAATGTCCGGGAATGCCCAATCCAAAATCAGCAAACCCAGCTTCACCCGCCAATATCTGTTCGGCGCGTTCTAAAATAAATTGTTGATTAGGGCCGATCATGGCCTGTCCTGTGTTGGTTTCGATTCTTTGCCAACTAAAGTCTAGCGCATTTGCGGCAAACGACTAACATTTATATATTGAGGCGATTCTTCGTTATCAATATGGAAAACCAAACATGGACAAAACCTATATCAACGCCGAAGAACTGCTCATGGCTTCGTTCAAGCTGGCCGAGCAAATCTTGAACAGCCAATTTCGCCCAGATTATATTGTTGGCGTTTGGCGCGGCGGCGCACCGATCGGGATCGCAGTGCAAGAAGCTTTAGAATTTTGCGGTGCCCCTTCAGACCATATTGCCATTCGCACCTCATCCTATCACGGCATTGGCGAGCAAGCAGATGTGGTACGCGTTCATGGATTGCATTATCTGGTCGAGAACGTAAATGCCGATGATAGCTTGTTGATCATTGATGATGTGTTTGATTCTGGGCGCTCGATTGATGCGATTATTCGCGAGCTAAAAACCCTGACCCGATTGAACATGCCCCAAGATTTACGGGTCGGCACCGTTTATTACAAACCAACCAAAAATATGACGAAACGGGTGCCGGATTACTATGTCGAAGAAACCGAACAATGGCTGGTATTTCCCCATGAATTAGATGGCCTAAGCGAAACTGAAGTGCGCGCCAATAAAAACCTACCCGAAGGATTGATCAAAATTCGCCGCGCCGTTTTGGATGCAAAAGCTAAATAATTTCGTCTTTGCCGAGCTTGGCAATCTCAAACTCACTTAACCCCAAATGGCTTGCCAATATCTGTTTGGTATCCGCCCCCAAAGCCGGCGGCGCACGTTCACTGACCACCGGTGTGCCAGAAAACCTAATGGGTGAAGTCGGAGTTTGCACCGGATCGGACAGATCATCCCGGTGTTGAGTTTGCGTCATATTGCGGTGGACCGCCTGCTCCATGCTAAAAGCTTGATCCACGCTTTGAATGGGACCGGCGGGAACCCCAACCACGCCCAAACCTTCGAGCCAACATTTGGCCGGGCGGGTTGCGATCACGGGCTCGATACATTTTTGCAACCCTTGACGGTTGGCCAAGCGATCTGCGTTGGTGGCAAAGCGGCTGTCATTGGCCCAAACTTCGTGGCCAGCAAATTCGCTAAAGCGGGCAAATTGGGCATCATTACCAATGGCCAATACAAACGGTTCGTCACTGGCTTGATAGACACCGTAAGGGGCGAGATTTGGGTGGTCGGAACCGGTGCGGGCTGGCACTTGGCCGCTGTGCATCCAACCACTAGCTTGGTTAATCAAGCTGGCCATCTGGCAATCGAGCAAGGCCAAGTCGATATGTTGGCCCTCCCCGCTGGAACGGGCATGCAGCAGTGCCGCCAATATCGCACTGCTGGCATAAAACCCGGTGAACAGATCAGATACCGCAACACCGCTACGAATGGGGCCGCCACCGGGTTTGGCGTCGGGTTGGCCGGTGATGGACATCATGCCACTCATCGCTTGAATAATATAATCATAGCCCGCCAAGTCCTTCATCGGACCGGTTTGGCCAAAGCCAGTGATCGAACACATAACAATCTTCGGGTTTACGGCACGTAACACATCATAGCCCAGCCCAAGCTTGGCCATATGTCCGGTTTTGAAGTTTTCGATAAGGATATCGGCTTTGGCCGCCAATTGGCGTACTAATTCTTGCCCGGCTTTAGTTTTCAGGTTGATGGTGATAGATTTTTTGCCACGATTGGCGGCCATGAAATAACTGGCATCGCTTGGGTTACCGTCTTTGTCCGTATAAAATGGCGGCCCCCAGCTTCGGGTATCATCGCCGGTATGTGGGCGCTCGACTTTGATCACCTCGGCCCCCATGTCGGCCAGCATTTGCGTCGCCCATGGCCCCGCTAACACTCGCGTCAAGTCCAACACTAGTACACCGGCCAACGGTCCTAAATTGTGCGAAGCTTGCTCCATTGGTTATGTCTACTCCGCTCGAGACTTGTGCGCAAAGGCGTGGGTAATAACAGCAAAATCTTTTTGGCCAAAACAATCATCAAACGCTTGGTCGGGATTATCTAACCGCCCATCAATCATCGACTTTAACACAACAATAGAATGCGCTGAATTGCCAATGATTTCATCAACCAACGCCAAGGTTTTATCCCGATGTTGGACGGCGTTGATCAACCCAATACGAGCCGCTTGTTTAGGGTTAAGTTCAGACGCACTGAACAACAAATGTTTGGCCTGTCCCGGTCCGACCAAGGCTACAAGTCGCGCCACATCCTCTTTGGGATAAGCCAGCCCTAATTTGGCCGGTGGAATACAAATCCGTGCGTCCGCTTCTGCAAAGCGAAGATCACAAGCCATCGCCAAGGCCACGCCCGCGCCGTAACAATTGCCACTGATTTGCGCGATAGTTGGCGCAGGAAATTGGGCCAAGGCATGCAATGCAGTTTGCATTTCTTGACGAAATTCTGCGGCAGCTTGTGAATTTCCTTGCAAGCCTACCAGCTCGTCAAGATCAGCCCCGGCGCAAAATTGAGCGCCCGCCCCGCACAATACGACCACCCGCACATCGGCTAGCTCGTCAAGCAATTTGGGGATTTGTCGCCACATAGCACCGGTGATGGCGTTACGCTTGGTTGGATTGTCGAGCCGCAGCGTAGCCAACGCCCCGTCTCGTTCCAATGTCACACGAATTTCACTCAAAAGAACGCCTGTAAACCGGTCATGGCCCGGCCCAAAATCAAGGCATGAATGTCGTGGGTGCCTTCATAGGTGTTGACGGTTTCCAAATTCATCGCATGGCGGATCACATGATATTCATCCGAAATTCCATTGCCGCCATGAATGTCACGGGCCTGGCGGGCAATGTCCAAGGCTTTGCCGCAATTATTGCGTTTTAACATGGAGATGGCTTCGGGAATATGTGCGCCCTCGTCGAGCAAACGACCCAATTGTAACACCGCTTGTAGCCCCAAAGTGATCTCGGTTTGCATATCGGCTAATTTCTTTTGCACCAGTTGGGTTTGCGCGATCGGACGGCCAAACACCACGCGATCCATCGCATAGTCTCTGGAAGCCTGCCAACAAAATTCAGCCGCGCCCAGCACCCCCCACGCAATGCCGTAACGCGCTTTGTTCAAACACGAAAACGGACCGCGCAAACCGGTGACGTCCGGGAAAATATGACTATCGGGCACGAACACATCGTCCATTGCCAGCTCGCCAGTGATGGAGCTGCGCAAGGACATTTTACCTTCGATTTTCGGAACGGTTAGCCCTTTGGCCGGACACTCCATCGCAAAGCCACGGATCACCCCGTCCAATTTCGCCCAGACCACGGCAATATCGGCAATCGGTGAATTGCTGATCCACATTTTAGTGCCATTTAGCAAATACCCGCCATCAACCTTTTTGGCGGTGGTTCGCATCGCACCGGGGTCGGAACCGCCATCGGCCTCGGTCAGGCCAAAGCAACCAACCGCCTCGCCACTGGCCAATTTCGGCAACCATTGGCGTTTCACCGCTTCGGAAGCAAATTTATAAATCGGGTACATCACCAATGAGGATTGCACCGAAAACGCCGAGCGATAGCCGCTGTCCACTCGTTCAATCTCACGGGCAATCAGGCCGTAACTGACTTGGCTAAGAGCGGCACACCCATATTCTTCAGGCAGGGTACAACCCAAAAACCCCATCTCGCCCATTTCGTTCATTACCTCACGGTCAAAGCGCTCATGACGATAGGCATCAACAATGCGCGGGGCCAATTTGTCTTGCGCATAGGCGCGAGCGCTGGCCGCGATCATCCGTTCTTCTTCGCTTAACTGGCTGTCTAGGTGTAAGGCATCTTGCCAATTAAAGGTTTTGGGCGCGCTCATGCAATGACCTTTCAAGGTTCAAATAATAAAGCTCAAGCTTAGAGCTTATTTCGAAAGGTGGAAACCAGTTTTACTGGTGAACCCGATGTAGGATGTATGACATAGGTGCATAAAGCCTAGGGCAATACACTAGAGATTTTACCATAAACAACAAAGGTGCCTTGCGCCAAGGCTTAACGTACCCTTCGCGATCCCAATTTCCACTTCACGTCATCTCCCGCTTTCCACCCTCACGTCACCCCACGACTTGTTCGGGGGGTCCAGCCTTTTGGGAAACTTCATGTGACACGAAGAACTGGACCCCGGCGCAAGGCCGGGGACCGGGGATGTGGCCGAGGATGTGGCCGGGGATGTGGGAAGGGAATTGCTATATTAGCCTGTTATCGGTCGCGCCAAATCTTTGGCGAAGCCGTCGTAGGGGGCGTTACGCTTTGGGGCGATTCACCTTATTCTGGGAGAGCTCTTACGTATCGTAATACAAGGTGACTACGTGCTTGGCTTCAGCAAAAAATAACCAGCGCTCCATGGCAACGCCCACAGCGCAAAACCCCAGTGCGGCCAAGGTTAGAAATACCACGATATCCGGCGCAAACCATCCGATAGATATACCCAAAAATGGCAAACCAAATGCGAAAATCACCACCATGCGTCGCAATTTTGTGCGGTGTTTGCGGGCGATGACAAAACCCATTTCTTTGATTAGATAATTGGGTTGGTCGTGCGGGCTTTCAATCAGGCGAACCTTGCCGAACTCGCCTAAACCGGTTGCGGTTTCGGCGCTGCTTGATACCGACCTGTCGATTTTGCTCCAATAGGATAGTTTCACCACCAATCCAAATGCCAAAAAAAACAAAGTTGGCAAGACCAACCACAAGGCAGCCGCACCATATCCGCCAACCGCCGCCAACGCACTGGCCAACACCGCACCAGACATCAAGGACAACACCAAAAATCCGGGTACAGTCCAGCCAACGGACCATGCGGGGATGGCTTTTAGTGAGGCGTAAATCATCGAGGTTGTATAGACGGTAAGCAAACTCATCACGCCGCCGAACAATCCCAGCCAAGCCACATAACCGCTATTGTTGTGCCAAAACAGCCAAAAACACGCAAACAACACGGTCGGAATAAATGTCAGCAATGCGGCTATGCCTTCGCGGGACAACCATGATGAACGCCATTGTGACAACGCCCGCCATGCCCGTTCTGGACGGCCCAAATGCAAGGTTGATGATAACAAACCACCGACCACCAAAGTAAATGCAATGCCAAATGCCAGCAAGCCAAACCCAAAATCCGGACCGACCAAACCACGATGCGCCAACACCGCCAACCAGAACAACAAGCCATAGCCGGCGCCGGTGGTGGTGGTGAAAAAAATGACAGACTTTGCGGGGTGCATAATGGTTCCTAGGCGGATAAAATCTTATCGACCCAACGGGCCAGTACACCAGCGCCATTGGCACTGTCATCTACGTGCTCAAGCAGGCGCGGCGCAAGTTCATTGCCCAATTTCTTTGGGCGTGGCGGTAAATAGCGATTGACCGGTTTGGTGCCTTGTTCTGGCATTAAGCCATAACCATTTCGGGCCGCGACTAATTTGGATACTTCGGAATTAGGATCGCCCAAATCACCAAACGACCGCGCGCCGGTAGGACACGTAGAGACACAAGCGGGAACGCGGCTTTCTTCGGGCAGGTTTTCGTTATAAATTTTATCAACGCACATCGTGCATTTTTTCATCACGCCCTCGTCCTCGTCATATTCCCGCGCGCCATAGGGACAGGCCCATGAGCACAATTTGCAGCCAATGCAAATATCGGTGTTGACCAGCACAATGCCATCTTCTTCGCGTTTATACGAAGCCCCGGTTGGACAGACGGTGACACATGGCGCGTCGTCGCAATGCAGGCATGATTTGGGAAAATGCACGGTGCGGCTTGCGCCGGTTTGCGGCTCGACCACCTCAAATGTGTGAATACGGTTGAACCAGACCCCGTCTGGCTTGGCCCCATAGGGCTGTAAATCCGTTAGCGGAGCCATCTGGCCGGAGGCGTTCCACTCCTTACAACTTACGGCACAGGCATGGCAACCGACACAAATATCCAGATCAATCACTAGGCCCAGTTTTTTACCAGACGGATTTTTTGGCAAGCAGGTCATAACTTGTCCTCGTCGGTTTGATTGCCTTTGCCATCGGCTAGACCATCAATATGAGCGGCGTTTTCATGGCGATTGCCAATCCAGCTTTTTTCCGGCACGAAACTGCCCTTTTGCTGGCCTTTCAGGTCAGCCCCATAGCGCAATACTGGACAGTTTGCGGCCGGTGCCTCGGTAAATCGTTCGAACATGGGTTCGGTAAAACCCGCTTCATCTGCTGCACACGGATAGACCCGCACCCGCAAATCAAACCAAGCGGCTTGGCCGGTTACCGGGTCCGAGTTTGAATATTGCGGCTCGCCCGGTTTCGGGGTTAAAACCTCCGAGATAATATGATTTAGCAAAAAGCCTTGATTGGATTCTGGGGCATCGGGGGACAAGCCCCAACTTCCCTTTCGTTTGCCTATGGCGTTCCACGTCCACACCGTGTTCGGGTTCACGCCCGAAATTAACTTCACTTTGCCTTTGACCCGCCCTAAGGGGCTTTCGATCCAGACCCAATCCCCGTTGGGTATCCCCAATGCTTTGGCGGTGTCCACGTGCATATGTAATTGATTGGCCGAGGTAATTTGGCGCAGCCAGGCATTTTGCGAACCCCAGGAATGATACATGTGCATCGGACGCTGGCTTAGGGCGTGTAACGGGTATTTCACCCGATCAATGGCCGCCTCTTCGAACGGCATATACCAAAATGGCAGTGGGTCAAAATAGGTTTCTACGCGTTTTTTGTGGCGTTCAGGCGGTTGGTGTTTGCCGTGACCTTGGGAGCTAAGGCGAAATTTTTGTACCGGTTCGGAATACAACTGAAAAATGATCGGGTTGGTATCCGGTATCCAGCCCATATGGACGGCGTACTCGAGATAATCCTTGTTCACCGTCTTAAAATATTGTTGTTCCGGCGGCAATTCATGCACCCAAAATCCGCCATTTTCGATATAGCGTTGTAACTGGTCTTTGTTCGGTGCCCCGCGCCCGTGTTGATCGCCATTAACCCCACGCCAACCCGCCAATGGCCCAAGGCCGGGAGCGCGTTCATGATTGACCATATAATCTTCATAGCCACCGGGATAGGCTGCCGCGCCGTCTTCGTTCACAAAACCGGGCAAGCCAAGTTTCGCCCCCAGATCAAGCAACACCGTTTGAAAACACCGCACATCACGGTCCAGCTCCAATACCGGATGACGAATGGCATCGCCCGGTCCGTGCGCCGAGCTAATCGGGCGGTCCAACAGTGAAATACAATCATGGCGCTCAAAATAGGTGGTGTCGGGCAATATCAGATCGCTATAGGCCACCGTTTCAGACCAAAACGCATCCGAATAGATAATTTTCGGAATTTTGTATTCGCCGTTTTCATCTTTGTCGGTGAAGTACTGTAAGGTTCCGGAGGTATTCATTGACGAATTCCACGCTATATTCGCCATATAGAAAAATGCTACCTCAATTTCACAGGGGTCTTTGGCCCAGGCATTGTGCATCACCATATGCATCAAACCGTGGGCGCTTAATGGGTATTCCCATGAATACGCCTTGTCGATGCGAAGCGGTTCGCCATCCTCGCCAACAATCAAGTCCTCTGGCCCGGTCGGGGTACCAAGGGGCATGCCCTCCAGCGGCATATTTTGGGCAATCGGCTCGCCAGATGGTTTCGGGCCGGGCGGGATCGGTTTTGGATACGGCGCTTTGTTGCGCCAGCCGCCGGGAACATCAACCGAACCCAACAACACTTGCAAAATATGGATCGCCCGACAGGTATGAAACCCGTTCGAGTGCGCCGAAATGCCGCGCATCGCATGAAACGATACTGGGCGGCCAATCATTTGTTCATGGCGGCGGCCCCAAACATCGGTCCACGGTTGTTCAATGACAATTTCTTCTTCGAACGCGACTTGTGCCAGCTCGGCAGCAATTCGGCGAATGGTACTGGCGGGCACACCGGTGGTTTCAGCCACCGCATCGGGTGAATATTCATCGGCCAAATAGCGCTTGGCCAATAGCTGAAATGCGGGCACGACGCGTTTGTTTTTTACCCGATGCTCGCCAACCAAAGCCGGTGAGATATCAGCGCCCAATGCTGATACAGCCCGCTTTTTTACCAGATCATAACATAAAGGATCACCCTTTTTGTTGCGCAAGATCAGGCCATCATCGGCCTCTCCGGGGTTTTGGATCACCAGCCAGGGGGCGTTGGAATATCGAGCCAGATATTTGAAGTCGACTTTTTCAGCCCGCAATAATTCATGGATTAACGCAAACACGAACAAACCATCAGTGCCGGGGCGAATACCAATCCACTCGTCAGCAATAGAATTATAGCCATTGCGCGATGGATTGACCGCGACAAATTTGGCATCTCCACGGGTTTTTAGTTTGCCCAGCCCGATTTTGATAGGATTGCTATCATGGTCTTCGGCGACACCAAACATCATGAAATATTTGGTAAGCTCCCAATCCGGCTCGCCAAATTCCCAAAACGAACCGCCAAGAGTGTAAATACCGCCCGCCGCCATATTCACCGAGCAAAACCCGCCATGCGCCGCAAAATTGCGCGTGCCAAACTGTTTGGCCCACCAACCGGTCAGCGACTGGCTTTGATCGCGCCCGGTAAAGAACGCCAATTTCGATGGATCTTTGGCCCGCACATCGCCCAGCCATTTGGTGGCCAGCTTAAGCGCCTCATCCCACTCAATTTCCTTGAACTTGCCCTCGCCGCGTTCGCCGACCCGCAATAATGGCTTGGTCAATTTTGCTGGCGAATACTGGTTTAATATTCCAGCTGCCCCTTTGGCGCACAGCACACCTTTGTTGACGGGGTGTTCGGGATTGCCTTCAATATAGCGAATTTTCTTGTCTTTTAAGTGGACCCGAATACCACACCGACAAGCGCACATATAACAGGTAGTGGTTTTTACCTCGTCAGATATTTCGGGCGATAAGTCGAGTTGTTGTTGCACAGTTGCAAACGGATTTAACGTCAAAGTCCAGCCCTCTTCCTCGTGAACGCCTTCTACACAAAGGTACGTCCCGTATAGACTGCCCGTGTTCGTTGGGCAGAGCAAATAACAATTATGAACCGGCTAGCGAACAATCATTACCGAGTTCTCGGCGCGCTCCAACACCTCATAGGCAACCGAGGTTTGAAAAAAGCGACGCAAGCCTTTCACCGACGTATCGGCCAGCACAATCAGGGAATATTTACGGCCCTGCTCGATGATTTGTGTCACCGGATCGCCGACGGTTACGGTTTCGCTTACAACCTGGAAACCAGCCATTTCGATGGCCAGTTTTGCTCGTGTCACTACACCTTGAGCCATCTCTAACTCTGCCTCGTTTTCAGCCACCGAGAACAAATAAATTGGGCAATGACAACGGGCCGCGATCTGGGCATCTATGACGGCGGCTTCAATCGCTTTTTCGGTGAAATCGACACACATGAAATGGCCATGATCTTGTTCTAATTCTCTGGCGACCAATACCGGTCCCGGGGATTGACTGACCACCGCCATGGTGGTTGCGGGCCGGATTTTACCCGGTCCCATATCGCGCTCGGAGCACATGCCAATAATGGTGACACCGTATTCACCTATTTCAATTTCGTCGAGAATACCGCGCTCGACCGATGGCGAAACCATCATTTTAAGGGAAATTTTGGCGCCATCTTCATTGGTGTAGACAATTGCATTATCGCCTAGTTTATCGCCGCGCACGTCGGTGTGGACTACTTGTTCTTTCCAGCCATCCTCCATGAAGCCCATTTCCACCAGCATATCACGCCCGCGTTTTAGGGCACGCATCCCCGGCAATTCATGACCCCAGCTCAGCATGTTTTCGCGGGCCACATCCATTTGCAGACCGCCACTGCTGAGCTCTTTGTCCAACGGACGAACAAACAAAAGGGTCAGATCAGCCGTATGATTACCGCCCATCCGCACCGCATAGCGCAAGCCCGAATACGAGGCCTCCGAGCCGTCAATACAGACCAATACCTGAAATTGGGGTTCATTTTTATCCAAACCAATACCTCATTTTGTTATAATCCCAATATC
>JAESUG010000003.1 GCA_016763185.1 Robiginitomaculum sp. | reverse complement strand
CTTACTGAATACCAACGCTATACTAAAGTTGAAACAAGTGAGGAGACTGTATCTTCTAAGCTCAATAGTGAAGAGCGAAAAACATTACACCAACAACAGGCACACACCCACCCGTCCTTGACATTTGAACAAGCTGACGTGCTGTATTGGCAAGCTCCAACCCGCTTTGATGCGGTGTACGAACAGACGTGTTTGTGTGCATTGCCACCGGATCAATGGCCCGGATACGCCGCGCAAATTGCCCATTGGCTACGCCCCGGCGGTAAGTTATTTGCGCTATTTATGCAAACTGGACGCGAGGGCGGACCGCCATTTCATTGTGAACTGGACGTGATGCGGGATATTTTTACAAATAATATTTGGACATGGGACGATACAACGCCGGTTGTATCAGAGCATTTTAATGACAAAACTGAAATTGGTATGGTTCTAACGCGAAAATAGCTAGGGGTTTACCGGTTTTCGCTTGCGATTTTGCTTGGCCGTCATATTGGCGCCGCGCACCCAAATCAAAGCCAAGGCACCAGAGATAATATTGGCTAAGGCCAGGGCAATAATAATCCCCAATACACCCAAATAATGCCCGCCGATCCACACCCCAATGCCGATCAGTATAAACGAACGACCAAAGGTCATGATCATGCCGGGCAAGGGTCGGCCCAAGGCGTTAAAGCCCGCCGAGGCGGTGATGACAATGCCATAGCCCATGGCGGTAATCGGTATGATCGACAAATGTAGTTGCGTGACATATTGCACGGACGGGTCATCAGAGAACAATCTGGCGACGATCCCGCTTAGGAAAAATAAGACAATTCCGGTTCCCATTCCCCAAATCGCGGCGACCATAAACGAGGTGCGAAACGCCTCCTTCACCCGCTCGTGCAGGCCCGCACCGCCATTTTGACCGGTAATTGGGCCAATTGAAGCCGACAGCGCCAATAAGGGAATGGCAAACAAAAATTCAATTCTCCCGGCTACACCAAAACCAGCAACCGCACCATCGCCAAACGTCGCGAAGGCGGCGGTGACGATAAATAAAGTAATTGGATTGGCAACATTGGTTGCTGTCGCTGGTAATCCCACCCGTAACACCGCCCACCAAGAGTGCATCAGCTCGTCCCAAGGCGGTATTTTTAACACAATCAACCGTTCGCGGCGCACCATATACCAACCCATAATCAGCACCGCAAAAGCATTAGATAACACGGTGGCCAAAGCTGCACCGGCGACTTCCATCCTAGGAAATGGCCCTATTCCAAAAATTAAAAACGGATCGAGAATAAGGTTGATAATCGCGCCGACAACCATCGTAAAGCCAGCAACGCGAGCATCGCCCAAAGCACGCAAAATATTACCCGCAACCATTGGGGCGACGATGAACACCGAGCCAATGAATGAAATTTGCATATAGGCACGGATATCCGGCATGAGCTCATCCGATGCACCGGCGAAGCGGACGATATCTTCAAATGTTAGATAGCCAATAACTGCGACGGCGGCGACGATTAACAGCGCTAATAATACCGAATCCGTGGTTTGGCGGCTTAGACGGTCATGATCGCCCTCGCCGGCTGCGCGGGCCACCACCGAGGCCGCGCCAGCCCCCAACCCAATAGACAAGCTTTGTAACGCAAACAATAACGGCACACAAAATGACACCGCCGCCAACGGAACAGTACCCAATCTGGATACGTAAAATGTGTCGATCACCGAGGCCGACATTACCGCAAAAATACCAATGGACATCGGGATACCAAGTCGTAATAAATGACCTAGAACCGGACCTTCGGTTAATTTTGGACGGGGCTGTTTGGCTTTGATTGCATTTGTCATTGATCGGGCGATACAAAACTCATCCATAAAAAGCAAGAACCAATACAGTTGATCGGCATTATGCAACTGATCATTCTGTAATTTTTTTAATTCAGGTTTGATTATCAGGACAAGATAGAATATTGCCTATTTTTTATACAATTAGTGTATAAAAATATATCAAATCCTACGAACACAACCTTCACTTAACAAAATCAGTTTCATAATTTTTGAATCCAAGCTTTGTCAGGGCATATTTACAAAATAGGAATCACTTGTGAAAAAAATCGAAGCTATTATCAAACCGTTCAAATTGGACGACGTAAAAGAAGCCCTGCACGACGTCGGTGTCCAAGGATTAACCGTCACCGAAGCCAAAGGCTTTGGCCGACAAAAGGGCCATACGGAGCTGTATCGCGGCGCTGAATATGTGGTCGATTTCTTGCCAAAGTTAAAAATCGAAGTCGTGGTCAGTGACGGCCAACTAGATACAGTTGTTCGGGCCATCGAAACTGCCGCCCGTGCTGGTAAAATTGGCGATGGAAAAATTTTTGTCAGCGACATCATCGAGGTTATTCGCATTCGCACCGGCGAGCGAAATGAAAATGCTATTTAATTTAAAAACCAAAGGCTACGAACATGTCGAAAACTATTTTAACACGGATCAAAGACGAAAACATTGGCTATGTCGATTTTCGATTTAGTGATCCACGGGGCAAAATGCACCATATAACCATGGACGCAAGCATGGTTGATGAAGATCTTTTTGAGGATGGAATCATGTTTGACGGCTCGTCGATTTCGGGTTGGAAAGCGATTAATGACTCCGATATGGTTCTGATGCCAGACACTTTGACGGCCAAAATGGATCCGTTTTATCAAGCCCCGACATTGACGATGTTTTGCGATGTTCTGGAACCTGGCACGCTCTCCCCCTATGGGCGCGATCCGCGCTCGACGGCAAAACGCGCCGAGAACTACCTGAAATCTTCGGGCATTGGCGATACGGTCTATTTTGGACCAGAAGCTGAGTTTTTCGTGTTTGATGATATACGCTGGTCAACGCAAACCCATAAATCTGGATACTCGATGGATAGCTCGGAGCTTCCATCAAATACCAATAAAAAATTCGAATTTGGAAATATGGGCCATCGACCACAATCCGGCGGCGGTTACTTCCCGGTGCCCCCGATTGATTCTGGACAAGACTTTCGTACCGAAATGCTAGGCGTAATGACCGAGCTTGGCTTAGCGCCAGAAAAACATCATCATGAGGTTGCCCCGGCCCAACACGAATTGGGCATGAAGTATTCCACCCTTGTTGATATTGCGGATAACTTGCAACTCTACAAATATGTGGTGCATAATGTCGCGGCGGCCTATGGCAAAACCGCAACCTTTATGCCCAAACCCTGTGTTGGCGAAAATGGTTCGGGCATGCATGTGCACCAATCGATTTGGAAAGACGGCAAGCCATTATTTGCCGGCAATCGCTATGCGGACTTATCGGAAACCTGCTTGCATTATATCGGCGGTATTATCAGACACGCCAAAGCGATTAACGCCTTTGCCAATGCCTCAACCAATTCCTATAAACGCCTTGTACCAGGGTTTGAGGCACCGGTATTGCTGGCCTATTCGGCACGCAATCGTTCAGCATCTATTCGTATCCCGTACACCCCTTCCGCCAATGGCAAGCGGTTGGAAGTTCGCTTCCCCGACGCAGTTGGCAATCCTTATTTGACGTTTACGGCGTTGTTGATGGCTGGGCTGGACGGCATTGCCAATAAAATCAATCCCGGCGATGCAATGGACAAGGATTTGTATGATTTACCACCCGAAGAACTGCAAGATATTCCAACAGTTTGTGGCAGTTTGCGCGAAGCGCTTACGGCACTAGACGCAGATCACGAGTTTTTGCTGCGCGGCGATGTGATGAACAAGGATCAAATTCAAGCCTATATTGCGTTAAAAATGGAAGAGGTCACCCGGTTTGAAATGCATCCCCACCCGGTAGAGTTTGACATGTATTATTCGTCATAACGCAGCCATCGCAAAACACATCTTGCACGAGATTTATGGCGAAAATTTTTGTGTAAAAACGGGAACTTGGGCCATCGACGGATTGATTTATCTCAGCTACAAGTTTACTCCTTTGATTTGCGATCCTAGCAGATCGTTTGTGCAATGATGATGGTTTGATTTTATGCGTAAATTTCTGATATTGACGACCGCTATTCCTGCTCTGTTAATCGCCAATTCTGCGGTCGCTCAAGTCGAAGTTAGTGATGCACGCACCACGCCAATTGATAGCTTAACCGCGGACGAAGGTAGTCCTTCCGATATTATTATTTTGGCGGCAGGCTCAGTGCTTGTTGGCGAGGGCTTGGCGGCGGTTACGCTAAACTCGAACAACACTATAACCAATCAAGGGACAGTTGGCTCGGCAAATGCTGATAACACCATTGGCATCCTTGTTACGGGTGTGACTACCGGTGCAATCGTTAATTCAGGCACCATAAATTTACTCGAAGATTTTGTTAGCACAGACACCGATGATGACGGTGATTTAGACGGCCCCTTCGCCCAAGGTAGTGGGCGGGTCGGTATTCTTGTTGAAGGTAACTCGGTGTTTACGGGTAATATTATCAATGGAGTTGCCGGGCGAATTGATGTTGAGGGCAATGATAGCGCTGGTATTTTGGTCGCCGGCACATTGAACGGTAATCTAGAAAGCAGTGGTAGTATCCAACTAGTTGGAGATCGCAGTCATGGCATTTCGGTAACGGGTACGATCAACGGTGATATTACCATTTCAGGTGCGATTAGCGCCCAAGGCGAAGGCTCCAGCGGTGTGCGGGTGAGCGGCGATGTCAACGGTGCTATTTCCAATACCGGTAATATCAACGCCACTGGTTTTCGCTCAAGCTTGCGAACGAATGCTGCAGCTCGCGAAAATTTAGACGCGGATGATTTGCTTGTCGGTGGCTCAGCCTTGGCCGTGGGCGCGAATGTGAGCGGCGGCATCGTGAACGACTTGGTGGTTATTGACGAAATAACATTTCGCGGCACCTTACGTTCTGATGGCTCGGCTCCGGCGCTATTGGTTACCGCTTCGCTTGATGGTGTTGACAACGCAGATGTGACGATTGGTGCGGTTGGACTTGCAGTAGATGAAGAAAATTTTGGTATTATCAATCGCGGCGACATCACTGGATTTGGACTAAATGACGGGTTTTCCCCGGTTGGAATTCGCATCGAAGGCACGGAAGTTGGCGGTGTATTGCGCCAGACCACCATTGAAGGCGGTCTTTTATCCGAGGGCTCGATCAGCGTGAACGCCTTTGAAGCAAACGCAACAAGCATCTCGGTTGGCAATGGTGGCATAGTGCCAATCATTGATATTCGCGGCTTAACCCAAGCAACCGTTATTTCCGAAACTGGCGGCAGAGCAGCGACCATTGTCGTAGAAGCTGGAGCTTCGGTGGCGGAAATTCGGATCAGCGGAACCATTGAGGCCAGCTTTATTGGCACTGGAGTTGGTGGCTTTGCGACGGCTATCGTTGATGAAAGTGGCACGGTTGATCTCGTCCACAACACGGGACGAATTGGTTCCATCTTCACTGAAGTTCTATCTAGTGGTGTAGAGTCTGACCCGACTGATACGACACGAAGAGCAATTGCCGTGGATCTGTCAGCCAACACGACCGGCGCAGTTTTGCAACAAGCCCAAGCGGTTGACGACGATCCTACTGATAACTTCAACCCATTGGCCCCGGAAATTATTGGTGATGTATTATTCGGTAGCGGTGATGACACGTTGGAATTGGCCGCCGGGACGATCAATGGCGACATTTTATTTGGTGATGGCGCTGATCTACTGATTATTGACAACGGCGCTGAACTCACTGGGGCATTGTTTGACCGCGACGGTCAACTTGTGCTCGACGTTCGCAATGGGCTGCTTGCATTGGGCGCTGATACTACCCTTTCGCTGACATCGGCGGTTTTTGGTACTGATGCGCGTTTGCAGTTGACCATCGACCCTGGGGTTACGAGCGGTTCGTTTCAAAGCGCTACCTTTAATGCGTCCGGAGCCGTAACCTTCTTGCAAGGGGCCAGAATTGCACCCATTCTTTCCGGGCTAATTGGCGATGGTGGTGCGTTTGATCTGATTACGGCTGGTTCGCTGAGCTTCGGCGATACGTTTGAAGCCCTGCTGGACACAGGATCAGTACCTTATCTGTACAACACCTCCTTAAGCCAAAATACAGTTACCAATGCGCTAGTGGTAACCTTGAGCCGCAGAACAGCAACCGAGCTAGGGCTTGATAACAACCAAGCTTCGGCTTATGAAGCATGGTTTAGCGCCGTAAGCCAAAGCACAGATACCGCCCTAACGGGTAGCTTTGCTGGGTTAACCGCCGCCGACGAGTTTTTTAGCGCCTATAATCAAATATTACCAGAGTTTGGCGCCGCAGCCGTACAATTCACTCTAGCCAATACCGATGGCACGACCGGTGCCGTTGGCAATCGCTTGGATGCGATCTCACGTGGATATGGACCCGGCGGTGGTATTTGGTTACAAGAAATCGGCTATTACTTAGATCGTGACAATAGCTCCACAACCCAACCTTATAACGGTTTTGGACTAGGATTGGCTATCGGGATTGACCGCCCTTGGGGTGGATTTGGTGCCCTTGGATTGGTGCTTAGTGGGTTTTCAAACCAAATCACTCAAACCGATGGATTTGATACGCCATTATCCTCGGTTTCCGTGCAAGTTGGTGCCTATGCAGGGCGCACGATTGGTGGGTTTAACTTTCTGACTCATTCGGCGATTGGCTTGGATAGTTTTGATTCCGAACGGATATTGCAAGTCGGCACGGTACAACGAACCTCCAATGCGGACTGGTCGGCATTTCATTTGGCTAGCACTACGCGCTTGTCTCGGGATTATCAATTTGGCAAATGGTTATTCAGCCCAAGTGTTTCTATTGATTTCCTTCGTCTTTCCGAAGAAGCGTACACGGAAACTGGCGGTGGCATTGGCCTTGATCTGTCGATTGATCGGCGCGTAACAGAAAATATCTCGGCAACCGCGGCTATAACTGCCGGACGACGGTTCGGTTCGGACGCAAGCTGGTGGGCACCAAGACTGCGGGCCGGTGTTCGCAACGACCTTCGAGGCGATGGGGCGCTGACAACCGCGCGGTTCGCCGGCTTTGATGAACGCTTTACCGTACGGGCCGAAGATTTACCTAGCACTGCAATATTATTCGGATTTTCACTCACTGCGGGTAGTCGATATACGTCGTTTGGCTTTGACTATGATGTTGATCTTCGCGATGGATTTACGCGCCATACGGGCAAAGTTGTGATTCGATTCATCTTCTAATTGTTAATCAAAAACAACTTAATCTTTACAAAGGCAAATAACATGCTGAAAGTAAAGTAAAATTTATTATACTATTAGACCTTGACCCAGAGCGCAACTTATAGGAGCTTTGCTGAGCGTACACACCTGACGCACACCTACTGGAACAGACCACCCCGTGTCTTGTTCAAATAGGGAACTTTCAAGGGCTGGCACTCCCCCGAGTGCCAGCCCTTGTTTTATGTCAATATTCATTTCATTCATTCGAATCAGAGTAGAAAGCGGTAGAGTTTTATTCACCAGCCTCTAAAATGTTTTAGATCACGGAAACCACATGACCCATTCCGCAAAACAGTCCCTGTTTGACAATATGACCGATGACAACACATCCGATTATTCGGCCAAAGACATTGAGGTCCTTGAAGGACTAGAGCCGGTACGCAAACGCCCCGGCATGTATATTGGCGGCACCGGAAGCAATGCCTTGCATCATTTGTTTGCCGAGGTGTTAGACAACTGCATGGACGAAGTCGTCGCTGATCATGCAGACCGGATTGAAGTAGTTGTCGAGGCCGATAACTGGGTACGGGTCACCGATAATGGGCGCGGTATTCCGGTGGATCCACATCCAAAGTTTAAGGACAAATCAGCCTTAGAGGTGATTATGACCACCTTGCATTCGGGCGGAAAATTCTCGTCAAAGGTCTACCAAACTTCTGGTGGCTTGCATGGGGTTGGGGTGTCTGTGGTCAATGCACTTTCGATGCATTTAGAAGTGGAAGTTGCCCGCAATAAACAATTATACGGACAAAAATTTTCCAAGGGCGTTCCCACTGGAAAATTGCAAACCTTGGGTGCGGCACCTAACCGGCGCGGGACTTCGGTACGTTTTCAGCCAGATCCTGAAATTTTTGGATCCAGTTTGAAATTTTCACCAAAGCGCTTATACCGCATGGCCCGTTCCAAGGCGTATTTACACCGCGGCGTTGAAATTCGCTGGAAATGCGACCCGGAGCTTTGCGAAGGCACGGATGTTCCCACCCAGGCCAGTTTTCACTTCCCCGGCGGCTTGGCAGATTTCCTAAAAGAGCGCTTAGGCAGCAAAACCACCATCACCGACAACGCATTTAGCGGCCAAGTTGAACGGCCCGGCAAGCACGGCTCGGTCGAATGGGCGATCACCTGGACCCCGCAAGGGTTTGGCGAGGCTGATGGCTTCATCAACGCCTATTGCAATACGGTGCCAACCGTCGAGGGCGGCACCCATGTGGCTGGCATGCGCGCCGCATTGACCAAGGGCTTACGCGCCTATGCCGACAGTGCCGGGATGAGCAAACGCGCCGCATTGATCACGGCCGATGACGTGATGGCGACCGCTGGCGCTATGGTTTCGGTGTTTATTACCGAGCCGGAATTTCAAGGGCAAACCAAGGAAAAATTGGCCTCACCCGCAGCCACAAAAGCGGTTGAGAGCGCCTTGCGCGACCGGTTTGATCATTGGTTGGCCGCAGCACCGGTGCAAAGTTCCAAATTGCTCGAATGGGTCATCATCCGCGCCGAAGACCGGTTGCGCCGCCGCAAGCAAAAAGAAGTAAGCCGCAAAACCGCGACCCGCAAATTACGCCTGCCGGGGAAATTGGCGGATTGCTCGAACAATTCCAATGAAGGTACCGAAATATTCTTGGTCGAGGGCGATAGCGCTGGCGGTTCGGCAAAACAAGGGCGCGACCGGTATACCCAAGCCATATTACCGCTAAAGGGCAAAATCCTAAATGTTGCCAGTGCCACCAAAGACAAAATATTGGCCAATCAAGAGATCAAGGATTTGGTACAAGCTTTGGGCGTTGGCATAGACGGCCAATTTAACATTGACGATTTACGCTATGAGCGCGTGATTATCATGACGGATGCTGATGTCGATGGCGACCATATTGCCGCATTGCTGATGACTTTCTTTTATATATGCATGCCGGGTCTGATTGAGAAAGGTCATTTATATCTGGCTCTACCGCCGTTATATCGTCTCAGCCAAAAGGGAAAAAGCGCCTATGCGCGCAATGATGCCCATAAAGACGAATTGCTGGCTGGCCCCTTCTCCACCGGCGGGAAAGTCGAGCTTAGCCGCTTTAAAGGCTTGGGCGAAATGATGCCAGCCCAGCTAAAAGAAACGACGATGAACCCAAAATCGAGGACCTTGGCCCGCGTAACCATTGATCCGGTTACGCGAGCTACCACCGATGCTTTGTTCGAAACCTTGATGGGGAAAAATCCGGAACTGCGTTTCGCGTTTATTCAAGAACACGCTGGTGAGGTCGCTGAACTAGATCTTTGAGGGGATTGCCAGTCGCTGTAATGGGCGGCAATGCTCCGAAACAAAGCGATATTTTGTGATTTGCTATCATCGCCATTTACGTCAAGCTCGTTGAACCCCAGATCGGCGGCATTTTTAGCGATGACGATACCGGCCTTTGGGTTGACGTAAATATACTGACCATAGACCCCTACCCCAAAAAACTCCTCATCGGCATTGTTGGGTACCCACCATTGATAGCCATAGCCAAATGGATCCGCGCCAACGTCGGCTGGTGCTGAATTGATGGTTGAAAGGGTCACCCAATCCGCCGGGATCAGTTGCACATCACCGCGCCGCCCTTGATTGCGCATCAACTCCCCAAACAAGGCATAATCTCGGGTTCGCATATTTAAGCCACCCAAGGCAAAGGCGTTGCCGTCCGTATCTGTCGAGTAATAGGCATCCGCACTTGCACCCATTTTCGACCATAGATTTTCAACAAAATAATCTTGCAATGACTTGCCGGTCGCAGCCCGTAACACCATCGCAATCACATGGGTATCAATCGAGACATATTGTCGGGCGCACCCAGGCGTTCTGGCAATATGGGTCACAGAGGCCGAAAAGTCGTCCAATGACCCGCCAAGCGCCAACACCCGGCCCATTTTATTGATGTCGGAATTGAACGCTAGATAATCCTCATCAAACTGCACACCACTGGCCATATTCATCACATGACGCAATGGCACACCGTTATAGGCCGAGCGCTTCAAAGCTGGCACATAATCGCTGACCGGAACGTCTAAAGAGCTAATATCGCCATTGGCCAACGCGATACCGGTAAGGGCCGAAACAAAAGATTTGGACAAGGACCAAGATATCCGCAAATCCTGCGGGCTGGTTTCAAGGTAATAGCTCTCAAACACAATGCGCCCGTCTTTTACCACCACAAGGGCCGTGGTTTGCATGTCACGCAAGGTTTCCGCCACCGGAAAAGTTTGTCCGAGCCAGTCCCAGTTTTCGTTAATCGGGGTCAAAGCCATTGGCCATTGATGTACTGTACCGCTCGCAGGTAAGCGGGTGGCGGGCATGATGTCTTTCATGTTCGAGAAATTATAGACAATTTGATCGGGGGCAAACAACGAGATGGTCTGCATCAATCGAGACACTTTGGCCCAGTTCAACGCCAAAATCACCGCCACGACTGCCAATAGGAACCCGCCGCCCATTGCAATCCAACTTAGAAGCCCCATACCCATGTCCTTTATTCTGGTTTACCTATGCTTTTTATCTTGATTTAGGTGTCTTTTGTGGCTCATTCCAACGGCCTAGGGAAGTGATTATACGGTTTCCAAAGAGTTAAATTTCGATATTTTGCTCAAACTTTTGTTGTTTTTTACTGGTTCCAAAAAAAAAGATTCAAAAAGTTTTACGTAAAAATTAGCGACACCCAACTATAAAACCAGCGAAATCGTTACCAACGAAAGCACCCAAGTTTAGCAAGAATCATTACAAACAACAAATTATGAACCCCAAAACACCCATTCATTAAGGCAAGTAAACAAACAGTTTCCACGCGCAAAGCAAGTAACTAAAAAATATGAATTGAGTTGTTAACTTTGCGGAAACCCCCTTTTGAAAAAATCATCTGGCAAAAGAAATTTGCAATTGGTGAAACACACTTTTAGCTGCACCCTAACAAAGGGCAGCACGGTGGGAAAAAAACGGGGAATACCTTATGGCCTTTACAGATGTTGAAGTCGCAGAAGCACACGCAGCCATTGAAGCTGGGCCGAGCGGTGATGAATTAAATAAGCTTGGGTTGATTTATTCAACTGGCGATGGACCGACCTTGGATTTCATCGAAGCACACAAATGGTTCAATCTGGCCGCGTTTCGCGGCTTTGAACCGGCCAAAACCTATCGGGCTGAACTGGCCAATGAAATGAGCTCGGACGATATTGCCGAAGCGCAACGCGCCGCCCGCGAATGGCTACACGGCAATGCCTAATCATTGCTCCATAGCATAGAAACTTTTTTGTTGGAGTTTTATGTAATCGGCGTGCAGGGTAAAAGGCTATCCGTACCCACCAATATGACGGCTATAATCGAATGGTGCGGGCAAACGAGCCTTGGTGCTTTACGGCGTAATTACCGGACTTGTTGGGCTAGATCATAGGTCAAGCCAAAGGTGATCGGCAAGGCATCGCGGATGTATTGTTGCATGAATAAATTCACATTGCCAATGGTCGAGCGCGGCACATAAATCACATCGCCGCGTTGTAAGGGTAACATATCGTTGGCCGCACCTTTACGCAAAATTGCCGACAGATTGATCTCTTTTAACATCGGCGCACCGCTGGGGTGGCGGCGAACCAGAATAATTTTCTTGGCCTTTGCGGTTGCCGTAAAGCCACCGGCCATCAACACAGCCTCTAATGCTCCAATTTGGCCCGGCAATTCATAGATACCAGCTTGTCCAACCTCTCCGCCGACAAAAATACGTTGCGAACCAAAGGCCAAAGGTGATAATTCCAATTCTGGATCGACCAATTGAGTGCTTAACGCGTTACGCAGTCGTTGTTCTAATTCCTCAATCGACAAATTGGCCGCCATAACGGGCCGGGCCAAAGGCATGGTCACGCGACCATCGGGCCCAACAATCAAAACCTGATTAAGTTCCGGCGCCGAATACACAAATACATTCAGCTGGTCCCCCGGTAACAACCGATAGATGGGATCGGTTTCTACCCATCGTTGAAATTGGCCTGGGTTCCGACTATTGGCGCGTAAATTGACATCAGCAGAATGACGGACGTTCGGCGTTGACGTACGAGCATCATTTCTGGGAGGCGAGGCAACACAGCTGGATATCCACAGACAAAGCATGACTAAAAGTGACGTACGGATCATATGGGAGACTCAAAAAAAATATCTAATGTCGAAGGTTAATGAAATTGGTTAGGAATTGTTAAACAGAGCCTGCGAAATTGTTTGTAGTTCGAATCTCTTATAATGGAACATGCATGCAAAACGCTGGGCAGACCACTGGAACAACCGATTATCGTCCACCAGCCCCTCACCCAGGTCAAAATCAAGGGTGGGAACGTGTTCGTGCCTTGTCGGTGCTTGATCTCATCGGTCTCGTCTGGCGGCAATTACCGCTGATGATATTGGTATTTATTGTCATATGTGGCCTCGGTTTTATTGGTGTAATGGGCCTTAAAAAAGAATATACGGCAGAGGGACGCATCCTTGTAAAATTTGGCGAAGAATACATCTATAATCCGGTTTTTGGTACGGCTGGCCAAGGCACTGCATTTACCACCGACCAGATGATCCAAGCCGAAGTCGGCTTTTTCACCGCCGCTATCTTAAAGGAGCGGGTACTGCACAAGCTTGGTCTTCGACAAATATACCCTGCTTTGGCTGCCAAATATCAGAGCAATCCCGGCGATCGAGTACAAATTACCGGCCAAACCATTCAGAATTTAAGTAACAATCTTGGTGCCTTTACCGCACCCAACCAACCATTGATCTCGGTTACTTTTCGTCATGAAAACCCCGAAACGGCGGCGCAGATATTAACCAGCTTCATCAGTGAGTATCAGACATATCGCCGCGAGATATTGCTAAATAGTGGCAATACTCATTATGGCATTGAACGCCAATCAACCGAAGAAAAGCTGGATGAAACCTATACAACCTTGGCAAAATTCCTAAATTCCAATCAAATTGGTGACTTTCTGGCCGAACGAACTGCGGCGGGCGTACGCTATGCCGCGTTAAACGATCAATTGCTTACGGCGCGCGCTCGTCAACAAGAAATTGCCGCCGGTATTCGCGCCCGTGAGGAACGTTTGACGACCATCCCCCAAGAAATTTTACAATTCACGGACGATTCTTCTTCGGGTGAATTGGCAAGTTTACAAATCCAGCGCGAGCAATTACTAGCCCGATATCAACCGACTTCAAAGCCAGTACGGGCTATCGACACCCAAATTACGCGATTGGAAAATTTTATTACCGAAGGCAGAAACAAAAATCTTGGCATAAAACGTACCGGCATTAATTTGGTTTACCAAACCTTGCAGTCAGAAAAGTTCACACTGGAAGCCGAAGCCGAGTCTATTTCCGAACGCATCACCGTACTTAGCGCCCAGCTAGCGCAAGTGCGAACCAAACAAACCAAAATGCAACGATTATTTCCTGAATTTCAACGGTTAGACAGCAAAGCAGCCGTCCTGCAAGCCGCTGCGCAACAGTTTTCAGCCCGCGAAGAAGAATACCAAGCACGGCAAAATCTAACCGAACAAGCTTCGAATAATATTCAAGTGATTGAACCACCGATTATCCCATTTCAAGGAAAATCACTAAAAAAGCTAGCGGCTATTATGACCGTTATGTTTGCGGGCTTCACCGCCCTCATGCTGGGGTTAGGTCTAGAATTGGTGAAAATTGCCAAAGCAACAAGTCGCTCTGGCGCGCCGACTAGAGCAGCAAACCCTGCGCCGCAGCCGATGACATTTCACGCCGCCAACGGTCCAGCACGTGCGTACCCGACAGCAACACAACACCCGGCGTATGCTACCGGTCCCGGCGGATTGCCCATTCTTGCTAATATCGGTCCGAATTCACGGCAGCGTTAGTCTCGTGATTTTTGCCCGAACAGTACTTTCTTTGCTGCTGCCACAGCTTCAGATTGTTCTGATAAATCCCCACGCAATTCAGCACCCAAAGCAAAGCCAGCTTTAACGGCTGGGCGTTCACTGATTGCCTCAAACCAGCGTTTTAGGTGCGGGGTGTCGTTTAAGTCTTGCCCTTGGCGCTCATAGGGTAATATCCAGCCCCAACACGCCATATCGGCAATAGAATAGTCGTCGGCCAAATATTCACGAGTGGCTAAACGCCGGTTCATCACGCCATACAGCCGGTTCACCTCATTGGTGTAGCGCTCAATCGCATAGGGGATTTGCTCGTCGCAATATTGACGAAAATGGTGCGCCTGTCCGGCCATTGGGCCAAGCCCGCCCATTTGCCACATCAACCATTCTTCAACCGCAACCTGTTCGCGTTCGTTACTGCCGTAAAATGTACCGGTTTTGCGAGCCAAATATTGCAAAATCGCGCCGCTTTCAAATACCGAGATCGGCTGCCCACCTGGTCCGTTTGGATCAATAATGGCGGGCATCCGATTGTTCGGACTGAACTTTAGAAATTCAGGCTTAAACTGATCGCCTTGGCCGATCATCACCGGGACCATGGTATAGGCTAAACCCATTTCCTCCAAGGCGATGGAAATTTTCCAACCATTTGGAGTGGGGTAATAATATAGCTCAATCGGTTGCGTCATAAATTCGTCCTCGCTTCTGATTGCTCTTACATAGAGTTTGTCATCAGAATTACTAGTACAAATTCATCACGTCCTTGCGAGCATTATGGGCGAGCATTATGGGCGAGCATTATGGGCGAACGCTATGGGTGAGACTAGGCATCGAGGGTATCACGGCCAAAAACCATTCGCCGAAATCCAGCACCGATCATGGCCAAAAATCCGCGAATGACGACCACAAAGAAAATCATCGCCAAGCCAGCATCATCAAGAAACAAGCGCAACCAATTATTATATTCGCTTGGTAAACCAGCCGTTGTGATCTGCCCCTCTACCCAGTCAGCCGCATCGAGAATTTGCCTTAATTGCTCTGGCAAATACAAACCAATGACCACCAATAATACGATGGCCAATATAAACGAAACAAAAATGACGAAACTCGCCCACGTTATTTTTCCAAACAGTCCCATGTTTTTATCACCTCTATTGAGCGCCCCCGAACGCCTTCAACATATATAAATGTCGGACTTAGTTCATCCAATTTGGTTTTCGTTTTTCCAAAAAAGCACTAATCCCCTCTATACCCTCCACCGAAATTCGCCGTTTGGCAATATGATTCGCCG
>JAESUG010000034.1 GCA_016763185.1 Robiginitomaculum sp. | reverse complement strand
TCGTCTGGAACACTAAAGTTAATTACATGCGTTACGTCTGCAATGTCCAATCCACGGGCAATAATATCCGTAGCAATTAAGACAGGGAAAAATCCTTTTTCAAAGTTCTTTACCGCGCTCAATCTGAAGTTTTGTGTTTTATTGGAATGGATCACACACGTTTTTTGTGGGAGCAACAATTCCATTTCTAGGCCCCGGCATTCTTATCGGTAAACCCGTGTTTTATCGTCCGAAGCGTTTGGTAAAGCGCACGCCAAACTCGGAGCGATCATTAGAAGCAACGACACCGACAAACCCATTTTGCTGTAAGCGACCTACATCATAAATTTTGTTGGTAACGTTCTCGCCGTAAATGCCGAGCGCCCAATTGCCGTCTATATTGTCGTACGTGATGTTAAAACCCAATAGACCGCGACCGGCAATCTCTTCGCCAGCACGGTTAATTGATTGTCCAAACATCGAAGAACGGTACGAGTAATTTACGCTGGTGATTATGGTATTGCCACTATCTAGCTCGGAAACCAGCTCTGGGGAGATCGAAAACGTAAAGTTAGGCGTCAACGCCGGTGTATCACCGATACCAATTCCAATTGTTCCGGCCCTTACTTCGGTAATTTCCGCATCCAAATAGCCCAATGAGCTATTGATCGAAAATCCGTTACCTATATCCAATGTGCCCTCAATCTCGATCCCTCTGGCTCTGGATTGGCCGGCATTTTCAATGATGGTCACAAAACCACCCCCCGCCGTCGGATCAGAAAACGGCAATGCTAGATCTGAATATTCCGTCCAGAACGCCGAAGTTAAAACGGTTAGGTTCTCGCCCAATTTACCCTTTATGCCGATCTCGTAATTTATCGACGTGGTTTCATCAAACGAAACAAACTGGGCCGAGCCACCAAATGGGCGTGGCGGAAACCCGCCGGTTTGATAGCCGCGCTGAATTTGTGCATAGGCAAATAAATTGTCAGCCACTTCATAACTAGCATTTACGTCCCAGGTGACCGCACTCCAGCTATCACTGACCTCGCTACGGGTGGCAAAGGTAGGAAATAGCGCGTCGGCGTCCTTGTTATCATCGGAATAACGAATGCCGGCACCAACTTTGAAGCGGTCAGACACTTGAAACGATGCATTTCCGAAAATAGCAAAACTTTCGGCAGTTTGGTTTAAATCAAAAAACCCAAGCCCGCCAAAACCCTCAACCGCATTTGGGCTGTTAAAGGGGCTAAATACAAATGGTCCACTTTCGGTTTCACCAATTTCCTTAAAATAGTACACGCCGCCAACAAAATCGGCACGATCCCATGAACCATTGAGTTGGAGCTCTAGGGAAGTTTGCTGGGCATTGCCGTTTTCTGGAAACTCAGAAAGCCGCAACGCACTTTCATCATCATCAAGCCCGCCAGTATACGTCGAAGAGCGATAGCTACCCAAAACTTTGGCATCCCAATTTTCCGAAAGCGCCATATCAACGGTCACAGACACGCCAAACCCCTCGTTCGAGGTGCTTTCCAGCCCTGCAACGGTAGAGTTCGAATCGTCACGATCCGCCGCCAATAAACCTTGGTTTAGAAGCGGAAACCCACCATCGAACGGATTTGTGCTATCCGGCCTTGGCACTGATGGATGGATATCAACATAATACGGCGATTGCCCGTTATTGGCGCTAACGCCATCAAGGGAGAAATTGACAGAAAAATCGCTATTTGGCGACCATTTTGCAGTCAAGCGCGCATTAAATTCTTCTTCTTCGCCAACTCTGGCTTCGGGGTTTTGCAATAACAGAAAATCACCAACCCCATCGCGGCGCTTATAGCCACCGCTGAGCGCCACGGCAAATTCGTCACTTAGGGCATGATTACCGTAAAAATCGACAGCAACGCGCCCACGGGTGCCCAGTTTTACCGAGGTGCTATAGCCATTGTCGGAACCGGGTTGTTTCGTGATAATGTTAATCGCACCGCCCAGCGTATTTCGGCCATACAACGTACCTTGGGGTCCGCGCAATACTTCGAGGCGCTCAATATTATTCAACGATAAATTCGAACCCATTTGCCGGCCCAGATAAATGCCATCAAGATAAACGCCAACACCGGGGTCGGTGGTAATAATATGGTCTTGTAGACCAATACCTCGGATAAAGACCGCAGCCTGTGAAGTATTACCAACGCCATAGCGCGAAATGGTCAAATTTGGGACATATTTACCAACATCATCAAGGCGCTTAATATTGTTTCGCTCCAGGATATCCGGTGTCACCACACTAATGGCTAGCGGCGCTTCAAACAAGTTTTCTTCGCGTTTGCGCGCGGTTACCACAATTTGATCCTTGCTTTGGTCGGCACCTACAGAGGCCTGCGCCATCACGCTATGTGAACCGGCACTCAGACTAAGCGCCAACGCCAAGCTCATTGAAACATTTGTAATATTCTTGTTTACGGTTCGTGTCATAATCTTCCCCCACTGATGGCGACATAGCCTGTGCGTAAAATGATGCATTTTTGCGCATAGGTCAAGTTTAGGAAATTCTAATATGGCCTCTTTGGTTTTCCTAAGCTTTTATTTTATATGATAGTTTATGACAATTTTTACTTTGGCTTATCGATTTATTTGCCGATACATATGATTTAAGCGCAAGGGTTTTTCTTTTGTCTTTGGTGCGCTATCTTGGATGAATGTTATTAAATTTCTTCACCGAGTTACGTGCCGCCAAAATTCCAGTTTCTTTGCGAGAATACCTAACCCTGATTGAGGCGTTGGACCGCGAAGTCATTGGGCGAAGTGTTGATGAATTTTACTATTTGTCACGGTCGACATTGGTTAAAGACGAGCGCAATCTTGACAAATTTGATCAAGTATTTGGCTCCACCTTCAAAGGCGTGCAAAGCGCTGGGGACTTAATAGAAGAAACCGAAATTCCTGAAGATTGGTTACGCAAGCTAACCGAGAAATACCTCTCCGAAGAAGAAAAGCGTGAGATAGAAGCCTTGGGCGGCTGGGACAAATTGATGGAGACTCTGGCTAAACGCTTAAAAGAACAAGAAAAACGCCACCAAGGCGGCAATAAAATGATCGGAACCGCCGGCACCTCGCCATTTGGTGCCTATGGTTATAACCCCGAAGGGGTGCGAATTGGCCAAAAAGAAGGCCGTCACGGTCGCGCGGTAAAAGTATGGGACAAACGCGAATTTCGTAATTTGGATGGCGACAAGGAATTAGGCACCCGCAATATCAAATTAGCATTACGCAAGCTGCGCAAACTGGCCCGCGATGGCCATGCGGACGAGCTCGACTTAACCGGCACCATCAATGCCACCGCAAAACAAGGTTGGCTCGATATTCTGATGCGCCCAGAGCGAAAAAACACCATCAAGGTCGCGCTGTTTTTAGATGTTGGCGGTTCAATGGATCCATTTATTTCCACGTGCGAAGAGCTGTTCTCGGCGGCAAGAACCGAGTTTAAACGTCTCGACAATTTCTATTTCCATAACTGTCTGTACGAAGCGGTATGGAAAGACAATGTACGGCGGCGCACCGAAGTGATCCCAACCTGGGATATCTTGCACAAACACCCGGCGGACACCAAAATCATCTTTGTCGGTGATGCCAGTATGAGCCCGTATGAGATATCCATGTCCGGCGGCTCGGTTGAACACTGGAACGAAGAAGCCGGCGCGGTATGGTTACGCCGCGTGGTCGATATTTACGGCGATGTGATCTGGCTTAACCCCACCCCGCAAAAATATTGGGGCCATACCGCCAGCATCTCAATGATCCAAGACATCATCGGACGACACCGCATGTTCCCGCTCACCTTGGAAGGCATAGACGGGGCCATGAAAGAATTGGGGCGCTAGGTTTGCGCTGGTGGATTGCCGTCTTGTTCCAGATAAATGCTCTGTGACGGAAAGGCAAAGTCACTGCCAGCTTCGGCAACTATTTCTTTGATGGCGCAGGCAAAGTCGTCTTTGATTTGTAGCCATTTCCCCCAGTCTGTCGTTTTGGTAAAGCAATAAATCATCAGATCAATTGAGCTGTCATTAAAGCTGTCAATTTGCACGAACAACGTCCCGTCCGGCGGGTGTACGAAATCGTCATTATCCAAGACATAGGCACGAACACCATCGCGCACGGCCCGTAATTGTTCGGTTGTCGAATTGTATACGAGGCCGATTTTCCAATAAATTCTCCGATTGGTCATGCGTGAGAAATTGGTTACTGCATTGTCAGAAAGGTTGGCATTTGGCACGTAAACCGGACTTTTATCAAACCGGCGCACGGTGGTTGAGCGAAAGTTGATCGCTTCGACCGTGCCTTCAACCACGCCGTCTACTTTGATCCAGTCCCCAACCTGAAAGCGCTTTTCGGCCAGCACCAAAAACCCGGCAATCAGGTTTTTGAACAAATCCTGTGCGCCCAGTGCCACAGCTACGCCAAAAATACCAAGTCCAGCCAGAAACGGCCCGACCTGAATGCCCCAAGTTTGTAAAATCGCGGCGGCCCCGATAAAGGCAAACAACCCCTTGGCTGCCTTTGTAACCCACGCCATAATTTCGGGCGTTAACACCCGTCCCAACGGTGTTAGAATGGCCATCACAGGGTCCACGGCCCGAACCAATGACCAAAAAATAGCAAACGCGATCAATGAGGACAATAATTGGTTGAACAAAGCGCGCGTTTCATCGCCTGGCCCCATAACTTGTAAGGCAAAGAACAATCCGACAATCACCGGGATCAATTTCAGCGGTGCTTCTAGCGTCTGCAACAACACATCATCAAGCGAGGTTTTGGTGCGCCGGGACAAGCGCGATAGAAAACCAATAATATAATGGGCAATCATCCCGCGTAGCAAAAGCGATAAGGTCAGGATAATAACGGCAAAAATGACATCTCCAATATTTAATCCCAAAACACTGGTGTCCCAGACCTGTTGTACTTGCGTCCAAAGGTCGGCCAAGGACTGGGGGATGGATGCAGATGCTAAATTCATAACCATGTCTCTTTGTAAAAAAATAAGGGTTTTGCCTAAGCCACAACATTTGGCAAGGCCTATCGAAAAATAAAGTTCGTAGGCGCTTTGTGCCTATGTGTTAGGATTAAATACACCGGCCTGTTCGGGGGCGAAATGGCGGCGCAATATATGGAACGGCCTTAGCGCTCCTTGGTTGCCGTAAACGAAATGTCCGGAAACTTTTCTTGGGCGTAATTTATCTCCCATGCACTTTTGGCTAAAAATACTGGCGCGTCGTCCACATCTTTGGCCATTTGCATTTTGTGGCGCTCGGCGAAATTTTCCAAGGCAGCATCGTCTTTGGCCACCACCCAACGGGCAATGGAATACGGACACGGCTCGAACAACACATCTAGTTTGTATTCGGTGGCGATGCGCTCGGCCGTGACTTCGATTTGCAATTGACCGACTGCGCCTAAAATCATATCGGCCCCGATCATCGGTTGGAACAATTGTGTAACCCCTTCTTCGGCCAGACTTTCTAAGGCTTTACGTAAATGCTTGGCCTTCATCGGGTCTTTGGGCCGGGCGCGGCGTAGCATTTCGGGGGCGAAATTGGGCAAGCCGGGAAACTGCATTTTCCCGCTTTCACTTAAAGTATCGCCAACCCGCAACACCCCATGATTGGGCACCCCGATCACATCACCGGCATAGGCGGTATCGGCGATCTCGCGGTCTTGGGCAAAGAACATAATGGGCTGGGTAATGGTCATGGTTTTACCAACGATGGTTTTTAGCTTCATCCCGCGCTTAAATTCACCGGAGCTAATCCGCGTAAACGCAATGCGGTCGCGATGATTGGGGTCCATATTGGCTTGCACTTTAAACACAAAACCCGAAACCTCGGCTGCGCCCGGTTGTTGTACCACCGGCTCGCCATTTCGCAGTCCAGTAATAGATGAGGGTGCCGGGGCCAAATCCACCAATGCGTCCAGCAATTCGCGTACCCCAAATTTGCGTAAAGCCGAACCAAAATACACCGGCGTCATATGGCCTTCCAAATAGCTTTGTAAGGAAAATTCGCGATACCCGCCATCGGCAAGCTCCACAGCATCGGCCAACTCCGCTCGTTCATTCGCCGGCAGATATTGCTCTAGTTTCGGGTCGTCCAATGCCATAGCTGCCAAGGGTTCTTCTTGGCCCTTGATGAACGGTAAAAACTGGCCCTTGATTAAATCTTGCACACCGCAAAATCTGGAGCCGGAACCCGCTGGCCATTGCATCGGCACCACGTCCAGCGCCAATTTGTCGGCCACCTCATCCAATATTTCCAATGGATCCAGCGCTTCACGATCCATTTTGTTGACAAAGGTCAAAATCGGAATATCGCGCAGGCGGCAAACTTCGAATAATTTTAGAGTTTGCGGCTCAATACCCTTGGCTGCATCCAACACCACGACTGCCGAATCAGCGGCCGTTAATGTCCGATAGGTGTCTTCCGAGAAATCCTCATGGCCGGGTGTGTCCAACAGGTTGATCATGCAATCCCGATAGGCAAATGTCATCACCGAGGAGGATACCGAAATACCGCGCTCCCGTTCAATTTTCATCCAGTCGGACGAGGTACGGCGGTTTTGACCTCTGGCCCGCACCTGTCCAGCCAAGCGCAAGGCGCCACCGGCAAACAGCAGGTTCTCGGTCAACGTGGTTTTGCCGGCATCCGGATGCGAAATAATGGCGAAGGTTCGCCGCCGTTTGGCTTCGGCTGTAAAAGGGTATTCGGTCATAAAACACTCAAAATAATTAGACCACGCTGAGGTAACCCAAAGCCGATGCCGTGGGAAGGGGCTTAAGGCGCAACCAACAAAGGATTATTGCAAAGACTGCCAAACCGCTTGTTGCACGTGTTGGGGTAGTAAGGTTCCGCCTTGTTGCAATTGGAACAAATGCGCGATGGTCAACAATGACACCTCTGCCATTCGCAAACCTAAATCGGCAGGTTCCTTGGCGCCTTCGGCGGGCACGCCAATGAGCACCGCATTGGCCGCAATTTTTGCCGCCAATAGCACGGATAAATTCTTTGCTACTTCCGGTTGGTTGTGCGGTAGTTGTATATCAGCAAATACCGCTTCACAGGCCAAAGTAACGATCTCTGACAATCGCATTTTTACAAAGGCAGCCGAGGTAATCGGAAACGCCTCTGATTGAATGACTTCGGTCGGTTGGCCAATTTCAAATATGACATCGTTAAATAAAAACAGCATAACCACAATCTGTGGCACGAATTGTTACTAGGTCAACAAATTTTGAAAACAAAACGGGTGAATTCACATCCGAAGTGTATGAACACCCGCCCCCAAAGCTTACCTTTTCTCTCCTGCTTTTCGCCAGACAGAGGCGGTTCTAAAAACGCACCCCCTACACCCCTTCGGGGTACAATAGAAGAAAAATAATCCACCCATCACGGTCCTTAGGTTTAATCCGGGGTCCAGCTCTTTTGTCAAGAACAGTTGATTAGGCTCACATCACCAAAACCAATTTACCTTGGGCCAGCCGTCCTTCAAGATCAGCGAAGCCTTCCACGAAATTGGCCAAAGGGATTTGTTTGGACACCGTTGCACGAACTTTTCCATCCTCGAACCATTGCAATATCTCGGCGATGTTTTGAGCATGCTCGTGTGGATAGCGCATCGCCCATGCACCCCAAAACACACCGACAATGCTGGCGGTTTTGAGCAATGGCAAATTCAACGGCAAGCGCGGAATATCCCCGGCGGCAAAGCCGACCACCAAATACCGCCCGTTAAAACCGATACTGCGAAAGGCCGGTTCAGCCAATTCACCGCCGACGGGATCATAAATTACATCAACCCCCTTGCCTTCGGTAATTTCTTTGACACGGTCTTTTAGGTTTTCACGAGAATAATTGATCAAGATATCGGCACCATGGTCTTTGGTGGTTTGTAGCTTTTCGTCTGTGCTAGCTGCAGCAATTACCCGTGCGCCCATCGCTTTGGCCAATTCCACCGCGGCTAAACCGACACCACCCGCAGCGCCTAATATCAATACGGTTTCACCCGCCACCAAATTCGCCCGTTGCTTTAGCGCATAATACGATGTGGCATAAGTCGTGGTTAAACCGCCGCCATTGGCAAAGGGCATTTCATCGGGCAAGCGGATCAAACTAGCGGCAGCTACCGCTACCTGCTCGGCCATGCCGCCGGTCATGGTATAGCCGATCACCCGATCGCCAATACCCCAGCCGGTGACACCTTCACCAAGCTCGGTAATCACACCGGCACATTCAGAACCGGGCACAAACGGAAGCTCCGGTTTCATCTGGTATTTTCCGGCAACCAACAACAGGTCTGGAAAATTCATGCCCGCTGCTTTGACCTCGATGATCACCTGTCCGGCACCAGCTATCGGGTCCGGTAGTTCGCCCAATTCCAGCGACTTCCAACCTTCATATTTTTTACAAATTACCGCTCTCATCGGTTTACCGAAACGCCCTTGGCTTTGGAAACATAGCCAAAAAATTTCAGGGATTGACTGGAGCCCACGGTGTATTCCTCGGCCCCGTCTGGCTTGATGATTTTGTCCCAGTTTGCGGCGACATTTTCCGCCGTTTGTTGCTCCTCAGATAAATAAATACCCGGTGTTTCGACAATCATCGCTTTGGCATAGCCACCTGCACCGGCAGCCAAAATCGTGCGGTTTGGGCCGTCTTCGCTCACCAAATAAACCAAACCAGCGGTTACAGATTGCGGGGTTAAAACCTCCAAAGCTTGTTCCGGCATTAAATCTTCGGTCATGCGCGTCGCCGCAGTTGGGGCCAAGGCATTGACCCGGATGTCATATTTGGCCCCTTCCAAACATAATGTATTCATCAAGCCAACCACACCCATTTTGGCAGCACCATAATTGCTTTGGCCGAAATTACCGTACAAGCCAGAGGACGAAGTGGTCATCGCAATCCGGCCATATCCGGCCTCTTTCATTAATGACCACACCGCTTTGGTGCAATTTACCGAACCCATTAAATGCACGTCCAACACCATTTCAAAATCAGATAATTCCATCTTGATAAAAGTTTTATCACGTAAAATTCCGGCATTGTTGACCAAAATATCAACCCGTCCCCATTTGGCCATTGTCGCATCGACCATGGCTTGAACTTCGTCCATTTTGGTGACATTGGCACCATTGGCCATCGCCTCACCGCCGTCCGCGATAATTTCAGCAACCACAGCCTCAGCCGCCGACAGTGATGCGCCGGCTCCATCTCTGGCCCCGCCTAGGTCGTTGACCACCACTTTGGCCCCACGCCGGGCTAGGTCCAGCGCGTGCGAGCGGCCCAAGCCATTACCAGCACCGGTGACAATGGCCACCCGGTTTTCGAACGAAATTTCCATTTTGCTATTTCCTTAACCAGTAAAAAGCATGGTCAGCCATTCGGCGACCAATGCAGGTTTAACAACACCATCAATTTCCAACACCACCGAATAGGTGATCAGATACTGATTGGGGTTTTTCTCAACGACTTCTTTGACCTGGACATTGGCCCGAACTTTGGAATTGACCGGCACCGGCGACAAGAACCGCAATGAATTAAAGCCGTAATTGACCCCCATCACCACATTAGGCAGCGTTAGCACCAAATCTTTCATCAGATACGGCAATAGGGACAGGCTCAAAAACCCATGCGCCACCGTCCCACCAAACGGGGTTTTTGCGGCGGCCTCTGGGTCAATATGGATAAATTGATGGTCCAAAGTGACATCGGCAAATTCGTTAATGCGTTTTTGATCAATTTCGATCCAATCGGATGTGCCAAGCTCGCGCCCGCCAGCCTTCATAAAATCTTCTTTGCTTATTTCCATGCTTGTTCTCCTAGCATTTATGGTTTGGCGGCCAAGCCGCCATCGAGCGGTAAAATCGCGCCGGTAACATAACTACCGGCCCGCCCGCATAAAAATAACATCGCACCGGCAATATCCTCTGGCCGCCCAAGACGACCCAAAGGTACTTCGGCCCGCATCAGATCAGCCATGGCTTCGTCCTCAGTGACAAAGGCCATCATCCGTGACGGAAACGGCCCCGGCGCCAACGCATTTACCGTAATATGACGGGCCGCTAATTCATTAGACAAAATGAGAGTTAGATGATGTACCGCCGCCTTCGACACGGCATAAGAATACGCATTATTGCCCACCGCCCGCGAGCCAACAAATGAGCCAAGATTGATAATTCGCGAGGGCGCGTCTGCCGTAGCGTTCGCCTCCAACAGTGGCAACAAGCTTTGGGTTAAGGCAAAAACCCCGGTGACATTGACCGCATTGATTTTATCCCAAGCTTTCCACGGAAATTCGCCCAGTTTTGCGCCCCATGTGGCCCCGGCATTGTTCATTAAAATATCAAGATGTGCCGTGTACTCGCCAATGCGGGCGACCAGAGCCGCCACCCCATCCTCGGACGACAAATCGCCAGCCATCCCGATCACCCGTTCCTCGCCAAGCTCGGCATTAATACTGGCAGCAGCTTCCTCGCAAACATGACCCTTGCGCGAGGCAATGATCACCTTGCACCCGGCTTGAGCCAACGCTTGGGTCGCCATCAAACCAATGCCACTCGCGCCGCCGGTAACCAGAGCCGTTTTGCCACTAACATCGAATAATTTCTCTAAATTTACCATACGCGATTATATCTTTTCATTTTGATAATGACGTAACTCGGCCCGCGCCACCTGCATCCGGTGTACCGCATCCGGGCCATCAGCAAAGCGTAACGTTCGCAGCGCCGACCACATGCCTGCCAAGGGCGTGTCTTGGGAAACACCCAGCCCGCCGTGCATTTGCATGGCTTCGTCCAACACGTGTAAGGCCATGCTCGGCGCCGAAACTTTGATCATTGAGATCGTAGTTTGCGCCGCCTTGACCCCATGAGTATCCATCATCCATGCCGCCTTTAGGCACAACAACCGCGCACTTTCAATTTGGATACGGCAATCGGCAATAATATCGTAATTGGCCCCCAATTTGGCCAAAGGCCGACCAAAAGCAGTGCGTGAAACGGCGCGTTTGCATAAATACTCCAAGGCGCGTTCGGCTTGGCCAATGGCGCGCATGCAATGGTGAATACGGCCCGGTCCCAAACGGCCTTGGGCGACTTCGAAACCTCTCCCTCGGCCCAAAATCATATTATCTTTGGGTACCCGCACATCGGTAAAGCGCAAATGCATATGGCCGTGCGGCGCGTCATCGCCGCCAAATATGGTCAAGGGCCGAACGACCTCTACGCCGGGCGTATCTGACGGTACCAAAATCATCGCGTGTTGGGCATGGCGCGCGGCATCCGGGTCGGTTTTGACCATGACAATATAAATCGCACATCTAGGATCGCCGGCCCCAGAGGCCCAGTATTTCTCGCCATTTAACACCCATTCATCGCCGTCCAGCACCGCAGGCATTGAAATATTAGTGGCATCGGATGAAGCTACATCCGGTTCAGTCATCACATAGGCCGAACGGATTTTGCCCGCCAATAGCGGCAATAAATATTTTTCCTTATGCGCCTCGGAACCATAGCGCTCCAGCACTTCCATATTGCCGGTATCCGGTGCGGCACAGTTAAAAACCTCTGGAGCCAAATGGCTCCAGCCAGTTTCCTCGGCCAAATATGCATATTCAACCGTGTTCAGGCCAAAGCCATGCTTGGAACCGGTAAGCCAAAAATTCCACAAACCTTGCTGTTTGGCTTTGTCTTTGAGGCCCTCAAGAATTTCGGTTTGGCGGGCGGTATAGGCAAATCGTTCGCCGCCCTCAGCTTTGCCAATCTCGGCCACATATTCATCTTCTAGCGGCATGATTTCATTGCGGATCATGTTTCGTACTTGTTTGATCAAGGGTTCTACTTTTTTTGAAATTCCCAAATCCATCGTTAAAATCCTCTCCATTTGGCAAAGCGGTTTCCATGAAAGGCCGCATCGCCCAATATTTCCTGCGCCGCGCGAATTCGTTTCATAAACAAGCCCATATCATGCTCGTCGGTCATGCCAATACCACCTAGCATTTGCACACCTTCATTGGCCGCTAATATTGCGACCTCACCGGCTTTGGCTTTGGCCAATGACGCGATCATACCCGTTTTCTCCGGCGCATTTTCAAAATCTTGCCCGGCTTTGAGAACACAAGAGCGCAGCAATTCCAGTTCCGAATATAAATGCGCGGCCCGATGTTGCAAGCCTTGGAATGAGCCAATTTTTTGGCCGAACTGCATGCGTTCTTTCAAATAGTCGGTGGTTAGCTCAAAGCACGCCAACGACGCACCCAACATTTCTGCCGCCAAGCCAATGCGTCCGGCGTTCAAGGCTGGCTCCAACGCACTCAAACCATCGCCAGCTTCGCCGATGAGGTCCCCGCCGGAAACCTCTACATTGTCGAACAATATATTGGCATAATTTCGAGCATCTAATAATTTGGTGGGGGTGGCGGTTATGCCATTGGTTTGGGCATCGACCAAAAATAACGATAGCCCTTCCTCGGTGCAGG
>JAESUG010000033.1 GCA_016763185.1 Robiginitomaculum sp. | reverse complement strand
TTCATCAAAGGTCCCGTGCTTTGCCAATTATTGATGGCCGATGAGATCAACCGCGCCTCGCCCAGAACCCAATCGGCCTTGTTACAAGCCATGCAAGAGCGTGAAGTTACCATTGCGGCTAAGGCGCGAAGTTTACCCACACCATTTCATGTATTGGCCACCCAAAACCCGATTGAACAAGAAGGCACATACCCCTTGCCCGAAGCCCAGCTTGATCGGTTTTTGCTACAAATTGATATCGCCTATCCTGATGAAGTGGCCGAACGCGATATTTTGATCGCCACCACCGGAACCGAAACTTACCAACCAAAAGCTTGTTTGGACGGCAAAGCGTTGATTGATTTGCAAAACTTGGTACGCACCATGCCAGTTGGCAAGACCGTAGTTGATGCAATTTTGGCCCTAGTTCGCGGCGCCCGACCCACTGAGACCTCATCCAAGCGGGTGCAGGAACACGTCGTATGGGGGCCGGGACCCCGCGCCGGACAAGCTTTGATGCTCGGCTGCCGGGCGCGAGCGCTCTTAAACGGGCATTTTGCGCCGCGTCTTGAAGACGTAATCGCTTTGGCTCCGGCCACCTTAAAACACCGGATGGCATTGGGTTTTTCGGCCAGAGCCGAGGGTGAAACTATCCAAACTCTCATCGACCATTTGCTCCAGGAGATCATGTGATCCGGCCACGGCGCACGTCTAACAGCCAAGACCCGCAGCTCGCCGCTGAACAGTTATCGGCGCGGTATCCGGCATTGCTTAGTGAAGCAAAGCGGATCAGCGCCAATGTGCTGCATGGGGCGCATGGACGGCGCAAGCGCGGCTCCGGCGAGACATTTTGGGAGTTTCGCCAAGCCAGAGCCGAAGACCCGGCCAGCGCGATTGATTGGCGAAGATCGGCGCGTTCCGATACCTTGTTTGTCCGCGAAACCGAGTGGGAAGCTGCCAATACGGTGTTGCTATGGCGCGATGCCAGTGCCGGCATGAATTGGCGCTCAAGCAACACATTACCAAGCAAGCAAGACCGCGCCGCAGTGCTGCTTACGGCCCTTAGCATTGCGCTGCTAAAAGGCGGGGAGCGCTGTGCCGTACCCGGTGTGTCCGAGCAACCCGGCACCGGCATTGGCGCGCAAAACCGCATAGCTCGTGACATTATTACCGGCACCAGCGGGGCGCACAGCTTACGGCCGTCGGGCACGCGCCAATACGCTCATTTGGTGATAGCTTCGGATTTTCTCGAAGGCGTTGACGTTTGGCAACAACGGCTTGAAGCTATCCAAAACGCTGGTATTTCAGTGATACTGTTGCACATTGCCGACCCCGCCGAAGAGCAATTCCCTTATACGGGGCATACCTTGTTTGCCGATGTGAGCGGGCCGGAGCGCATTGATCTGGGCCGGGCGCAATCGGTCCAAGCGCAATACAAAAAACGCTTTCACCAAGCCCGCCAAGACATTCAAATTTTGGCACGGCGCTTTGGGTGGTTGTTTTTCAGCCACCGCACGGACCAACATCCAACCAAAGTATTTTTAGCTTTGTATCAAGGGTTAGGCGGCACTGGATGAGCGGTTCATTGTTCTTTTTACAGCCGCTTTTGCTGGCCGGCTTGGTGTTATTGCCGCTGTTTTGGCTGTTGTTATCTGCCCTGCCGCCAGAACCGGTATTGCGGTTGTTCCCGCCTATTCGGATTTTACGTGATCTGCAAGACGAAACCGCCATTCCACAAAAAATTCCGCTGTGGCTCCGATTGCTGCGGATGCTGATGATTGTACTGGTTATTTTGGCACTGGCTGGACCGATCATTGCACCGCCTTCGGAACAAGAAACCGATCGGCCCATTTTGCTGGTGATTGATGATGGCTGGGCCAATGCCGCAAACTGGCCGCACGTGCAACAAAGCGCCTTGGCCTTGGCCAGCAATGTCGATTTAGAAAAACAAGCCATAGCCATGGTATTTTCGACCCGGATCACCCGCGAGCCGGTTACCTTCGCCCCATTTGCCGAAATAGAAACCCAAATAAACAATCACCAACCGCAACCCTTCGCTCCAAAGCATCTTGCCTTAAGCCAACGACTACAAAGCTCCTTAGACCAGGGGGCATTGCCGCAAGATTTGCGGATTTATTGGTTAAGTGACGGCTTGGACTATGGCGGAGCCAGTGCGTTGACCACACAGCTTGCTCAAATGGGTGAGTTGCATGTTTTAACCGACCTGACCCATGACCCGATCCGAATTACCGGGGTTGAGCCGAGCGCGGACGGAGTTCAGGTTCGCATCCAACGACAAAACCAAGACGGACCCTTTGCCGGTGCAATTTTAGCCGAAGATCAAGCCGGTCAAGTATTGGCGCGGCAGGCTTTTTCTATTCCGGCAGGGGAAAAGACAAGCGAAATATCGTTGTCTCTGCCCTTGGAATTACGCAACCGCATGGGTGCGGTTCGCATTGAAAATGTCCGTTCGGCAGCCGCCGTGCATTTATTGGACAGCTCATGGGCGCGGCCCCGTATTGGCGTGGTTGGTGGCCGCTCGCGAGGTGCGGATCAACCCTTACTGTCAGAGCAGTTTTACCTTGAAAAGGCCCTAGCTCCGTTTGCTGAAATGGCTGTGTTGGACCTTAGCGCTGACCCAACTAGCACACTGCCCCCGATCATTGTGCTCTTAGATACCGGACAATTGTCAGGCCAAGCCCATACACGCTTGTCCGAATATGTGCAAAATGGCGGGCTATTGATCCGCTTTGCCGGTCCACGACTGGCCGAACGCCAAGATGATTTAATTCCAGTACCCTTGCGCTCTGGAGGCCGATTGTTAGGAAGTTCTTTGGGTTGGGATCAGCCACAACAATTGGCCAGTTTTGGCGATACCAGCCCGTTTTTTGGGCTTGATGCCAGCCGTCCGATCAATGTCACGCGGCAGGTTTTGGCCGATAGCACCCCCGGATTGGCATCCTATGTTTGGGCGAGGCTTGCTGACGGCACCCCATTGGTTACCTCCGCCGTTCGTGGGCGTGGGCGGATCGTGTTGTTTCACGTCACGGCATCACCAGACTGGTCCGAGCTACCCCTATCCGGCGTATTTGTTGACATGTTAAAACGAATTTTGCCGATGGCAGTAAGACCCACGACCACAACAACCGGGGAGCGCGAACTGGCCAGCCGGGTTGATTTAACCACCGCCCTTTCCGCCACGGGTAAATTGGTCGCTCCTGATGGCAGTCACCAAATTTTGGATCTGGCCAAAGAAGCTCGCCCGGTCGATAGCGCTTTTCCCGCTGGATTATGGAGCAATCCAAAACGCTCGATATCGCGCAATGTGCTAGAGCACCTTAGCATCAATGATTTTCCTGATGTCCCGGCTGGTGTGCAGGTTGGCGAACTGGCCAGAACACCACCCGTGCGCTTAAGTGGGTTTTTGATCGGCATCACCTTCATATTGCTGGTGTTGGATAGCTTGGCAATTTTGTGGTTGGCCGGAAAGCTACCCAGCATTCACCGGTTGGGACGCGGGGCAATGAGTGCCGTTTTGTTGGTTTTTTCAGCAAGCTTCATCATGTCGCCCTCTATGGCGCAGGCCAACGAGCTGGCGGCATTACAGCTTATTGAACGAACTCGGTTGGCGTATGTAACCACTGAAAACCGCCGCGTTGATGAAATGAGCCATGCTGGTTTGTTGGGTCTGTCGCGAGAATTATACCTACGAACCACCGTCGAGCCGGGCGCGCCTTTGCCGGTGCATCTTGAAACCGATAATCTAAGTGTAGTATCGTTCTTGTATTGGCCGATTTTAAACGAAGTTTCGTTGTCGGATCATGTGGTGATCAAGCTAAATGCCTATCTTAAAAATGGCGGCATGCTGATCCTAGACACCCAAGATGCCGGCTTAGCGGCGGCGGCGGCGGCCGGTGGTGTTGACCCGGCATTGGCCTCGCTATTTGCCAAAATTGACATTCCGGGCTTGCGCCAAATACCCAATGATCATGTGTTAACTCGCGCCTATTATTTAACCCAAGTCTTTCCCGGAAGATATGCCAACGCCCCGGTTTGGGTGGAGGCCGACCGCAAAGGTTCTAGCTTGGATGGGGTCTCTTCATTGGTGATCGGTTCCCATGACTGGTCGGCGGCCTGGGCTATCAATGCCGATGGCAAACCAAAGGCCGCGGTTAGCGATGAAATCCCACAGCAACGTGAAATGGCGCGGCGCTTTGGAATTAATTTGGTGATGTATGGATTGACCGGAAATTACAAAGCCGATCAAGTACATATTCCAGCCTTGCTGGAGCGCCTAAACAGATGACAAGTTCAATCGTTTTTACACCGCTTCTGCCGGTATTTTGGCTGGGCTTACTTTGTGGGCTTGCGGCATTGGCCAGCATCGCTGCCGGATGGCATCGCCCGATCTGGTTGGCCTTGCGGTTGTTGCTGATCGCTGCGTTGGGATATATCGCATTAGGGCCGGAACGTCTGGAAGCAGAGCATGAATATTTAACCGATATTGCGCTGCTTGTGGTCGATGAAACCATGAGCATGGATATGGAACAGCGCGCCCAAATTCGGACGCTTTCGTATCAGCAAGTTCAACTATTCGCCGAAAATGATGCCGAGCTTGAGATTGTGGAAGTCACCGTATCCAACGGCGAGGATGGCTCACGTATTTTTGAAAGCTTGGCTGCTGGCTTGGCCCAAATCCCGGCAGAGCGCTTGGCCGGGGTATTGGTGATCAGTGATGGGATCGCCCACGACCAAATTGGCAATTTAAATGTACCCGCACCGGTACATTTGTTGCGCACCGGCGATCTTACCCAAGGCGATCGCAGCTTAACCATTATCGAAGCCCCCCGCTTTGGCATTGTCGGCGAAGAAGTAAACTTTAAAATCCGCGTGGACGACTTTGGGCAAGCTGCCGTAAGCAATGCTAACATTACCTTACGGGTGGCGGGCGAACCGCCGCTGGTCGCCAATGTGCGAACTGGCGTCGAGGTCACCGTCCGTTTGCCCTTGTTCAGTAGGGGCGCTAATTTGGTTGAAATTCGCGCGGAGGCGGCCACTGAGGAACTAACTTTGATCAACAACCGCGTCGCCATTGAGGTTACCGGGGTGCGCGAGCGGCTACGGGTGCTCTTGGTATCGGGCGAACCTTATGCTGGCGTGCGGGCTTGGCGTAATTTACTCAAATCAGACCCGGCAGTGGATCTGGTACATTTTACGATTTTGCGACCCCCAACCAAACGCGATGCCACGCCATTGGATGAAATGGCTTTGATTGCGTTTCCAACCCGCGAGTTATTTGTTGAAAAGCTTACCAGTTTTGATCTGGTGATTTTTGATAGCTATACCCGCCGAGGTGTGTTGCCGTTATTGTATCTGGAAAATGTTGCGCGATATGTGGAAAACGGCGGAGCATTGATGGTTGCCGCCGGGCCACCATTTTCGGCTTCGGGCTCCTTAGCCAAAACATTTTTGGCCCGCGTTCTGCCGGCCCGACCCGATGGTGCCATTGATAGCAACCCGTATCGCCCAACCATCACCGAAACCGGAACTCGCCATCCAGTAACGGCGGGTTTGGTCGAACAACAAGACAGCTGGGGACACTGGGGACGGCTCATTGGGGCAACGGGTGTGACCGGCGATATCGTATTGTCGGCACATGACGACAAGCCATTATTGATATTGGATCGGGTGGCAAAAGGACGAGTTGCATTATTACTTAGCGATCAAGCTTGGCTGTGGTCGCGCGGCTTTGATGGCGGTGGGCCGCAATATGAATTATATCGGCGCTTGGCCCATTGGTTGATGAAAGAACCGGAGCTAGAAGAAGAAGCCTTGCGCGGGCGTATTGTTGATGGCCAACTCACCGTGGAAATGCAAACTCTTGCCGATACACCGCCGTTGATTGACGTTGAAAATGCGGATGGTCGAATTATCCAATTGCAATTGCAACCCGTGCGACCCGGTGTGTTTTCAGGGGTGTTGGCCGTTGAGACCAATGCCGGTCTGCTCACCCTAAAATCAGGGGGTTTGCTAAGCGTCGCCGCGCAAGGGCAATTAAACTTGCCAGAGCTGAACAGCTTAACCCCAACATCTGAATTTTTTGAGCCGTTGGTGCAACAAACCCGCGGCGCGATTTTACCACTGTCGCACACGCAAAGCAGTTTTTCCATTCGCCGCACAAGACCCCAAGACCGCCAAGCTGGACGCAATTGGATTGGCTTGCAAAAGAACCATGTTCGTTTGCAAACGCAAAGCACCAGAGCGCCATTGTTTGCGGCTTGGCTTGGGTTGGTTTTAGCGCTGTTGTTATTTGGGTTGATGTGGTGGCGCGAAGGTCGCACGTAAAAAAACCAGCAATGCTGGTTTCACCCAATATTGCTGGTTTGCTTTATTGACGACTGCGAACGAGCTTAGGCTTGGCCTGCAGTTTGTTGTTGCTTCGCTTCATAGATCATTTCCATATTCACCAGGCGCTGCCAATTTAACTGTGATAACCTATGAGCATAAACCGCCGCTAAAGCTCCATTATCACGAAATTCAACCATTTGTTCAGCAGAAAGCTTATTTAATTTTGCATCAGAAACACCCAAATAATCACCCATTTTCTGGTTGCTGTTTTTACCATCGGCTCCGAGCAAGGTAATAATAATATCTTCGGTCTCAAACATATCTAGCTCGCTCATAAAGCGAATAAAGTTTGCTGTGCCCATAGTTTCCGTTTCG
>JAESUG010000032.1 GCA_016763185.1 Robiginitomaculum sp. | reverse complement strand
TGGCTCTCGGTGCAAGGCCGGATGGCATTGCCATATCATGCCGGGTTGCAAAGCGAGGTTCGCGAGCGCCATCAAGCCAAATTCTTGCAACAAAAAGGCCTGATCATGGTGGCGACGATTGCCTTTGGGATGGGGGTCGACAAACGCGATGTGCGCTTTGTCGCCCATGTAAATTTACCCAAATCAGTGGAGGCCTATACCCAGGAAACCGGCCGCGCTGGCCGCGATGGCAAACCGGCCAATGCATGGATGCATTACACCAAAGCCGACACGCGGATGCAGCGCTATTGGCTAAAACACTCCGAAGTCGACAACGCTCACAAACGGGCCGGACACCACCGGTTACAAAACCTGCTCGACCTGTGTGAGACCCCCACATGCCGCCGGCAAAACCTGTTAAAGTTTTTGGGCGAAACCTACCCCAACCCCTGTGGCAATTGCGACATATGCCGGGCCGCACCCAGCAAATGGGATGTTATTGGTCAAGTCAGATTGGCGATTATGCGCTTGGGCAGCTTTGTATTTCGCAGGGTTCGCCATTTGGGGTTTTGATATAGCCTAGTCGGCGCTGTCCCATCTCTTTCCTCCCCCGCCAAAAGCATGGGAGGAAAGCTGGGTGACTATGGAATAGGCTAAGGCATCACCCGTCAAATCTACCTCCCGTCATTGCGGGTTTGACCCGACATCCATCCACTAAGGGAGTAAAAGCACGAATGGAGGATGGGTACCGGCCTGCGCTGGTATGATGATCTGCATTGCTGGATAGAGTTTTGAACCTCGCTTAGTCACGGTAAACTCACTCAAAAAATCTATCAATTACTTCATTTGCAATCGTTGGAATTCTCTCTTTTCTTTGATCTTTTGTGCCGAATGGAAAAGGTATATCGTTCTCGACTTTAGTATCATCAAACGAGAAGTCCACGTGATGAAGCCACACCTTGCTAATTCTAGCCCAATTATCTCTATCAGAATCAAGGGACAAACCCAACGCACTTTTTACTTCCTCAAAATTTGAAGTGCCGGTTTTTAAATTGTTATAAAGATTTGGATTAGTAATTTTTAATATGCAAAGCCCTGCAATTAAATGTTGTTGATGTTCAGGCTTCGGCGCAAATTTTGTAATGATTGATATTTTAGTCAATATGCGCTCAATAGTTCGAAAACTTAATGTTCCGGAAGACGCTGCCCTAAGAATCATATGTTTGGCATTTTGAACAAAGCCTTCTTCACCAGTGTTGAAATCAAATTGCGAGATTATATGGTCCAAGAACACAGAATAGTCACCGCGCGAATGCTGTGATTTTTGTGACGACAGTGAAACAGTAAAATGGATAAATTTCTGTAAATAGGTATGGGAATCTATACGATCACCGTAGGTAAACGAGACTGAATTTTCGAGTTGATTTAGATGAACACCAAGCACGAAATGAACATTTGGAACTGAAAACAGGTGCTTTATTCGCTCCAGGATTTGCAAAGCAAAATCTGGTCGGCATCGATCAAGCTCATCTATAATGATGATTAACGGTTTGTTTTTGTCACTCTCCTCATCTTTAACCATGATCTTAGGTAACTCAGAAAGAGTTGTTTTGAATGATTCTAGAATACTATGGTTGTCTCCATAGGAATTAAGAATTGCCTCAAACTGCTTTTCTATTTCGGGGTTTTCAGTTGTTGCGTCCTGCATGTCCTTAAGTACAGCGCTGTCAATAACTCCAAGTGAGACACGTTCGATTAGTTTTTTTGTACTTGCTAAAGCGATAATTTTTAGGACCTTTGCAGCCTTGGTTTGCAAGTTTTTTACAGAGTCTTTATCACTGACTTTTCCAGTCGCTAAACTGATGATCTCGCCAACGATCGCGACAAAGGCATCATTAAAATAATCATTCTTAAAGGCATCAAAATAGATAACAGGAATAGCAGTTTTTCTTAATTCACCAGCCCACATTTTTAGGAAGACGCTTTTCCCGCTGCCCCAAGAACCATCAACCGCTATTACACATGGCTGGCTAACAGAGGTCAGTATGTTGGTAAGACCATCACCAACTTTTTTACGCTTAAAAATATCTTTTTTAGGCGCAAAACCCTCCTTATCATCTATCTCTAATTCTGCTGGAAATAAGCGCACTTTCACCACTCCATATCTGTTGTTTGTTTGCAACCTATCACTTGTTACCTCAAACAAAAAGGGCGACCCCTTCAAGGCCGCCCTTCTTAAACTTGTATCGCGAACCGGGAGGACCGGAACGGCTATGATTACATCATGCCGCCCATGCCACCCATTCCTCCCATGCCGCCCATATCAGGCATGCCGCCACCGGCAGCGCCTTCTTTCTTTGGGGCTTCGGCAACGGCAGCTTCGGTGGTGATGATCAAACCAGCAACCGATGCGGCATTTTGCAAAGCAGAGCGTACGACTTTGACCGGATCAATAATCCCGGCTTCAACCATGTCGCAGAACTCTTCTTTTTGGGCATCAAAACCAAAGGCGGCTTTTTTGCTGTCCAAAATGCGTCCGACAATAATCGAACCTTCGGCACCTGCATTTGATGCGATCTGGCGCACCGGAGCTTCTAGGGCTTTGCGTACAATGGCAATGCCTGCGGCTTGGTCGTCATTTTCGCCTTCAATGTCGATAAACTTCGAAGCACGAAGCAATGCAGAGCCACCGCCGGGAACAACGCCTTCTTCAACCGCAGCGCGGGTTGCATTTAGGGCATCTTCAACGCGGTCTTTGCGTTCTTTTACTTCCATTTCGGTGGCGCCACCGACTTTGATCACGGCAACACCGCCGGCTAGTTTGGCCAGACGCTCTTGCAGTTTTTCACGGTCATAATCCGAAGACGTATCTTCGACCTGACGACGAATTTGGGCCACGCGGCCTTCAATGTCTTTCTTGGCACCAGCACCGTCAACGATAGTAGTGTCGTCTTTGGTGATCACTACATTTTTGGCGGTACCTAGCATGTCAACGGTGACATTTTCTAGCTTGATGCCCAGATCCTCAGAGATCACTTGCGCGCCGGTCAGCACCGCAATGTCTTCGAGCATAGCTTTTCTGCGATCGCCAAACCCAGGGGCTTTGACCGCCGCGATTTTCAAACCACCGCGTAGCTTGTTCACCACAAGGGTGGCCAAGGCTTCGCCTTCAATGTCTTCGGCAATGATCAGCAAAGGACGAGACGACTGCACAACGCTTTCTAGGATCGGTAGCATGGCTTGCAAATTAGACAATTTGCTTTCGTGTAACAAAATCAGCGGATTATCCATAGAGGTCAGCATTTTGTCCGCATCCGTAATGAAATATGGCGATAGATAGCCACGATCAAACTGCATGCCTTCAACCACATCGAGCTCGGTATCCAATGATTTGGCTTCTTCGACGGTGATCACACCTTCATTACCAACTTTTTCCATGGCTTGGGCAATCATATCCCCAACTTCACGGTCGCCATTGGCTGAAATAGTTCCGATCTGGGCGATCTCTTCGGAGGTTTTTACTTTTTTGGCTTTTTTGACGATGTCTTTGACCACTTCGGCAACCGCCGCATCAATGCCGCGCTTTAGATCCATCGGGTTCATGCCCGCCGCAACGCGCTTCATGCCTTCGGAGACAATGGCTTGACCCAAAATGGTGGCGGTTGTGGTGCCGTCACCAGCCACGTCATTGGCTTTGGAGGCAATTTCGCGCATCATTTGTGCGCCCATGTTTTCAAACTTGTCTTCAAGCTCAATTTCTTTGGCAACCGTTACACCGTCTTTGGTGGTGCGCGGTGCGCCAAAACTTTTGTCGAGGATAACATTACGGCCCTTTGGACCTAAGGTTACTTTTACCGCATTGGCCAGAACATTTACGCCCCGGATAATGCCTTCGCGTGCCTCAGCACCGAATTTTACTTCTTTTGCAGCCATTATTTTTCTACCTATTTCTTTGAGGGATGAAAATGGGAATGGGGCTTAGCCCAAAATACCCATAATATCGGATTCTTTCATGATGATCAGCTCTTTGCCGTCGAGTTTGACCTCGGTACCGGACCATTTGCCGAACAAAATCAGATCACCTTTTTTAACATCAAGCTGCGTCACTTTGCCGCTCTCGTCTTTGGTACCTGAACCCACAGCGATGACTTTGCCTTCTTGGGGTTTTTCTTTGGCGCTATCCGGGATGATGATCCCACCAGCGGTTTTGCTTTCTTCTTCGATCCGCGATACTAAAACGCGGTCATGTAAGGGACGAAATTTCATATCTATTCGTTCTTCCAATGTTAAGTTTCTAAAATGTTCGTCAGCAAAAGGATTTAAGTTTTAGCACTTACACCCTTGGACTGCTAACGCACGGGGGAGGTAGGTGGCATAAGGGTTGGAGTCAAGGGAAACTCGTTGGGTTTTTTCAAATTTGCGCAACGCAGCGTGCAGGCCTAGAGCGTTCCAGCAAAATCCAGCAAGCTTTGCATATCGGCGGGCATGGGCGTCTCAAAGTGCAATTGTTTGTGGGTGACGGGGTGTCTAAACCCCAATTGATAGGCATGGAGGGCTTGGCGGCCAATGGCCGGGGCGATGGTGCCGTCTTTATCGCTTAATTTGCGATAGCCACGGTGTTTGCCATAGACCTGATCATCCAATATCGGACAGCCAATATGGGCCAAATGCACGCGAATTTGGTGGGTGCGTCCGGTTTCAAGACGACACTCGACCAAGGCAGCAGCAGGGGTGCCAATCGGTTGACCCTTTTGTTGGCCAAACACGTTTAGGCATTTGTAATTGGTAATGGCGTGGCGGCCCAACATGCTTTGCGGGTTGCGCAGCACGGCTTGCTTTTTGCGGTCATGGGGCGAGCGCGCAATTCTAGCTTCAATGCATCCTTCGCGTGGTAACGGTGCGCCACGGGTTAGCGCCAGATAGGCGCGCTTGACCGTATGATCGGCAAATTGCTTGGACAGGCTTTGGTGGGCGCGATCGGATTTGGCGGCAACCATCACGCCGGACGTGTCTTTGTCTAACCGATGGACAATGCCTGGTCGCAAGGTGCCGCCGATACCGGATAGCGAATTTGCACAATGAAACAATAAGGCGTTGACCAATGTGCCGGTCCAATTGCCTGCTGCCGGATGAACCGTAAGCCCGGCGGGCTTCACAAGGACAATCAGATCTTCATCTTCGAACAAAATCTCTAGTGGGATATTTTCTGGTTCTGGCTCGGCGGCAACCGGTGGTGGGACCGCTAAATGGATGCAGAGCTTTGGCCGTACTTTTCGCTTGGCGCTGGTTTCCACCTTGGCATCAACGGTAATTTGCCCATCGGCCATTAATGCCTGAATACGGGCCCGTGACAGATCTGGCCACAAGCTAGCCAAATAGCGGTCCAGCCGTTCGCCAGCAGCATCGGCACAGGCACTTACTTGGCGCAGGTCTTGGTTTTCATCTGTCATGGTGCTGCAATAAGCTGTGCGGCCGGCAAGAGCAATGGTCTAGCCCCGCTGGCGCCAGCAAAAAGCAATCGCCAAAGCCACCACAAACGGGACCACTCTTTCCAAAACATCACCGGGGGCATTCGGTTGCAGGTAAAACACAATGGTCAACAAAAAGCCCGTCACCATCGCCAGCAATGTACCCATCGCGCTTGGCGGTCTACCTAATACTCGTAATAACACCAACGGTCCAAACGCCGCCCCCATCGCCGACCAGGCAAACAGCACCCGCGAAAAAATACTGGCCGGCACCATCAAGGTCAGTGCCACCGCAATTACGCTGATACCCAATGTGACCAGACGCGAGATCATCAGCTCTTTGCCAACAAAGCGCCGGGCCAAGCCCAGATCGTGGGCCGCCGCCGATCCCGCTGCCAGCAACAAGCTATCTGCCGTCGACATAATCGCCGACAAAACTGCGGCCAGCACAAACCCGGCCAATATCGCCGGCAGGACACTTTGGCTAAATTCAAAAAACACGCTTTCCGGTGCCGTGCCTACCGGTAAAATGGCCCGCGCCGACAGGCCAAGTATCGCCATGCTGACGAACACCACCACCGACCATGAGATCGCAATCATAAATCCGGTCTTAATATCTTGGCTTTTTCCAATGGCCATCAATCGGGTAAGCAATTGCGGCTGGCCGAGCGGCCCGATGCCAATGCCCAAACAGCCGACGACAAAGCCAATGCTGGCGATCCCCGCCGGGGGTAGGGTGGATGGGCCCGTATTGGCTGCGGCAAAGATGGCCGCCGGACTGCCCAATTGCCCAAGAGCTAACCCGGCCAATAGCACGGCGATCACAATCATCACTACGGCTTGGAGGGCATCTGTGACGCTTACCGCCCAAAATCCACCCACCCATGTATAAAGGACCACGACCATTGCCCCGATCAGAACGCTTGCGGTCATCGACAGATCAAAATTAGCGGCAAAGGCACTGCCCGCGCCTTGGAATTGGCTGGCCACATAAAGCGAAAAGCAAAACAAAATCATCAATGCTGCCAAAGCGCTGATCCAGTTGCGAAGTTTGCCCGACATTCCCAACACCAAGAAATCGGTGATGGTTATTAACTTATGATCCGCCGCGGCTTGGCGTAAGTTCGGTCCGATCACCAGCCATACCACGACATACCCAAGCCATACCCCCGGTAATATCCACAACGCCATTGGCCCGGTAACATAGAAAAACCCGGACAAACCAAGTAATACCCAAGCCGACGATGACGAAGCCGCATAGGATAGCGCGCTTACCCACGGCCCCAAGGTTCGTCCACCCAAAAAGAAATCTGGCACCGAGTGCACCCGTCCTTTGGCCCATAACCCAATGCCCAACAACGCGCACTGGTACAATACCAACACAAAAAGAGTGATCATCATGGTTTGGCTCATGAGGATATCATTCGAAGAACTGCGCGATTTGGTTAAGGGGTTTGCGTGAAATATCCGGCACCATGGCATCCTTGGCCGGATAGCCAGCGACCACAATCATCACCGCTCGTTCCGACAGCGGACGGTGCAGCAAATCGCGCAAGAAATTCATCGGAGACGGGGTGTGGGTCAACGTGGTTAAACCCGCTTGGTGGAAGCTGGCCAACAACAGGCCACAGGCCAAACCAACGCTTTCGTGGATATAATAGTGTTTGCTTTTTTTGCCGGTGGTTTCGTCTATGCCGTAATTTTGTTGAAAAACCACAATCAGCCACGGCGCGGTTTCCAAAAAGGGTTTGTGTTCGTCTGTGCCTAAGTGCGCCAGATCTTTCAGCCATTCCTTACCAGCTTTTCCGGCATAAAACGCTGCTTCTTCTGCTTCGGCAGCTTCGCGGATTTTGGTCTTTAACGCTGGGTTGCTGACCGCAACAAATGTCCACGGCTGCTTGTTGGCCCCAGAGGGCGCACTGCCTGCGGCTTTGATCGCCCATTCTATGGTGGCCTTGGGAACTGGGGTGTCGGCAAAATCACGAACAGTGCGGCGTTGGCTAATGTCTTCAAAAAACTTTTTGGCGCGAGCAGTAGTCTCGGCCGCCGAAACAATAGGACGTGGCGGTAAAGGAACAAATTTAGACAGCATGGGGTGTTTTCCAAAACTATGGTTAATGAAGTTTACCTGATCTTAACCGGATAAGATGTTTTGTTAACCTCAATTAACGCGGGGTTACCAAGTTTGTTCGAAAGACATACCAGTAGTACCACTAGTTATAGTGTTTGATGAGTGCGGTTTACACCATATATCTTGATGCTACTGTGACTTGTTGTCCGTTAGGGGAGTGATTCGAAATGGCCGGTAACGGACCATGGAGTGTAAAGGGAATTGACCCAAAAGCCCGCGCTGCTGCCAAACAAGCAGCCCAGCGCCAAGGGTTGACCGTGGGTGAGTGGCTTAGCAGAAAAATGCTTGAAGCAGGCCAAGTCACTCCGTCGGTAGTGCCGGCGCATGAGCACCCAGGGCAAACGGGTATTTTGGGCGTAATACCAAGGTGGGATGAACATAATGCAGCTGGCGTAGCTCCGTTGTCGGTGGATATTGAAAACCTAGCCCGGCGGGTGGAGGCAACCGAGCATCGCTCGACATTAGCGATTACGGGCATTGATCAATCGGTATTGGGCTTGTTGGCCAAGCTAGATGGCGTGGAAAAGTTGCAAACGGATGTGAGCGAACAGCTTGCGCAATCCTTGCAAACTTTGGATGCGCGTTTGGCGCACACGGACGAAGAAACCGAACAGCTTTCCAGTAAATTATCGCGCGAGCTAAAAGACATGGCCCGGCGCGTGGATACCATTGGCGAGCAAAGCGATATCAACAACAGCAAATTACGTCATGAACTCGATAAGGATGTGGAGCTGATCAACAATCGCTCTGATGAAATTAGCCAGCGCTTGGCGCACGCTGAGAAACAAACCGACAATGCGCTTCGGACATTGGAAGCTAGCTTCTTGAACGTCAATGAGCGGCTCAAGGCCAGCGAGGTTGCTTTGAGCCAAAATTCAGACTCTGGCTTGTCGGCTAAGTTCGATCAGCGGTTCTCGTTGATCAGCAATGAACTGATCAAAGTGGTTGCCGAAACACGAGGTCAATTGGCGGCGCAAATTGAGGCACAAGCGGCCAATCCAAAACTGGCACAAATGGAAACGGCTTTATTGCGAGTGCGCCAAAAATTTGCCGCCACCGAAAACCGTCATGCCAGTACTTTGGAGCAAATTGCCGTGGTGGTTTCCAAATTGGGCGAGGCGGTGGAAAGCCGGTTGCAAACTTCGGAGCAACGTACCGAAACGCGGCTGGTTGACTTACAACAAGACCAAGCAGCGGCGTTGGAAAAAGTTGGGCGCTCTATGACCCAAGTCGCCGAGCGGCTCGAAGCCAGGTTTGCTCAAACCGACAAAGCCGAAGCCGACAAAGCGGAAGATGATAAACTAGAAGCTAGATTACGTTTATCTGAAACCCGTACCGCAGAGCTGGTCGAGGAAGCCTTGCAGCGCGTACATCAACGCCTTGACGAAGCCAGTGAACAAACCACTTCCGATGCTTCGCCAGTGCAGCGCGCCCTTGCGACGTTAACGGACCGGTTAGCGGCCATTGAAAGCCGCACCACGCCGCCGTTTGCAGAGCTGACCGGTGAACCGGGTGAGCCTGCAACAAGCCTAGGTGCCACCGGGCCAAATCACGATGTTTGGGGTTCATCGGCGGATGTGGCGGATGTATTGGTAACGCCTCCAAACCCATTGGCAGAACCACTGGCTGCGGCGCAATACCCGCAAGCAGAGAGCGCATTTGAGCAGCCTAGTTTGCCGCCTTTGGACGGATATGATGCCTTTGACGATGCGGAGCCAGAAGGTGTGTTGCCGCAATTTATACCTTCGGATTATAATCAAAATATTGCCGACGCGTATCCCACGCACGAGATGGACCCGAACGAGGTTATTGGTGCTACGGCCAATCAAGCATTTGTCGATGCGGCCAGACGCTCCATGTTGAGCGCTTCGCAAGCTGGAAACGAACAACAATCATACCCTGCGGGTGCGCGGGCACCAGCCAGTGAGACAAAGCGAAAGCCAAGAGGTGTTACCAGCACAATGGCCATTGCGGTTAGTGTGTTTGCCGTGTTTGCCGTTGGAGTGGCTGCCACTGTGGCCATATTTGACTTTGGTGGCGGCGCTACCGGTCCGCTGACGGCTCAGAAACAATTTAACGAACCCGCCCCTGATGATCGGTTGTTAAATGGCTTTACCCCATCAACCGCGCCAAGTGAACAGATGGTGTTCGCCGCAAATCCAGAACGACCAACAGCTTTGGCTGTTGAGCCACCGGCGCAAGTCATAGCGCCAACCCCGAAACTCATCGCGCCAATTGAGCACGCTCAAGCCCCAGTGTTCGAACCGCAACCAGCGGTGACGGTACAGCGCCCTGCACCGGTTGGGCGGCCCATCGAAGTTGCGCATTTAAATGTAAACACGGTGCCGGATGTTTCACCCAACACCAGTGCGCCGATCCCCGCTTCGTCTATCCCACCAGTTAAGAGCGTTCGCCCTAGTTTGGAGCAAGCCGCCAATGCCGGTGATCCGGTAGCGCAGTTTCAATATGCGGGGTCCTTGGTGGATACAGGACGAGAGGTCGAGGCCGCTGCGGTCATGCGCCAAGCCGCCGAAAAAGGCCTGCCTGCGGCGCAATATCAATTGGCCAAATATTATGCCAACGGCACTGGTATTACGGTGGATGACCGCGAAGCGCGACGATGGACCGAACGCTCGGCCAATGGTGGCAATCGTCGGGCCATGCACAATCTGGCAATGTTCTATGCCGAGGGTCGCTCGGTCGCGCAGAGCTATGAAAGTGCGGCTAAATGGTTTGAAGAAGCTGCGTTATTAGGCTTGGCAAATTCTCAGTACAATTTAGCGCTGCTGTATGAGCAAGGCTTAGGGGTGCCGCAAAGTTCTCCGGATGCGTATGCTTGGTATGCCATTGCTGCCAGAGCTGGCGATCGTGGCGCGAGCGAAAAGCTAGTGACATTAAAAGGCCAATTACCGCCGGAAGCCGTCACCGAAGCTGAAACCATCACTGAGCGTTTTCGCCCAAGGCCACTTGATCTGGCGGCAAATGGTGTGTTTCGCAACTTAAATTGGGGACGGCCACAAGTGATCAATCCAACGTCCATTAGTCGCTCACAGATTTTGTTGGCGCGGTTGGGATATAAGCCGGGCCCAGCCGATGGCGCTGTTGGCGCAGCCACGCGCTTGGCGGTTATTGCGTATGAGCGCGACAATGGATTGGCCCAAACCGGACGCATTGATACGGCCCTGCTGAGTAAATTGGAAAATTCGGCGGCGAATTAAGCGAAGGCAGCTATTTCTTTTTCTGTTTGGACAAAGCGAATTGTAAGGCGCGTTGCCCCCATTCGACAGCTTCATGCGGGTCATCCATCGCGCTTTCTGGGATCGTCCAATAACCCATTGATTTAGGTTCTTTGCCATTGCCCGGATCATACATAAATGGCCCACACCCCAATTCATGAAGCTCTGTCTTCATCTGTGGATCGATTTTTACATACAAAGTGTCCGATGCGATCAAAGCAAACATCACGCCTTGGGCATAAACCCCGGCTCCACCAAACATATAGCGGGAGTTGATCTCACCCAATTCCGAGAAATGGTCACAGACAAAGGCGATAAACTCCTTTGATACTGTCATTTTTACGCCACTTCGAACAAACCAGCAGCGCCCATTCCGCCGCCGACGCACATGGTGCAAACCACGTATTTGGCACCGCGTCTTTTGCCTTCGATTAAGGCGTGAGCGACCATTCTTGCGCCGGACATGCCATAGGGATGACCGATGGAGATCGCGCCGCCATTGACGTTCAGGCGTTCATTGTCGATGCCCAATTTGTCGCGGCAATATAAAACCTGTACTGCAAAGGCTTCGTTTAATTCCCATAAATCAATATCATCCACGGTAAGACCATTGGCCGCCAGTAATTTTGGTACGGCAAACACGGGGCCAATGCCCATTTCATCGGGGTTTAGGCCCGCCACGGCAATACCGCGATATATGCCAAGTGGGCTAAGGCCGCGCTTTGCGGCAACCGCTGCTTCCATTAGCACGCTAGCGGAACTGCCATCGGAAAGCTGTGAGGCATTGCCAGCGGTGATGAATTGGCCTTGGGCAATTTGTTGCCCGTCTTTGAACACCGGTTGCAAGCCTTGTAGGCCTTCCAAGGTGGTGGTGGGTCGATTGCCTTCGTCTTTGGTTAAAGTTACGTCTTGGTCAGATATTTCGCCAGTGGCACGGTCCATTACTTTCATCGAGGTGGATAAAGGTACGATTTCGTCATCGAATTTGCCTTGTTGTTGGGCTGCGGCCGTTCGTTGTTGGGATTGCAAGGCGTATTCATCTTGGGCATCGCGGCTAATGTTATAGCGGGCGCTAACAATTTCGGCGGTTTCCAACATTGACATGTAAAGCGCCGGTTTGTTGGCCTTGATCCAAGGGTCTCCCGCCCGAAACAGGTTCATTTTGTCGTTTTGGACCAGTGAAATGCTCTCAGTGCCGCCGCCGACACAAATATCCATGCCATCGCAAATGATCTGTTTGGCAGCAATGGAAATGGCCATCATGCCCGACGCACATTGGCGATCAACGCTCATCCCGGATACGGTATCGGGCAGGCCAGCCCGGATCAGGGACTGGCGGGCCGAGTTTTGGCTAGCAGAGCCTTGCCCAAGGCCTGTTCCCATCACCACGTCGTCCACTTCGCCGCCATCCAGTCCGGCGCGGTGTACCGCGTGGTTGATGGTGTGTCCCCCAAGGGTTTGGTGCTGGGTATCATTAAATGCACCGCGATAGGCTTTGCCAATTGGGGTGCGGGCGGTGGAGACAATAACGGCTTCGCGCATGGGGGTTTCCTTTTAGAGATATTGAAAGTTTATTGATTATTTGGCCCGTTCGTAACGTTTTTAGGTTCAGACTGCAAATCCTTTACACAAGTTTAATCCTTGCCCTTAATACCTAAGGCACCGTTTATTCACGAGCCAAAGAAAACAGATGTTCAATCTACGTATTTTGTTATCCGCCCTTGTCCTGAGCGTTGCCAATGCCAGTGCGGTGTGGGCAGACTTGCGCGATGTAAGTTTTGCCGCACAAGCGGAAACGGCAAGCATACTGTTCTCATTTGCAGGCCAGCCAAGCGCCGTAAAAGTGTTCATCACCGAAACCGGCATGGACGTAGATGTACTCGGGGTTGAGGGCACACCGATTGAGCTCATTTCGTCCGCTGCATCATTGTTTCGTTCGATCCGGCAAATTCCAGCCCCCGGCGGAGTTCGGATACGTTTCGCATTAAGCAAAAATCCAATAGGTGCAAAAGCGCAAGTTTATCAAAATTCTATTTTGGTCACTGCCGTATTTTTAGAACCGATTGACGGAGCCAAAGACGCTTTGTTGTTTGTCAGCAAAAAGCCAAAAATGCAAAACCAGATGACCAAAAAACCAGCACCAGAACAAATGGCAGACGCCAAACAAGTAGCAGACGCGATCGCCGAGCTTGATAAAATGGCCAAACCTGACGATATGGCTGCGCCGCTGCCCGATCCAGCAATGGAAAAAGAGCTGTCGCAACCGACGAATGATGGTGATGTGCCAACAAAACGTATTCCATTGCCGGATACAATGGTTGGGCAAGGCATGATCCGCGAGGCCTCGTTACGGGTTGCCGGTAGTTTGAGCAAAGAGCAATGCGCCGCATCAGAGCAGGCTGTAACAGATGATCCGTGGGCATTAGAGAATTTGGCCCGATTTGGTGCCTGTCTGTCACGAGAGGGCAAAGCCAAGGATGCGCGAGAGGTTTTTGAGCGACTTTTGACCTTTGACCCGGATACCTTTGCTGCCTATGTTGGTTTGGGGGCTATTGCGCAAGATGCCGGTGAAGCGAAACAAGCTCGCAATTTTTATGAACAGGCGCTATCCCTAGGCGGTACCGATGCCGAGGCCGCCCAAGCACGTGATTTATTACGCTCCTTGGACGCTCAGTAGACGCACCACAACAACCAGTTAGGGGTATGCATATGCAAAGACGGACATTTTTACTTGGTGGCTTAATGGCTAGTGTCGGATCGTCTGCCGTGGCGGGCGATGATTTATGGAGCTTTGGGCGCGGTTTGTTTGGGCGCATTAGCAAAGGGAAGCCAACTCCTGATGCTGATCTGGGGCTAAGCGCGAGGTTGGCGGATACGGGTTTGCGCGATGCCCTTCGTATCGGTGTCGATGTCGTGGTCAACCAATTGGGCGTTCCAGGCGGGTTTTGGGCAGACGGTAAAATTCGTATTCCGTTACCCGGCGTCATCGAGCGGGTTCGCAAGAATGTATCATTTTTTGGCTTGTCCGGGCCGTTTGACGAGCTGCATTCAAAAATCAATCAGGGCGCGGAAAATGCAATCCCCGCCGGAAAGGCATTGTTGATGGATGCGGTTTCTACCCTATCGGTTGTTGATGCGGTGGCCATTGTCCAAGGCCCAGATACCGGGGCAACCGAATACTTACGCGCTCGTATGGGTGACGGCTTAGCCCAAGCATTTCGTCCGTTGATCGAGCAGACGTTGGATGACACCGGCAGTTTGAAATTAGCTGATCGAGTTGGCTCGCGCTATGGATTTTCGAAGCTGGGCGGTAATTTGCGTGGGTCATTGTCTGACCATGTGGTCGAGCAGACCTTACGCGGCTTATTTTATTATTTAGGTGAACAGGAAAAGAATATCCGCGCAAACCCGTTCCAGTTCGCATCAAAAACCGTACAACAAGTGTTTGGTCGTTAACCGGCAGCTTGTTGGCTTTGTTCAAGGCGTGCTGTGCGGCTGTTTGAAATCGCGCTGGCAGCTTTGACGGCTTCGGCGCGGGTAAATGCTTGGCGCAAATGCTGAAGTAATTTTGTGCTGGATGTCGGGGCGGCTTGACCGGATTCAGCCAGTGACAATATCGCCATGTCCAGTTCGTTGTTCAAGGCTCCACATTTTATATTTTGTGCAAAACTAGAAATGGTTTCCGTCGGTAGACTGTCGCATATGACCATCAGATCAAAGCTATTGAAGCAAAGTTGATCAAGGGTGCTTTCGTAATTTGGCACAGTTGTTATGCGATTAAATTCAAACTGCTCTAGGACAATTTGCAACATATTGTATCCGGTATCGGGTTTGACAATAAGTATGCGTAGATCAATAAACTCGGATTGGCTTTCCATAATATTCCCCTTATGTGGGCCGGTTGTTCCGACCTTCTTATTGGCTGTATAGCAAATTGTTTTGAAAGTTGGGTAAAGCAAATCTGTGGTATTTTATGTAAATCCAACACGGTTGAGCCATCCCAATGCGTACTAAAACTGCAACACTCCGAACAATGATTATAGTATCGAATTATTGTTGAATTCATTAACCTTAGAAATCGCTCAAGATCGCGCAAACAATGCAGACGAAGACGTGGTAGTCGTTACCGGTTCTCGCCGTAACGTAAACCCGAACCTAACATCAGCTCGCCCAGTCTTGGTCGTTAGCAGTGATGAAATTGCTTGCAGAGGTACAGTTAACATCGAAGACTTGACGAATAACCTGCCACAGGTTTTGCCGGGCAAGCTAGTGAAGTTTCAAATGGTGAGAGGTGGTCCAAATCATAGGACCATTTCTGTTCCAAAAGCCACATAAATTAACCAAACAACCTCTGGCAAACTTAAGGTCGTTCAGTTTAATATAAGTTTATACCTTCAAAACAGCAGATGGGTGTTGGCATTGGCCGCGTGATCCGCTAGATGAACGCTTGCAAAATGCTTCACTAGGTTCAGGGGAACTAATATGGCAAAAGAAACCAGCGCCCCGGCGCCCACTATCACTGGCAATATGTTGTTTTATAAACAGCCGGAATTGCTAAATGTAGATACCCATAGCAAGTTGGGAATTACCCAGCCAAAGGAGCAACCATTTGCTTTCTTGCGCGAAACTCAAATTATACCGATCACGGTCGCTGAGTTTACTCATGTCGCTCTGAATTATCCGATTGTGTTTGCTGGCGAAGATAAAACACCGGCAGCTGTAATGGGAATGAAGAAGGGCCGAAACGCGTTTGTTGATGAGCATGGTAAATTGCTTGATGGTGCATATGTGCCGGCATTTGTTCGCCGTTATCCGTTTGCATCTGCGAAGAACGATGCGGATGCCAGCAATTTAATGATTTGTATCGACCGGGCTTCGTCGCTGATTTCGGAAAACCCGGATAAGCCATTTTTTGAGGGTACTGAACTGACGGATATGACCAACCAAGCCATCGAATTTGTTAAGTCATACGAAACGGAAACTATGGGCACAGCAAACTTTATTCGCTTTATGAGCGAGCTAGATATGTTTGAGACCGAAGATATTATTATTGCCTTGCTCGGAGCCGATGGTAAAAGCACCAATCAGAAAATGGGTGATTATTTGGGTGTTTCTGATGCAAAATTAAACAAGCTTTCTGCTGAAAAAATGGTTGAGTTTCGTGATAATGGAGCTTTAGCGGCGGTTTATGCCCATAGGCTATCACAGTCAAATTGGCAGCGTCTGGTGAATATGGAAATGCGCTATGAAGCGAAGCAACAACAAACTGCAGGCCAAGCCTAAGCTCGTTCGCAGTCGTCAATAAAGCAAACCGGCAATATTGGG
>JAESUG010000031.1 GCA_016763185.1 Robiginitomaculum sp. | reverse complement strand
ATTTGAGAGTGCAATATCCAACCTTGCAACTGCAACACCAATAACTACGCCAAATGCTCCAACTACTCTCTCTGCAACTGCAATCTCTAATGAACAAATCAATTTGTCCTGGACTGCCCCTGCAACTGGTATTGAATTTGGAACTCTACTAGGATATCTAATTGAAAGACATTCAGGTGATGGTACATTTGTAGAAATTGTAGATACTACTAATGAAGTAGATCCAACTGCAACTACATACTCTGATACTGGATTAGCAAATGGAACAACATACACCTACAGAATTTCTGCAATCACAACAGCTGGTACTGGTGAGGCATCTGGTTCTGTTTCTGATACAACATTTGATGTACCTAACGCACCTGTTCTATCCGTAACTGCTGATAATAACAGTGCAACTGCATCATGGACTGCACCAGCTGACGATGGCAGTGTATTAACTGGTTACACCCTTACAATTACTGATACTACTGATAGCACAACAACAACATTGAATCCTGTAGCTTCTGCAACCCAGCAAGAAGTTGTATTGATTAACGGTCACACTTACACATTTGTCCTTACTGCAACTAACGGTGTTGGTACCAGTGCTGATTCTAATGTTGTAACTGTATCCCCACTAGGTGCACCTGATGCAATTGATGACCTTACTGCAACTGCTGGTGATACACAAGTATTCCTTGATTGGACTGAACCAGGTCTTAATGGCAGCGGTACAATTGACTTTTACACAATTCATTATGATGATGTTGATGGTATCCCAAGAACTGTAACAATTAACCATCCATCTACTACTGCAACAATCACTGGTCTAACTAACGGTCATGAATACTCCTTTACAATTACTGCAACTAATGATAACGGTAGTACTAGTGATGCATCATCTCCTCCTGTAGATGTGACTCCTCTTGGTTCTTCTGGAACCATTAATGATCTTGCAGCAACTGCTGGTGATGAACAAGTATTCCTTGATTGGACTAAACCTGATCTTGATGGCAGTGGAGAAATTTCATTTTATACTGTATCCTATGTCGATGATGCTGGTGTATCCCAAACCACTCCTGTGAATGCTCCTGATACATCTGCAACAATTACTGGTTTGATAAATGGATTTGAATATACATTTAGAGTTACTTCAACTAATCAAAATGGCAACACTAGTGGTTTGTCTAACCCTGCATCTGCAACTCCTCTAGGTGCACCAGAACAAATCACTGACTTGACTGCACAAATCAGTGACAAACAAGTATTCCTTGATTGGTCACAACCTGATTTAGATAACAGTGGTGATATTGTAACTTACACAATTACATATGATAATGCTGCTGGAGTAGAACAAACAATTACAGTTACTGCTCCAACTACAGAGGCAACTATTTCTAATCTAGTTAACGGTCACTCTTACACATTCTCAGTTACTGCAACTAACGGTGTCCCACTAACTAGCATCCCTGCAACAGTCACTGCAATCCCACTAGGTGCAGCAGATACAATCAATGATCTTGGTGCAACAGTTGGTGACACTGAAGTTACACTCAACTGGACTGAACCTGGACTTAATGACAGTGGTTCAGTTGACTTTTACACCGTATCTTACACTGATGACAATGGAGTCTTAAAGACAGTTCAAGTCCTTGCACCAACTACGACCCTCAATATTCCTGGTCTAACTAACGGATTTACTTACACCTTTACTGTCACATCAACTAATGATGCAGGATTTGAAAGTACAGCATCTAACCCTGCAACTGCAACACCAATAACTACACCAAACGCTCCAACTGATCTTTCTGCAACTGCAATATCTAATGAACAAATCAATTTGTCTTGGACTGCTCCATCTCTTGGTGCTGAATTTGGAACTCTACTAGGCTATCTTATTGAAAGACATTCAGGTGATGGTGTCTTTGCAGAAATTGCAGATACCACTAATGAAGTAGACCCAACTGCAGTTACATATTCTGATACTGGATTATCTAATGGAATCACTTACACCTACATAGTATCTGCAATCACAACTGCTGGTACTGGTGATGCATCTGGCTCTGCTGCTGATACAACATTTGATGTACCTAATGCACCTGTTCTATCAGTAACTGCTGATAACAACAGTGCAACTGCATCATGGACTGCACCAGCAGACAATGGCAGCGCACTAACTGGTTACACCCTTACAATTACTGATAATACTGCTGGTACAACAACTACATTGAATCCTGCATCTTCTGCAACACAACAAGAAGTTGTACTAGTTAACGGACATGCCTATGACTTTATCCTTACTGCAACAAACGGTATTGGTACCAGCGCTAATTCTAATCCTGTAAATATAATTCCATTTGGAGCACCTGATACAATTGATGACCTAACTGCAACTTCAGGTGACAAACAAGTTACCCTCAACTGGACTGAACCAGGTCTTAATGGCAGTGGTACAATTAACTTTTACACTGTATCTTACAATGATGATAATGGAATCCTTGTAGAATTTGATGTTGATGTCCCAACTACTACTACAACCATCACTGGTCTAACTAACAGTCATTCCTACACATTCTCAGTTACTGCAACTAATTTCATTCCAAATACTAGTACACCTGCAACTGTAACTGAAATTCCATATGGAGCACCTGATCAAATTTCTGACCTCTCTGCAACTGACGGCAGTGGACAAGTCACACTCAACTGGTCTGCTCCTGGATTAAATGATAGTGGAAATGTTGTAACTTACACAATCACTTATGATAATGATGCTGGAGTAGAGCAAACAGTTACAGTTAATCATCCAACTACAACTGCCACAATCACTGGTCTAACTAATGGTAACCAATACTTGTTTACTATTGTTGCAACTAACGGCATCCCATTAACTAGTATTCCATCTACTCCTATACCTGCAATCCCACTTGGCGCACCAGAACCGATTGATGACTTGGCAACAACTTCTGGTGATGGACAAGTTACCCTCAATTGGACAGAACCAGAATTAGATAACAGTGGCGATGTTGTAACTTATACAATTACTTATGATTCTGGATCTCAAACTGTTATTGCTCCTCTTACAACTGCCACAATTACTGGTCTAACTAACGGTAATTCCTACACATTCTCAGTTACTGCAACTAACGGCGTTCCACTAACTAGCACACCTGCAACTATAACTGAAATTCCACTTGGTGCACCAGAACCAATTGATGACTTGGCTGCAACTATTGGTGATACTGAAGTAATCCTCAACTGGACAGAACCAGAATTAGATAACAGTGGTGATATTGATTTCTATACAATTACTTATGAAAATTCAGGAACTCAAACCGTTATAGTTCAAGCACCAGGTAATACAAATACACTAATCACTGGTCTCACGAATGGTGTAGAATACACCTTTACAATTACTGCAACTAACGTCAATAGTTTAACAAGTACTATTTCCAATCCTGCAACTGTAACTCCAGCTAAAACACCAAACGCTCCAACTGGTCTTTCTGCAACTGCAATCTCTAATGAACAAATCAATTTGGCATGGACTGCTCCATCTAATGATCCAGAATTTGGAACTCTAATTGGATATCAGATTGAAAGACATGCTGGTGATGAGTTATTTGTAGTTGTTACAACTACTAGCACACCTGCAACTACATATTCTGATACTGGATTAGATAATGGCACCACTTACACCTATAGAGTTTCTGCAGTCAGTTCTGGTGGTGTGGGAACTGCATCTGGCTCTGTTGCTGATACAACATTTGATGTACCTAATGTACCTGTTCTATCAGTAACTGCTGATAACAACAGTGCAACTGCATCATGGACTGCACCCGCAGACAATGGCAGTACACTAACTGGCTACACGCTTACAATTACTGATACAACAGCTGGTACAACAACTACATTGAATCCTGCATCTTCTGCAACACAACAAGAAGTTGTACTAATTAATGGACATACTTACACATTTGTCCTTACTGCAACAAACGGTGTTGGTACCAGCGCTAATTCTAATATTGTAACTGTCTCTCCACTTGGAGCACCTGATGCAATTGATGACCTAACTACAACCCCTGGTGACACACAAGTATTCCTTGATTGGACTAAACCTGATCTTAATGGTAGTGGTGAAATTGTAACTTATACAATTCATTATGATGATGTTGATGGTATCCCAATAACTGTTACAATTAACCATCCATCAACTACTGCCACCATCACCGGTCTAACTAATGGTCATGAATACTCATTTACAATTACTGCAACAAATGATAATGGTAGTACCAGTATTCCGTCATCCCCTCCAGTAACTGCTACTCCTCTTGGTTCATCTGGAACCATAAATGATCTTGCAGCAACTGCAGGTGATGAACAAATTTTCCTTGATTGGACTAAACCTGATCTTGACGGTAGTGGTGATATTTCATTTTATACAATCTCATATGTTGATGATACTGGTGTATCTCGAACAAGTTCTGTAACTGCCCCTGATACATCTGCTACAATTATTGGTCTAACAAATGGATTTGAATATACATTTAGAGTTACTTCAACTAATCAAAATGGTAACACTAGCGGTTTATCAAATCCTGCATCTGAAACCCCATTAGGTGCACCAGAACAAATCACTGACTTGACTGCACAAATTAGTGACAAACAAGTATTCCTTGATTGGACAGAACCAGAATTAGATAACAGTGGTGATGTTGTAACTTACACAATTACTTATGATGATGTTAATGGATTAGAACAATCTACTACAGTTACTGCACCAACTACTGAGGCAACCATCACTGGTCTAACT
>JAESUG010000030.1 GCA_016763185.1 Robiginitomaculum sp. | reverse complement strand
TTCCTGTTCCTGTTCCTGTTCCTGTTCCTGTTCCTGTTCCTGTTCCTGTTCCTGTTCCTGTTCTGTGGTTTGTGGCGTGTAAAGAAAAAAGCGGCAAGTCCGAAGGCTTGCCGCTTTTCTGGCTTACTCAATTATAATGCCGATTTGTGGTATAGCGGATTAATCTTTTTGATCCACGTACTCGTTTTGGGTTTCCGTAATAGTTTTCGCAATAGCGAACGGTGACAATGGCGCGGTGTTGATTATAGAAGCCGCGCTGTTTCACCCGAAAACAATTAGAGCTTCGACCATGTCCGACATTGACGATTTTGCCGGGCACCTGTTTCCATGCCCAAGGAATACCATAGCCTCGGCGTTGATCGCGATACTGTTTACTATGGCTTCGGCGGTGATCGCGATATTGTTTACCATGGCCGCGGCGGTGATCGTGATACTGTTTGCCACCGCGTTGGCGTTCGCGATACTGATGGTCTCGTCCGCCACGATTGCCAGAATAGCTCTGGCTGTTATAGGATTTGCCGCTTTTGGCCTTTCGGCGATCGTCATCATAGGCAACGGCCGGGATGCTTATACTTAGGGCCGTTACCGCAAATGCAGCAAGCAAGCCTTGTTTTACTAGTTTCGTATTCATGTCTGGACTCCTGTCTCAAGCAAAAATCCCTCGGCAAGACCAAACCTAACTGCATGCACCTGACCTTAAGGTGAACGATGGGTTCAGGTGAAGTTTAACGCCTGTTTTACTTGTCGGATTCCAGCAATCTTTTGATGAAACGCCTCCCAATTATCATCTGCCGCAATCGGTGCCCACAACGCCTCGACCTCATCAATCAACAAGGTTTCTGGCGTTTCTCGTGCAAAATAAGTGTGAGATAATCGCTCGGGCCGATCCGGTTGATAGGTAAGGATCAAGCTGCGCAAAGCCTTAAAATCATCGCTTTGATAGACAGTCAAATTAGGCCGGCTCATCGCCCGCTTCTCATCGACGGCAAACCAGTCGAACAAAAACCCCTCAAACGGAAGCTGCGTATCGCCCAAAGTTTTGAACATAATTTGGATGAACTCCAGGTCTTCCGCCGGCTCTTTTGGTTGCAGGCCGAGGCGAGCCAAAAATGCCAATGGCAGCTCAATTTGCCAAAGCGCTGAAAACGAACGATGCGCCGCTTGTAACTCTTCAATCGGAGCAAGAGTGCCCAAAGCCTCGCCCAAACGCGCCAAATTCCAACTCACCGCTTCTGGCTGGCGGCCATAGGCATAAAGCCCGTGGGTGTCGAAATATGCCGCGGTAAATTTCGGGTCATAGCTTGGTAAAAACCGCCAAGGTCCATAATCGAAACTTTCCCCATTTATGTTCATGTTATCGGTGTTTAACACCCCGTGTACGAACCCGGCTGCCATCCACTGGGCCGCAAGTTTGGCCGACATTTCCACCACGATCTCTAAAAATGCGGCGGGTCGCAGAGCTTGCGGTATGGTTTGTAGTGTTGGCATATAATGCTCACCAATATGCGCCAATAGTGCGTGCATTTCGTCTGCTTTACCCAAATGGGCCAGCCGCTGAAACGTACCAAAGCGGATATGGGTATGACTTAATCGGGTTAGTACTGCCGAGCGCGCCGGGCTGGGTTCATCATTGCGCCAAAGCTGTTTGTCAGTTTCAAACACACACAATGTGCGCGAAGTGTTCACTCCCAAAGCCTCTAGCATTTCCGTTGCTAAAATTTCGCGACATGCGCCTTTTAGGGTCAAGCGCCCATCGCCACCTCTGGACCAAGGGGTTGGGCCGGTGCCCTTGGTTCCCAGGTCTAACAGCCGGTTGTTGTTGTCCGACAATTGCGTAAACAAAAACCCGCGCCCATCGCCAAGTTGTGGGTTATAGCTACGAAATTGATGGCCATGATAACGCAGAGCCAATGGCGTTGGTAAATTGTCCGGCAGGGGTTGAAACTTTGCGAAATACTGCATTTGCTCCTGTGCCGTCAAAGCGCCCAACCCTATATCATCGGCCGCACTTTGGTTGAAGTATCGCAAGGTAATGTCTGTAAATTCCACCGGTTTTACGGGGTCGGAAAATTCAGCCCCCAATTGCGAAAAAGCCGGTTTTGGGTTATAGGTTTTGCTAATTGGCATGTGGTTCAGGAACCCGTGACGGCAAGCTTTGCAAAAATTCCCTCACATCAATCGCGCTTAACACGGGCACTTCGACCATGGGTAAATGTCCAACGCCATCATACACTGCTACCTGCGCATTTGGAATTGTTTTGCCAAACCAAAGGCCATCGGCTAGATCAACAAACTGATCTTCGCGGCCCCACAGGATCAAAGTAGGAGTGTGCATTTGCGCTAGTTCTGACCGAAAAATCGCGTCATTGTTCGGGGCAGTAAGCCTTTTTCGCATGGCTTGTCGGTTGCCGGGTCTGCGCAGTAAATGCCAATAGCGCTCTATTTTTTCATCCGTGACAATGCCGGCAACACGGGTCGCATCCTCCAACCCAGATTTGACCAAGGCGCGCGGTGTGATGAAGTCGAGCAAAAGATTGACCACCGGAATTTGCGCGACGACAGAGCTCAATGTCATGGGCGCCGGATTGATATCTGGGCCGCCCGACGCATCAGACAATATTAAACCATCAACATATTGCGGGTAGGTCAACCCATAACGCCAAGAAATATTGCACCAAACGAATTACCCCCCAGCACGAAATGCTCCAACCCCAAATGCTGGCGTACAGCCTCAACAACCCGTACCGCACACTCAACGGAATACGTACAATCAGGCACCGGGCCGGTTAACCCATGCCCCGGCAAATCCAGCGTAATGATCCGATAGTCATCGCCCAATAAAGCCACCCACGGCTCCCAAGTATGCAAGGACGCAGCCGTGCCATGTAACAAAATCAGTACGCGGCCGTGTCGGTTGCCCTGATCGCGAAAATGCACCCGTTCGCCGACGGCCAAGGTGACAAATTGCGACGGTGGGCCGCCGTATTTGGCCTCCAACACTGCGATATCCATATTTGGTGTGCGCAGCACCCACAAGGTCATGGCAATACCAAAAAGGATTACGAATAAAATGCCAAAAATCCGCATTGGTTTCTCCTAACGCCCGGATGGTATGGTTTAGTGTAAAGCTAGTGGGTACAAAAAACCAGTTGGGTTTTTGCGTATATATTTCTTTGCTGTCCATCATCTTATCCAAAACCCGGCATCCACTTTTTGGGCCGATGGCGTATAAAAAAATACACGGCCATTTGGAAGTTTTCCACGGCAGAAGTATAAAGCAAAACTCATTTGGTTATTATTCTACAAGTTATTTCACACAAAACCTGAATTGGGAAAAACGCATGTTTTGTGGAAATTTCAACGGTATTCACTATGTCAAAGAGCATAAAGCCAGCGTTACTTTGCTGATTTTAACTCTAATATTACCAAAGGTATGAGGGGAGGGAATAGTGCCAACTTATCCTCTGGTTGCAAGCGCCATGTATCGACAGAGCTTGGCACTTTTTGGCGTTTTTTGGCATTTTTAAGATAAGAACAAGCCGGATATCGCCGAGCTGTGCCAACCAAATGGCACGCAGTTTGTTTTATCCATAGACAGATCATAGCGCTTGGTGCGCCGATATCTTTTCCGGTAAAGGGCGTGGATAAAGTTACATTTTTTTTCTTCGCCCTCTGCGCCCCCTCCGCCCCCTTCGGGGCCACCTCTCCCGCAAAAAGCAGGGGAGGAAGGAGGCGTTACAATTGAAATTTGACAACCAGTGCTCACCCCACCACGGTCCCCGGCCTTGAGCCGGGGTCCAGTTCTTCATGGAAATAAGAAACAACCGGACCCTCTGGTCAAGCCAGAAAGAAACGAGCGCGAGAGGGTCGTGATAAAGGAATGCAGGCCGTCACCTGTTACTGCCGGTTGCCAGTTCTGCTCGTGATACCGGTGTGACAAAAGCTAGATCCCGATTGTCATCGGGATGACGGGTGCTGGGTCGTTCAGATGCTTTCTAGGCGATCACTAGCTGTACTAGCAGGGCGGGTTAAAAAAATGGGACTCGACTCCATGATGGATTATTTGTTGCACCGATCCCGCGGTGTAACAGGGTGGTAGGCTGGTTGACGCTGATTCCGACGTTTTTGCCGAATACTGTGCCGCCAGCTGCCGTGCGTTGCGGGTGTAGGCAGCCGACTATATCCTGATTTTCATGAAGAAAAATAAGATAAGTAATTCTACAAATAGTGGCCAACCAGAGAACGTGCCACATGCGCCAGGTTTTGCGAATCAGCTTTTGATTTTGTGGTTGGCAGTGCCATTTGCCGTGCTGGCTTTTCTTGCTGACGCCAGTTTCAACGCCGAATGCCCACAAGTCATGGTCCGAATATTGATCCCTTCCATGTGGCTTGCTTTAATTGCTACTTTTATAGCCTTGTTTGGCGCTGTGGTAATTTTCTTTAAAGCTGACACTGACGCATGGCTCTACGTAGTAAGTATTGGAATGCTTGTTCTGTCTGCGGGTTTTACTTTTCTCGCAATTTTCTTGCCATTGTACGCAGTGACATTTGATATGCTGCAGTTCTTTCATTGCCCTACGCCCTGACCCCATATAAAACGCTCGCTCGAACTGGCTGGCATCGTTAGGGGTGCATGGCTAGGCCGGATTGATCCCAGAAGTCGTGTTCTATTTTGGAGAAAATGTAGCCCTCGGTTAGGTGACGAGCGAGCGCGGGTGTACGCCGTGCATACAGCAAGGATCACCCCTTGCTTGTCACAGGTTTTGCGCGCGCTCTAGTTTTCGAGGGTTTCGGGTGGGGTTTCTGGTTTGGTTCTTGGGCGGCGGATACGGCGGCGAACGGGAGTTGGTGCTTCGTCTTCTTCGGTAGTGGGTGCCACGGTTAAGAAAGCTGGAAGTTCGTTTGTATCGGAGACCGGGCCATTGAAAGCTGGGTTTTCTTTGGCTGGTTTTTGCTGGGCCGGTTTGGGTGTGTTGTCGCTGGCGGGTTCTTCTTTGAGCATTGGGGCAGGTTGTTTCGCTGCTTTTTCCTCGTTGGCGCTGGTTTCATTTTTTTGCCGTTCGGCTTTTCTGGCATCGTATTCGGCTTGGCGCGCATCTCTTTGGGTTTTTTGTTCTTCTTCGCGGTCGGCCTTTTCGCGCGCTTGTGCTTGGACCAATCGGCTATAATGCTCGGCATGTTGGAAATAATATTCGGCACTGACCCGATCGCCAGAAGTGGTCGCGTCATTGGCCAATTGTAGGTATTTTTCCAAAATGGTTGGCGCCGCGCCCCGGATTTTAACACCGGGGCCGTTGCTTTCAAGGGCACGATTTGGGTTTGGCTTTCGACCTTGATTAGATCGGCCCTGATTGGTTCTGGGGCGTCCGCGTTTCATTTTAATATCCTTAAGCGTGCCTTTGTTGGTTCAAAAGCTATGTGAGTCATTATTGTAAAATTTGAAGGTATGATGATTGCCGATTTTTTTGCTAATTATGCCCGAAATAATAAGTTGATCAGGTAAATAGACGCTGGCAATTCCTGCTGACAATTTCGGTTTCTTGTTTTCGTTTTTTAAGAGTACGAAATACTCAACCTACGCGTATGTATTTACGCCAATCCCGCCTGCATCTATCAAGACACTAGCGCGAGTTGCCGCAAGTTCCAACCCCTTTTTTTGAAGTTCGTGCAAGTTTGAACAGCCATTATCCTAATGCTCCATTTGTCCACACACCACGCGCTCTCTATCGGCTAAGTCAAGATGCGTGGCGATGGCGCGCGCGAAACCAGTTTGCTCCAGTATCTGAGTGACCTGCTGTGCTTGGGTACAACCGATCTCGAAGGCGAACCCGCCATTTGGCCGTAGCCATTTGTCCAAATGTGCAACCAAAAAGCGATAGGCATCCAAACCATCATCTCCGCCATCTAGGGCGATGCGCGGTTCATGTTGGCGCACCTCTATTGGTAATTCGTCAATTTCCTGGCTGGCAATATAGGGCGGGTTGGACAGCAGCAGATCGTAATCAGACCCGTCCAATTTCGCCCAATTCGTACAGATGAAATTGGCGCGCTGGGTTAACCCCGCGCGTGTCGCATTTCGTTTGGCGACGGCTATGGCGGGGTCACTGATGTCAATGCCGGTACCGCTCCAACCGGCTCTTTCCGACAAAAATGCCAATAACACAGCACCCGAACCGGTGCCAAGGTCAAGCACCCGCCCCGTGGGCTGTTCGTGGGTGAGGGCCAAGGCGACTTCCACCAATTTCTCGGTATCGGCGCGCGGGGTTAACACGTCGGTGTTCACCTCTAAATCCAAAGTCCAAAAGCCTTTTTCGCCCAAAATATGCGACAAAGGCTCGCGGGCCAATCGTCGTTGCAGCAAAGGGGCGAGCTCGATGATTTGCTTTTGTGTTGGTTGTTGATCCGGCTCCAATATTTGTTGCCAGACATCAGGCCCGAAAACCTTGGAAAATAATAATTTGGTTTCTTGTTCAGCCTCCAAAATACCGACAGCCAATAATTGTTGGGCGATCTGCTGTGATAGCGCCGCCAATGACAATCCGGCCCAGTTTTGGTGCATGTGTTGGTTCACCTGCTTACGTATTGACATTGTCTTCTGCTAACGCCGCCAATTTGCGGGCCTGATCTTCGGCAAATAGCGCATCTATTACCTCGCCCAAGGCATCACCGGCAACGATCTTCGACAGATTATACAAGGTCAAATTGATCCGGTGGTCGGTAAGGCGGCCTTGGGGGTAATTATAGGTACGAATGCGCTCGGAACGATCGCCGGAGCCAACCTGGTCTTTGCGCTCGGCGGAGCGGATGGCATCCACTCTGGCCCGCTCTTGCTCGTAAATCCGGGCCTTTAACACCAACATGGCTTTGGCGCGATTTTTGTGTTGGGATTTTTCGTCTTGTTGGCTGGCGACAATGCCGGTCGGCAAATGGGTGATCCGCACCGCTGAATCCGTGGTGTTTACCGACTGGCCGCCGGGACCGGAGGCGCGAAATACATCAATGCGTAAGTCTTTTTCTTCGATTTGAATGTCGATATCTTCCGGTTCAGGTAGCACCGCAACCGTCGCCGCCGAGGTATGAACTCGCCCTTGAGTTTCGGTATCGGGCACCCGTTGCACCCGGTGTACCCCAGATTCAAATTTCAAGCGGCCATAGACCCCGTTGCCGGTGACATTGGCAATCACTTCCTTAAACCCGCCATGATCCCCGGCGGTTGATGAAACCAATGACAGCTTAAACCCTTCAATTTGGGCAAAGCGTTGGTACATCCGAAATAAATCACCGGCAAATATCGCGGCCTCGTCGCCCCCGGTTCCAGCGCGTACTTCGATGACCACCGGTGCTTCGTCATCCTTATCTTTGGGCAGTAACAACAACTGCATCTGGCGTTCTTGTTCGGGGATTTTGGCCAGCAATACTTGGCGTTCCGCATCCGCCATCTCCCGCATTTCGGCATCGGATTCTGGGTCGGCATGAATTTCTTCTAGCTCAACCAGTTCTTCTGTAACCCGCGCCAAGGCTCGTGCCGCCTCGGCCACCGGTTTTATATTGGCATATTCGCGGGCTAAAGCTACGATCTCAATCGGGTCAGTGACCACCGCCATTCGGGCTTCAATTTCCTCAAACCGGTCGATGATTTGGGCCAAACGTGTTGCCGGGATCAGGCTCATTTTGGTGTCGCCGCGCGCACTTGCTTGGCCTTTGCTTCGACCAAGCTGACCAAATGCTCGATCATCTCATCATTGCTGGTTTTGCTGGTTTGCTGGCCGGCCATATAAACCATTCCTTGCCCTGCGCCGCCACCGGTAAATCCAATATCGGTAAAGGCCGCTTCGCCCGGACCATTGACCACACAACCAATGATCGACAGGGAAATCGGCTCCGTAATATGGCTAAGACGCTGCTCCAAAGCTTCGACAGTTTTGATCACATCAAAGCCTTGGCGAGCGCAGGACGGACAAGCAATGATATTAACGCCGCGAGTGCGAACCCCCAGACTTTTGAGGATGTCAAAACCAACTTTAACCTCCTCCACCGGGTCAGCCGACAACGAAACTCGAATGGTATCGCCAATACCGGACCATAATAAATTGGATATCCCAAAGGTTGATTTCACCGTGCCAATGCGCCGCCCTCCGGCCTCGGTTACGCCCAAATGCAACGGGCAATCCACTGCATCGGCAAGCTGTTGATAGGCGGCAATGGTTAAAAACGGGTCGGAAGCTTTTACCGAGATTTTGTATTGCTGAAAGTTATGATCTTCCAAGATACGGACATGGCGCAAGGCGCTCTCGACCATGGCTTCGGGGCACGGCTCGCGGTATTTCTCCAATAAATCGCGCTCCAACGAGCCGCCGTTTACGCCAATGCGAATGGCACACCCATAGTCCTTGGCGGCTTGGATGACATCGTGCACCCTTGTCGCATCGCCAATATTCCCCGGATTGATCCGCAAGCACGAAGCCCCAGCCTTGGCCGCTTCAATGGCCCGTTGGTAATGAAAATGGATGTCGGCAATTAACGGAACTGGAGACTGGTCAACAATTTCGGCAAATGCCGCCGTGGACGCCGGATCAGGGCACGAAACCCGCACCAGATCCGCGCCCGCTTCGGCCAGTTCGGTAATTTGGGCAATGGTGGCCGTTGCATCTGAGGTCAAGGTGTTGGTCATGGATTGCACCGAGATCGGCGCATCACCGCCAACCGCCACATTTCCCACCATAATTTGGCGCGTCTTGCGCCGCAAGATGGTTCGCCATGGGCGAATAGAATGTAGCCCTTCAGGCATATTGTTCGTTCTCACGGTTAGGTTTTGGGTTACTTTGAGAAATGGCGTGTTTTGGGGGTAGGGGTCAACCGTTGCTGTTACGGTTTTACGGTTACCTGTTGCGCAGGTGTTTGCGAAATTGTCGGTATTTTTTCTAAAGTTGTCGATCCGGCCCAACTGTTCAGCATTTCTGGGACCGGCGGCACCACATAAGGTTCCGTGGCATTTAATTTGCCAAACCAGCTTGCCAACCCGACAATACCGACGACAGCTATCGCCAGTCCAAACCCGCGTGGGAGACTAAAGTCCATCCATGCGGGGCGCTGGTGGAGGCGCAAATCCTGATGGGAGGTGCTCTTCGTACATCCGTTCATTTCAAACTGCTCGACACTGGTATTGGGATTAAACCCAAGATAGCCAGCATAACAGCGCACAAACCCCAAGGCATACGTCCGGTGCGGCAGGCCTTCGCGGTCCATGTTCTCAATGGCCTGCAAAAAGCTGGTATTAATCTTCAACTCGGCAGCAACTTGCTCAATGCTAAGCCCGGCTCGTACCCGCGCGTTACGCAAAGCTTGACCAACGGATGTGCTTTTCGCGGGGGCATCTAGCTCGCCATTCGGTATTTTACTGCCAATAGAGGTATTGCGAATTGTGCCCGTTGCATCCATAATTTTGCTTAAATCCACCCGTTATCCAAGACGTTGCCCGTGATACATATACGCCCGTTACAAACATACCCGAATTCGTCAGGCGATTTCCCCAGCGAAAACGTCCCACATCTATCGCGACTGCGGATAAAAGCCGATTTTGCGAATCATTTCAAGGGCTTTCGTCGAAGATTTATACCTAATTACCTGATTTACATTGCTAAATTCGCATTTTTGGCGAATTGGCGCATTCTTTTACGGATATCCGGGTTGCTTTCAGCCATCCATTTGGCCAAAGATTTGGATAAATCAGCAATATCCAGCGAAAGAATGAGCTGTTTTAACGGGCCAATAGCCGAAGCGGGCACCGAAAGCTGACGATAGCCCAAAGCCAGCAAAATTGCGGCATCGGTGCGCTGTGCTGCCATTTCGCCGCACAAGGAAATCGGAATATTGTGCGTGGCCGCCGCTTGGACAATTTGGCCAAGCATGGAGACCGCACTTGGGTGTAAGGGGTCATATCGGTCAGAGACGCGAATGTTTTCGCGATCCGCAGCAAAGAAATACTGGATCAGATCATTTGCGCCAACGGATATGAAGTCGGTTTTCGGCAATAAACGCTCCAACTGCCAGACCAAAGCCGGCGTTTCAATCATACAGCCAACTTCAAGTTTGACCGGTAAATCCGTGTGACCAAAGCGGGTCAATCTTGCCAGCTCTTGTTCGAGCAATTTGCGAGCTTGCAAAAACTCAGCGACGGTTGAAACCAATGGAAACATTATCCGTAATGTCCGCCCAGCACTGGCATGGATGAGGGCGCGTAATTGATAGCGAAACATGCCGGGCCGGTCTATCGCCATGCGAATGGCGCGCCAACCAAGGGCCGGATTGGCTTCTTGAGCATGGCTGACATAGGGCAATACTTTATCGCCGCCCAGATCAAGTGTGCGAAACACCACCGGCTTGTCGCCAGCGGTTGTTAGCACCTCGGCGTATAATTTAATTAACTGGGCCTGTTTGGGCAAATGATCGGCCAACATGAACTGAAATTCGGTGCGAAACAGGCCAATGCCATCAGCTCCGGTTTCTTCCAAATGCGGCAGATCAATACCCAATCCGGCGTTGAGCAATAATTGTACCCGTTGGTTGTCGATGCTAATCGCAGGGCTGTTTTTTAGTTTGGCAAATGTGGCCCGTCTTTGCCTTCGCACCCGCAGGCGTTCAATAAAACTATTTTCGGTCTCTACTGCTGGACGGATGCTAATTTGCCCATTTTCACCATCAACTAGGATGGTATCCCCACCAAGCACATTGGCTTGTAACCCCAATAAATGCCCCACCACCGGCAAGCGCATGGCGGCAGCAACAATCGCCGCATGCGAGGTTCGCGAGCCTTCTTCTAACACCAAGCCTCGCAAGCGACTGCGGTCCAATTCAAGCAGCTCCGCCGGTCCAATATTACGAGCAACCAATATGGTGTTTTCAGGTAAATCACGAGCAATTGCGACCCCGCCCAAATGCCGCAATAACCGATTGCTGAGGTCTTCAAGATCGTGCAAGCGCTCGCGCAAATACGGATCGCGGGCTGCCAAGAAGCGCTGCCGGTATTCGCCGCGCACCCGTTCAACCGCAGTCTCGGCGGTCAATCCAGCTTTGGCGGCCTTGCACAAGCGCTCGAACCAGCTTTGATCTTGGGCAAACATTCGATAGGCGTTCATCACTTCGCGCGCCGGTTCACCAAAGGCATGGCCTTTGCCCATAAATAACCGATCTAAGGTTTTGCGTAAGTCATCCAGAGCGCTCTCCAAGCGTTCAATCTCGTGCTCTGGGTCTTCGGCAATGCGCGAAACTCCGATCATGTGCGGCTCAAACATCACCGCCACCCCCATCGCCAAACCTTCGACAATACTCGTGCCGTGCAACGTGTGCGAGCGGGTGGAGTGTATTTCGGCTTCGGACAGCTCTTCGAGGCTGATCAGTTCGCCAGAGGCGACAATTTCGGCCAAGACCATGGCAACATTTTGCAAGGCCTCAACGGTTTCAGCACCAAACAAACGCTCCTTGTCATCTTGAACGACCAATACGCCGAGTAATTGTCCGGCGCGCAATACCGGCACGCCCAAGAAAGATAAAAAGTTAATTTCATCGGTTTCTGGGTGAAACGAAAACAGATGATGGTTGCTGGCATTTTCGACATTTAGCGGACTTAAACTACTGACCACTTCACCCACCAACCCCTCGCCTGGGGCCAGTCTGGTTTGATGCACGGCGCTGGCAGCCAAACCTTTGGTCGCCCACAGCTCCATAAATCCATCCGCTTGATGCAAATAAATCGAACAAACCTTGGCTTGCATATTTTTTGCGATGACCTCAACCAGTTTATCAAGCCGGTCTTTGGCATCGGCATTGCCGGCCATTACGGCGCGGATTTGCTGCAACATATTTTTAGAGTTTTGTTGTGGCTTCATCGGGCGGCTCGATCTAAGCCAAAGGCAAAATGCAAGGCCTGTACGGCCCGTTCCACATCCGCATCGGCGATCAACACGCTAATTCGAATTTCAGATGTAGCCACCGCATCCATTAAAATATCAGCCGCCGACAGCGCCGCAAAAAATGTATGTGCCATGCCTTGTTGCGAACGTAGGCCAAGGCCGATCACCGAGACCTTGGCCATGCGCCGAACCGCATCAAGTCGGTCATACAGGTTGGAAAATTTTGGTTGCCGCAGCAACATACAGGCCGGTTGATGATCGGCTCTAGAAGTGGCAAATACCAAATTTACGTGGTCTTTTTGTTGCGCTGGACTTTGCATCATCATGTCGACGGTAATTCGGTTTTGGGCAAGCGCTGAAAACAACATGGTTGCAATTTGCGGCCCGCTTTGCAGGCCAAACAACGCGATCCGGCTTTGATCTCGTGAATACGTCACCCCATTTACCGGATTGCTTTCCAGACCTTCGGCGTTTTCGTCGAGTTTGATTTGGGTCCCTGGGCCGGGCGTAAATGTGGACAAAACCCGTAAAGAAACATCTTTGCCAAGCGCCAGCTCTACCGAGCGTGTGTGCAAAACCTTAGCGCCGTTTGAGGCCATCTCCAACATTTCGATGGGGGTCAGGCTGGCAATGTGTTTGGCGGTTGGCACAATGCGCGGATCGGCGGTAAACACGCCGGTGACATCCGTGTAAATATCACAACGTTCCGCACCAATTGCATGGGCCAAGGCCACGGCGGACAAATCGGTTCCACCGCGGCCAAAAGTGGTTACGCGTCCGGCCTTTGTTACCCCTTGAAATCCAGTAAGCACCGCAATTTGCCCGGCATCAAGGCTGGCGCACAAGGCATGGGTTTCGGCGGCGCGGATGCGGGCTTGGCCGTGGTTGTCATCAGTGATGAAACCAGCCTGCCAGCCGGTCCATGAGCGCGCCTCCAACCCCAGCTCGCGCAAGGCCATCGCCATCAAGCCGGCATTGATCTGCTCGCCCGCCGACAAAATCAGATCGGCTTCGTCCAAAGATTTATTTTGTTGGTCAAATTCGGCAATGCGTCCGGTTAAATCATCGGTCATCCCCGCCGGTGCCGAGACCGCAACGGCGACTTGATGCCCCTTGGCCACTTCTTCGGCCACGCGCTGCGCACAAATCCGCAAATTGGCGGGGTTGGCGGCGGAGGTTCCACCAAATTTCATGACAATCCGGGTCATGGTTGTATCTCGTCCTTTCGCCCTATTTGGTTATCGTGTAGGCTGTCCCGACAGGAGGTACCATATGACGCGCCCAAACCCAACGCGAAAAACGAACGCGCCGAGCATTGATACGGCCGAAGTCGCCAAATTTGCGGCGATGGCCGATGAATGGTGGGATCCAAATGGCAAATTTAAGCCATTACACGAGTTTAATCCGGTGCGCTTGGCCTTTATTCGAGAACAATTGGCCCGGCATTTTGGCCTAGACCAACGGGTGCGCCAGCCATTGTCTGATTTGAAATTGCTGGATATCGGTTGTGGCGGTGGTTTACTCTCGGTGCCGATGGCCCGATTGGGGGCCAATGTGTTGGGGGTGGATGCGGCCGCCGCCAATATTGGCACCGCTCGGCATCATGCCCGCAAAATTGGTCTTGATGTTCGCTTTCAACACGGAACTTCTGAAGAATTACTGGCCGAAGATCCAGCAAAATTTGACGTGATTTTAAACATGGAAGTGATTGAGCATACGGCGGACCGCCAATCGTTCTTGCAATCCTGTACGGATTTATTGGCCCCCGGCGGTATCATGATCATTGCCACCTTAAACCGCACTCGCAAAGCGCAAGCCTTGGCCATTTTTGCGGCGGAACAAATTTTGCGTTGGTTGCCGCCGGGTACGCACGAATATGAAAAATTAGTTCGTCCAGAGGAAATCAAGCAGCCCTTGGAAGCTTTTGGACTATCAGTAACCGGTCCATTTGGGGTTAGCTATAACCCGCTGACCCGCGTTTGGTCGCAAGGGCGAGATGTGTCGATCAATTATATGATGGTTGCGCTCAAAGCAGGCTGATCATTCAGTGACCGCCAGATCATACGTGACCATTTGGTGCAAAGCTTGGGTGGCTTCATCGGTATTTGACGGTAATGTGTCCGTGGCTATCGGAGAACCAAAATTGAGGGAAAATGATTTATTCTTTTTATTCAATAATTCGTGGAATAACGTAATATCACGTAATTCGGTGTTGAACGCCGAAAACAAATAATACAGGATTGAATTGCGCCCGCGCATATGTACCGGAACGATCGGTATCTTAAATTTTCGCGCCAATGATGCGGCGGAGCTGGCCCAAGGTCGGTCGATTAACCCGTTCATGCCTAATTTGGCCAAGCCCCCCGACGGAAACACCACTACACAGCGTTCTTCGTCCATGGCCCGGCGAAAATGGATCAGGGTTTCTCTGGCTTTTTCGCGGGTGCGTTTTGCGGAAACCCACTCAACGGGGATGATAATGTCTTTACTGCCCGGCACCACGCGCAAGGCATCGGCATTGGCAAAAAATATCAAATCAGGCCGCAGTTCGCGCAACGCATCAAACGCCGCAATCCCATCGGCCAGCCCGGTTGGATGATTGCTGATCAACATCAGCCGGCCCGCGCGCGGAACAAAGTGGGCGTTTGAGGTGGTGATATCTAGGTTGAGCATTTCGGAGACATGGGCAAACGCTTCGAACCCTGTGTAATGGGCCACGCTATCGGCCATATTCATCGCGGCTC
>JAESUG010000029.1 GCA_016763185.1 Robiginitomaculum sp. | reverse complement strand
AGGAGATAACCGAAGCCGACCTAAAATCCCGCTACCACACCCATTGCGACCCCAGGCTAAACGGCGAACAAGCCCTTGAACTGGCGTTTTTAATCGCCGAGCAGCTAAAACGCCATCGCGATGTGGCGGATCGGGCGGCAGAATAACGAAACGCGTGCATAGCCGCCGTATCGACGCAAGCTGGTATCTAACCTCTATTCGCGCAGCAAAAGACTGGTCGCGCAGCAAAAGACTGGTCGCGCAGCAAAAGACTGGACCCCCCCGAACAAGTCGTGAGGTGACAGGTGGCGAGGGTCCCCCCAGCCTAGGTTATGCTTTCGGCCACAACACCATTTGGGTGCACCTGAAATGGGCGATGGTTTTGTTGTCGGCTTCGCGCCAGATACGTACATCCCAGACTTGGGTGTTTCGCCCCAGATGGACGGGGGTGCCACAGCCGAATATTTTACCGTCTTTGGCCGAAGCTAGAAAGTTGGTTTTCAGCTCGATGGTGGTAAATCCACTTGCACCTTTGGGCAGGTTGAGCACACTGGCATAGCCGGCAATGGTATCGGCCAACGAGATGATGGTGCCGCCGTGCAAAAACCCGCTTGGGTTTAAGTGGTGCGGTTGCACCTCGATAAAAGCTTCGGTTCTTTGCGGGGTAAGATCGGTAAACTCAATGCCCATAAACCCCGGAAGCAAACCTTGGCCGATCTGATTAGACGTCTCTATATCCAATGTACCGGAGCGGCGAGCATCCTCGAAACGGTTGCTCATTTTAATCGTCCAGCTTCACCAGCATTTTACCTTGGTTGCCGCCAGAAAAAAGTTTCAAAAATGCGGTTGGTGCATTTTCAATTCCATGTTCGACGGTTTCTTGGGTTTGAATTTTGCCTTCTAAAAACCAACCGCTTAAATCTTTGATGAAGTCGGCGGTTTTGCTCATAAATGCAGTGACGACAAACCCCTCAATCCGCAAGGATTTGGAAATAATATAGGCCAAATTCGATGGGCCGGGCTTGGGCTCGGTATCATTATAGACTGAGATCATGCCGCAGACTACGATCCGGCCATTGGTGTTCATGGCTTCTAGGGCGGCTACCAAATGATCGCCGCCAACATTTTCAAAATAGACATCAATGCCCTCAGGTGCTGCGGCTCTAAATGCTTTGATCAAAGCGCGTTGGTCTGGATGGTCTTTGTAATTGATGACCTCATCGACCCCGATTGATTTTAGCCAAGCGCATTTCTCGTCAGAGCCGGCGGACCCTACCACGCGACAGCCTTTGATTTTGGCAATTTGGCAAACCATGGAACCTACCGCTCCAGCCGCCCCAGAGACAAATACGGTTTCGCCTTCTTTGGGCTGTCCGATGTGCAACAAGCCACCCCACGCGGTTAAGCCCGGCATTCCAGCAGCGCCCAAAAAGGTTTGCGGGGGCAGGCCAAAGGTGTCCAATTTTTGCAAACCCTTACCATCGGAAATAAACGCTTCGCGCCAACCCATCATGGATAACACCAGATCGCCTTCGGCAAATTTGTCATGGTTCGAGGCAATGACTTTGCCAACCGCGTGACCGTCCAAAGGCTGTCCGATTTGAAACGGCGGGACGTAGCTTTTGCGGTCAATCATCCGTGAACGCATATAGGGGTCCACAGACATCCAGGTGTTTTGTACCAATACTTCGCCTTGTCCCGGCGCGGGTAGTGTTACTTCGGCCAGTTCGAAATTTTCTGGTTTCGGCATGCCTGTGGGCCTAGAAGCCAAGCGGATTTCGCGAGAAATTGTGGTCATAAGAGTTTCCTATCGGTTGGGTTGGGCTGCCAGTGTCTTGGCAAGATAATCCTTGTTTGGTAATCTGCACGTCGTCGCCCTCAACCGCAAGCGGAAAGAAACCGTCATATATATTGACCCACCCCCCGATTGAATTGGGGCGCGGGCAATGGCAAAGCAGTGTCGGGGCGTAAAGGTACGCAATATGATGACGAACAAAAAATTACGAGTTGGAATTACCGGTGCCGGTGTCTTTGGTGGCTATCATGCCCAAAAAATGATGGCGCACCCACAAGTTGATTTTGTCGGTATTTACGACCCGGTCCATCCAGAGCGAGCCCATGCCTTGGCCGCGCAATCTGGCGCCAAAGCCGTGAGCAGCCGCGAAGAATTAATTCAAGTCGCCGATAGTTTAATTGTTGCAAGCCCGGCCAGTGTTCATGGCCGCCAAGCATTAGATGCGTTGCGTCATGGTTTGCATGTGTTGGTTGAAAAGCCCTTGGCTACGGATATCGAAACCGCCAGAGAAATGGTCGCCGTAGCGAACCGAAAAAACCTAGTCCTCCAAGTCGGGCACCAAGAGCGGTTTGTCGCCAAAGCCATTGGCCTATTTGATATTCCTGAAACCCCGACCCGGATTTCAGCCAAACGCACCTGTGGTTATAGCGAGCGGGGTGTTGATGTTAGTGTGACGTTGGATTTGATGATCCACGATCTAGAAATGGTTACGGCTTTGTTGGGCGTAATGCCGCTTACCACCCAATCTTCGACCCAAATCGGCCCCAGCAATGGTGTTGATGAAACCGAAGTAAGTCTGTTTTACGAAAACGGGTTGGAAGTTGCACTTTTGGCCTCGCGAATGGCCAAAACGCCAACGCGTACCATGGAAATTATCTACCCAAGTGGCACCGTGCATATTGATTTTTTGACCAAGACATTGATCCATGACACCCCATTTGCATTAAATACGCAATTTGGGTTGGACCCCGCCGCCGCCGATAGCTTAGGTGCCTCGGATAACGCATTTGTTGATGCGGTTTTGCACGGAAGTCCAACACCGGTTTCGGGCATTGAAGGCGCGCGCGCATTGATGTTGGCTTTGGAAGCAGATCAAGAGCAGACTTACGCAGCCGATATTGCTGTTTGACGAGGTAAAGCTGCGTAGGCTACACCCATGTTATGGGTAAGACACTGATCATTGCATCGGCCCAGCTAAACCCGGTAATGGGGGATTTAGCGGGTAATATCGCGCAAATGCGTAAGGTACGCCAACGGGCCGCCGCCAAGGATGCGGATTTAATCGTCTATACCGAATTGGGCGTGGTCGGCTATCCGCCAGAGGACTTGGTGCTCAAACCATCTTTGGTTCGTGATTGTATGAATTTCGTGCAGGCATTGGCTGCTGACACTGCGGATGGAGGTCCGGCAATGCTGGTGGGTTCACCGTGGGTCGATGACGATAAGCTGTACAACGCAGTATTATTGCTGGACCAAGGCAAGGTGTTGGCCAAGCGCTATAAGGCCCAGTTGCCCAATTACCGGGTGTTTGACGAAAAGCGCGTGTTTAGCGCCGGGCCGATCCCAACGCCGGTTTCTTGGCGCGGGGTTCAGCTTGGCCTGCCGATTTGTGAAGATATCTGGTTGCCCGATGTCCCGCTTGCTTTGGCCAAACAAGGTGCTGAATTTCTCATCTGCATCAACGGTTCGCCCTTTCGTAAGGGCATTCGTGAATTGCGCCATGACGCGTTTATGGTGTGGCAGAAAACGGCCGCCTTGCCGTTGGTGTTTGTCAATCAGGTGGGGGGCCAAGACCAATTGGTGTTTGATGGTGCCAGTTTCTCGCAAAATGCTGCGGGTAAAATCGTGCAACAGCTCCCGCAATTCGTCGAAGACGTGTCTTATGCCAGCTGGAGCCGGAAAAATGCGCTCTGGCAGTGTGATCAGGCCGACATAACCGAATGGCCCGGCACGCTAGAGGCCCGTTGGCGGGCGATGGCATTGGGGTTGGCCGATTATGTCAATAAAAACGGATTTCCCGGCGTGGTGTTGGGCCTGTCAGGGGGTGTTGATTCAGCACTTTCTGCGGCATTGGCGGTTGATGCCTTGGGTCGCGAGCGGGTTTGGTGTGTGATGATGCCATCCAAGCACACGTCCCAGCACAGCGTAAGCGATGCCGAGGCCAGTGTGTTGATGCTGGGCTGTCGGTATGACAGCATGTCTATTGAACCTAGTATCACGGCGCTATCTGAGACGTTGGCACCGTTGTTTGTTGGCCTGGCGCCCGATACCACAGAAGAAAACCTGCAATCAAGAACTCGCGCCGTATTGCTGATGGCCTTATCCAACAAGTTTGGCAATATGTTGCTAACCACCGGCAATAAATCAGAAATGGCGGTGGGGTATGCAACCCTGTATGGCGATATGTGCGGTGGATTTAATGCGTTAAAAGATATCTATAAAATGGATGTGTTTGAGCTGGCTAGATGGCGCAATGAACATTTTCCAACTGGATTATTGGGGCCAAATGGCCCCGTGGTGCCGCAAAATGTCATCGACAAACCACCCTCGGCGGAGCTGCGCGACAATCAGCGCGATGATGATAGTTTACCGGCCTATACCTATTTGGATGACATGTTATATGGCTTGGTCGAAGAAGACGCAGATATCGCAAGTTTGATCGCCCGTGGCCATAGCGCCGCGGAGGTAAAACGCATTGAACATTTGTTATATATGGCCGAATATAAACGCCGCCAAGCGCCACCTGGCGTAAAGCTGGGGTCACGAAATTTTGGCCGCGATCGGCGTTATCCGATCACCAATAAATACCGCGATCAGGGTGAGTGATCAGATGAAAATTTGGAGTATATTTGCTGATGTTTAGTTCATTATTGATTGCCAATCGTGGTGAAATTGCCTGTCGGATTATGGAGACGGCCAAGAAAATGGGTATTCGGACCATTGCGGTGTATTCGGATGTAGATGCCGATGCGCGCCATGTGCGCTTGGCCGATGAAGCGGTGCTTATTGGGCCAGCCGAAGCGGCGCTTAGTTATCTGGACGGTGCGAAAATTATTGCTGCTGCCAAGCAAACGGGTGCTGAGGCAATCCATCCCGGCTATGGATTTTTGTCGGAAAATCCGAATTTTGCCGAAAGCTGCACCAAAGCCGGGATTGTTTTTGTGGGTCCCAGTGCAAAATCCATGCGCCAAATGGCTCTAAAAGACCAAGCCAAGCGCTTGATGGAGCTTGCGAATGTGCCGGTAACACCGGGCTATCATGGCGATGATCAAACGGAAACAACACTAGCCGCTGCGGCCAAGGATATTGGGTTTCCAGTACTGATCAAAGCGGTGGCTGGCGGCGGCGGGCGCGGCATGCGTAAGGTTGAGCATAAGGATGAGTTCTTGGCCGCTTTAACCTCGGCGCGGCGCGAAAGTCTTGCCGCTTTTGGGGATGACAAGGTGTTGGTGGAGAAGTTCATCACCAACCCGCGGCATATTGAAGTACAAGTTTTTGGCGATAGCCACGGACAAGTGGTGCATTTTTTCGAACGGGATTGCTCTGTGCAACGCCGCCATCAAAAAGTGGTCGAAGAAGCACCAGCACCCGGCATGAGTGATGAAATGCGCGCCGCTATGTGCGGGGCTGCGGTGAAAGCGGCGGCGGCTGTAAACTATGTCAACGCGGGTACTGTGGAGTTCATTGTCGATGGTTCCGCGCCGCTAAACCCGGACAAGTTTTGGTTCATGGAAATGAATACGCGACTACAAGTCGAGCACCCGGTGACCGAGGCGATCACTGGCTATGATCTGGTGGAGTTGCAATTGAAAATCGCTGCCGGTGGGGCCGTGCCGAAGCAAGCTGATATCCTGCTAAAGGGTCATGCGATGGAGGTCAGGCTGTACGCCGAACAACCAGACAAAGGGTTTATGCCATCAACCGGAAAGCTTGCGGTTTTTGATGTAGCCAATGACGAACATATTCGCCTTGATACCGGCTATGAGGCCGGGGACTGGGTGCGCGAGTTTTATGATCCGATGCTGGCAAAGATTATCACCCATCAGCCGGACCGCGGACAGGCGGTTTCCGTCTTGGGCAGCGCCTTGGGGTCGGTGCACGTGTGGCCGGTGCGAACCAATGCTTGGTTTTTGGAACAAATTCTACGGTCTCCAGAATTTGGCTTGGGCGCTCATGATACGGGTTTTGTTGACAAATATCTCGATGAGATGATGGGGCAGCGGCCTACATCTGCACAAATCGCAGCAATGATGGTGCAAGGATCCGCGACCGAAATAGCGGGCGTAACCTCACCAAGCCCGTGGGCCAGTTTGGGCGGGTGGCGGTTAAATGGGCAGGCAAATGTGCGAACTAGAACCCAAATTGATGGTCAGGTTTTCGATGTGGAAATCCAATTTGCTGGCGACCAGCAAACTATTTTGGTTGACGGCGAATTATGCACCCCGATCGGTGTGCCATCCGACTATACGGTGTTGGTGCAGCCCGGCGGTAAACGCATTTGCTTTTTCAATAGTAATTTTTGGGAAATTTCCGTGCCTGATGCTTCAAGTGAAGCGGGTACATTGGATGCGCTGGATAGCATTTTGGCCCCGATGCCGGGCAAAGTCCTTGAGGTGCGCACCGAGCTTTTGGCAAGTGTGGTGCAAGGTGAAGTATTGGTCGTGATGGAAGCCATGAAAATGGAACACGCCTTAAAAGCGCCAAGAGACGGGGTGGTTGAGGTGTTAAACTGCAAAACCGGCGATCAAGTGGTGGAAGCCATGGTGTTGGTGAGCTTGAACTAGTTTACGTTTCGCTAACCACGCTATTTCACCAAATAACAATGGCTATGTCTTATTTTGGTTTGTTCAAATTGGCCCAAAATCTGCATCAAAAGCATATGTGCTTGGGGTACAGGCATTCAAATTGGTTCAAATTGACCCATTGGAGACGAAGATGAGCGAACAATATACTGTAGATTTCTCGGAAGAAACCGCAGCAAAATTTAAAAAAGAGCCGGTGACATGGCGCCATAATTTGAACGATAGTCCTCTGTTCTCTGACGAAGCATTGGTTTGGCTGATTGATAATCACCCTCGTGATTATGCCGATTTTTGTACGATGAACGAAGGCGCCGATGATATAGGTTCGTGGCGCGGTGGCGATCCGGGCAGTCATAGCGGCAAAGAGCTGTTGCAAGCGGTTCGTTCTGGGCGGCTTTGGATCAATTTGCGCCGTGCTTGTAATATGCATCCCAAGTATGAGCATATTTTGCGGGAAATGACTGATCAATTACGGGCAAAAATGCCAGGATTTAAGCCAACAACCATGATGGGCGGGGTGTTGATCTCGTCGCCCACAGCCGGGGTGCCGTTTCACATTGACCGTTCGGATGTGATGTTATGGCATATTCGTGGCCATAAACGGGTTTGGGTATATCCGATCAATGAAACCACATTGCCGGAGGTCGAAGTTGAAGAAATTCTTCTGCACGATCACAATGACGATGTGCCATATAACGTGCAAATGGATGAGCAAGCCATGGTCATCGACATGAAACCGGGCATGGTCGCCACATGGCCATTACATGCACCACACCGGGTGCTTAACCAAGGCGATTTGAACGTCTCAATCTCAGTGGAATGGTCGCCGTTTGCCACCATTGTGCAAAATGGTGCGCAAGTCACCAATGGTGTTTTGCGTCGCTTGTTTGGGATGAGCCCACAAATTGAAACCCAAGGTACGTTACATCGGTTGATCTGGTTTGCCGCCTCGCGGGTTTTACGCAAAATTAAATTGGTAAAAGTCAAATCTGCGACCCAACAGGGTTATCTGTTCGATGTGGATCCGGATAATGATATCGGGGTTACGGAACATGACAAGACAACCAAGAGCGCTGCCTAAATACTAAAGTCACGGTTCCAATGATTGTGTTACGATAACTTCTTGCCAGGTGGATCAAACTAACGTATCAAATAAATTGCTGTGAGGGGCGTTTGTTTGTACGGAGTTTGTCGATGTCAAATCGTGCCTTTGCCGCAGTTATCTTGTTATTTTTATGTGTAGCCGCCCCCGCCAATGCCGAAACCAATGACCGATTATTACTAGAACAAGCACGGGCTGATATTGAGGCACGTAATCTGGCTCATGACGGAACGCGCTTTGGATATACCATCCAAAATACCTCGCATGGTGACGAGGTTAGCGTGTTTTCTATTCAATTTGACCCAAGCTTGGATCATGGCCAACAATGGGCGGTTGTCTCGCCCAGTGCGGCAGAAGATAGCGCTCTTTATGAGCAAGCAGTACAGCGAGTGACTTGGGGAAACAACCTAGGCCCGGAGGTAATGGCGGACCAAGCGTTAATCGTGCGCAAAATATTTGCTGAGGGTATTGATCATTTCAATTTTTTGCACGAGGAGAATGAAAGGGCTATTTATCAGTTCAAAATAGAAGATTTGGCATTTTTCTCCGAAGGTAATGAGCAGGTCGCTAAAATGTCCAAATTTTTGACCGGCGAATTGTCGATCAATACAACCACAAGCCGTCTGCAATCTATCCGTATTTATGCCCGAAAACCGTTCAAACCAGTCGTCGTGGCCAAGGTCAAAACCGTGGATATCCAAATTGAGTTCGCCCCGGCATGGGATGATGGCCCCTTGGTACAAGTCGGCACCCAACAACACATTGCCGGTTCTGCCATGTTTCGGAAGTTCACCGAAAAATCAGGACAGATTTTTTCAGATTTTAAGAGAAAATAGCCCCTTGCAACGGGCGTTTCATGTATACGGAGTTTGCTGATGATATATCGTTTCTTTGCCGCCATTTTGTTGTTAGCGGTAAGCTTCCTAGCCCCGGCCAACGCCGAAACTGACAACATGCGGTGGCTCGTACAGGCGCAGGCTGATAGTGCGGCACGTAATTTGGCGAATGATGGTGTGCGTTTTGGGTATACTGTCAAATTTATTTCTCATGGCACGCAGGTGAAGTCTAAAACCAAAGACGCGAATGAGTTTGTGCTTCGTTTTGACCCCAGCATGGAAAAAGACCAACAATGGGCAATTCTTACGCCAAATTCGGCAGAAAATGCAAAAAACTATGAAGCAGCGCAAAAGAAAGTTACAGAGCTACGCGAACAGCATTCAGATGGAATGGCTGATCAAAGCTTGATTTTTGGTAAGGAGGTTGAAGACGTAGAAAACGTAACTAGCAAAGATAGCAAACTTTATTTTTTACGAAACGAGGCCGATATGGCTATTTATGGGAGTCCCATTCTTACGATGGGCAATCAAACTGGCACGGGTCAAAGAATGGCCAAAAAAATATTAAAAGTTATGGCCACTGAGTTTTCGGTCAATACATCAACCAACCTCATCCAATTTGTACGCATTTATGCAAAAAAAGGGTTCAAACCACTACCTATCGCCAAGATCAATAAAATGAATGTCCTGATGGAATATGCCCCGGTATGGGAAGGTGGACCATTGGTGAAGGTGAATATGCAACAAGATATTGCTGGTTCGGCTCTATTTCAAAAGTTCGTACAACGGTCAGAAGAAATTTATTCGGACTTTGAACGAAAGTAACCAAGCGCCAAGCTGCGAGCACACCCTTGTTGTTGCTCACAAGCCCCAATCAAGCTAGAGCTTGTTGATGAACCAACACTTGGTAAAATTATGTGTAGGCGTGGATAGTGCTGAGCATTTGGGCGCACTACAAGCGGCTCGAATGGTTCAGCGCCAAGCGGCTGGTGAGCGGGACAACCCGTTTCACGTCACCCGAATGCGGCCCCGGCGCGGCGCAGATATATTGTCGGGTGGTTCGCTGTATTGGGTGATCAAGGGTGCGATCTTGGTGCGCCAGCAAATTATCGCATTGGAGCCAGTTATTGGTGATGATGGTATTCGGCGGTGCCGGATGGTGTTGGGACATCAATTGGTTCGAACCGAAGTGCAACCGCGTCGACCCTTTCAAGGGTGGCGTTATTTGTCGGCAAGTGATGCGCCATCTGATTTAATCCCGCGTGCCGATGGCAAAGGCTTGCCGCCGGAAATGGAGGCTGCGCTTCGAAAACTAGGTGCTTGGTAATTAACACTTCGGCAATACGAAATAGCGCAGGTAATGGGTATGAGACGATTTTTATGCATGATCGCGCTATCCGCTCTACCCTTTGCGGTTGGATGTGCGAAGTTTGACGAACCGAATGCGGCGCGCGCGACGTATATGGGTCGCCTTTCCCCAGAGGCCCAAGAATTAAGAATTGCAGTTGATGTGGTAACCGCGCGCTTGCGCCAAGTTGAAACCCAAGACGACTGGGATCTATTGGAGCCGGTCAGTCAGGAAATTTACTATCTAGCGGCGGCATTATTGCCCGGTGGCCAACGCATTGCAGCAGGTACGGGTATTGCTCCGCGTGCGATGGCGAACAAACCATCTGTAACTCGGACGATGCCGATTGCTGTGGCAAGGCAAAGCCCAATGGTTAAGTCAGAGCGCGATGCTACCATTATTCCTGCTTCGCTCTCAAGCACTGCCCAAGACGAGTTTGCCCCGCCGCCGATGTTAAAAAACAGCAGGTCTTTGTTTTTTGCAGTGCAGTTGGGTTCGTACCGAACGATGGATCGCGCCGTTGTCGGTTGGCAAGAATTGCGCAGCATAGCGCCGGATGTACTCGGCGAGTTGCGCCCTAGGTTCGAACAGGTTGATCTGGGTGAACGCGGCATGTTTGTGCGGTTAAAAGCTGGGCCATTTTATTCCGAAGCAAAAGTCAACGCCATATGCGAGACCTTAAGCGTTCAAAATATTGCTTGTTTGCGCGCTGATTTTACCGGTGCCGATCGCGGGTAATCGACAGTTTTTTCTCAGCAAACACCGTTCCAGCAAACTCGGCATTACCTAAATAAAGAACCAATACGGGCGGCAGTGCGTGTTCGGGCAATTCCAGAACAAAACTGGTGATTTGGCCGTTCTCGTACAGATTGACATTGCTCAGTTCGGTTAGCTTTCGACCCGTTTGATCAAACAACAATATTTGTCCGTGTGGGCTGGCCCCGGCTCTGTTGCGCATAAAAATTTGGAAACTGTTTGGCGCGTTCATCCGCGTATCAATGATTTCAACCTCAGGGTTGATCAACGCACCACGAACAAATACGGGTACCACCACCGCCCAACGCGGGCCATTGCCACGGACCGGGTCTAGATCAAACCGCAAATGAGTTCGAGTTTCTTCGCCGAGCCGTGCACCGGGGTCGAGCAATACTGAATAGTTGATACTAGCACCGGGCTGCACAATGGCCACGGCTGGCCAAACTCGAACTGTTGGCATTTGTTCCAACGATATTTTTTGCTCCGTCGGGTGCAAACTGCCATCATTGGCTTGGACCACATGGGTCCATACCGGAGACACTTGGTAGGGCTTCGTGTCGTCATTGCGGATGGTGATCACGGCTGTGCGCGTCTTCGCATCGAGCGCGATGCGGGTCGGTTCAACACTAATTTCGGCAAATGCGCGGGTATTTATCGCTAGAGCACTGATAAAAATCAGCACAATCATGACGAGAGGCGTCATACTTGCTTGTGGAAGGATGATTCGCATTTCTAGTTTCTTGATCATAAATGTGCTTTCATAAATGTACTTTCACCGGAACAGAAATAATCGTGGAACCGTAAGGCTATCGCTAAAATGATTACCAGCCCCTATACAATCGTCGTTGGCAATGAAAAGGGTGGTGCCGGTAAATCGACCATCGCTTTTCATATTGCGATCGCTTTGTTGCGAAGCGGTGCCAAGGTCGGCGTAATTGATCTTGATGTACGTCAACGTACTTTGGCTAGGTTTCTCGATAATCGAACCCATTGGTGCGCCAAAAATGGTGCAGAATTACCAATGCCGGCACAAGCTAAGATCGAACGTTCGCAACACCGCGATCTTGATCTAGCCGAACAAGAAGAAGCCAGTCGATGGAAAGAAGCCATAGCGTCATTGGCCGAACATTGCGACCATATCATTGTTGATGCACCGGGCAGTGATACCTATTTGTCGCGATTAGCTCATGCCAGTGCTGATACTTTGCTAACTCCGATGAATGACAGCTTTGTTGATTTTGATCTATTGGCACAAGTCGACCATTCGACCTTGGAGGTCACGCATCCATCCGTGTATGCTGAAATGGTTTGGGCGGCCCGAAAGAAAAAAGCAGCCGCCACCAAGCGCCCGATTGACTGGGTCGTAATGCGCAACCGGATGAGTTCGATCAACGCTCGCAACAAACAACGAGTAGGTGAGGGGCTCGATGCCTTGGCGGCGCGGATTGGATTTCGCATTGCGCCTGGCTTTGCCGAACGGGTGATTTATCGCGAGCTGTTTCCAGCCGGGTTAACCTTGCTTGATCTTACCGAAAAAGGCAGCCAGATTAACTTTACCCTAAGCCATGTCGCCGCTCGCCAAGAACTACGAGATTTGCTGATTGTGCTAAAACTTCCGTTTTTATCCGGAAAATCATTGTCGTTCTAAGATGCGTTTTTGTCGTATATTGATCATCGTGCATCGCTCCTCCAGCGCGAGCTATATGTTGATCGAAGTGGTCAAGCCATGTCCATCTGCGCTCATCATCCCGGTCCCACGATTACCTTGGCCGATGAGCCAAGTATTTATGCCAGCATAAGGATTAGGCTGATTTCAGTATCTGCCACTTTTCGCCAGTCTTGTGAAAAAAACACTCATATTGGCCATATATATCCATGAAACACCACGAACGCCATTTTTGCGCCAAAACCAAACGGGGATAAGTTCACCCTATTCACATCGGTCAGCAAGCCCGTAAAATTGCACATAAATTCGCTGTTTTTTTTGGCGAACCATGCTCTTTGATATTGTAAATACGTTAAAAACAACGCCCAACATAATGTTTAGCGAACACATTTATTGTGCGGGCTTGAACCAATATATTGATCGTGATGACTTGCAGTCAATGTTTTGCGTGGATAAGTGCTCAAAACGAGCCATTATTTTTTTTCAACCAAATTCAGAGAATTTTTGTTGGCCAGAGCAACAGTAATCAAACAAATTCCCAGTACCAAAATGCTATTTGTCGGCGTTTGCTTCTTCGGCAACCGCCAGTAAATATTGGCCATATTCGGAGTTTTCGCTTCCGGCCACCGACTTGATCAATTGATCAGCTGAAATATAGCCCATATGAAACGCGGTTTCTTCGGGTGAGCCAATGCGTGACCCTTGGCGGTTTTCCAAGGTTCGGATAAATTCGCCGGCCATGGAAAGCGAGTCTGGTGTGCCGGTATCAAGCCAGGCAAAGCCACGGCCCAAGGTCTCAACCCGCAAGGTTCCAGCCTCTAAATATTTCCGGTTCAGGTCGGTAATTTCAAGCTCCCCGCGCGGCGATGGCACAAGATTAGCCGCATATTGGGTGGCCATCTCGTCATAGAAATAAAGGCCCGTTACCGCCCAGCTTGAACGTGGGTTTGCGGGCTTTTCCTCAATAGAGTTTGCCCGGCCCTGCGCGTCAAAGCTAACCACGCCATAGCGCTCAGGGTCGCGGACTTTATAGGCAAAAACGCTGGCCCCGCTGGTTTTTGCTGCGGCGCTGGCCAATGTACCTTGCAGGCCGTGGCCATGAAAAATATTGTCACCCAAAATCAAAGCCGATGGTTGGTTGCCAACAAAATCAGCGCCAAGGGTATAGGCCTGCGCCAAACCACCCGGTGTTGGTTGTTCCAAATAAGAAAGGGTGATGCCCCAATTTTCACCGGTGCCTAATAATCGCTGATAATTTGGTAAATCCTGCGGGGTTGAGATGATTAAAATATCTTTGATCCCAGCCAACAATAAGGTGCTCAATGGATAATAAATCATCGGCTTGTCATATACCGGCAGCAATTGCTTGGACATGACCAACGTCATCGGATGCAGCCTCGTTCCGGCGCCACCTGCTAAAATAATACCTCGCATGAAATCCCCGTCATTTACCAAATGCTAAAGCCTGCATCTTTTACCAACGCCCGCGTGATATGGCAGGTTGTCTTGCGCACGTCTAGACCTCTTTATTTTGTTGAGTTTAATTAAATATGGGAATTATCCCACGATTATCCTTGAAAAATACTAAAATACCGATATATATTGCTTAATATTCCAGAAAACTTCAATTGGTCCCACGATATGACAAACTCCATTGCTGAACTATTGCAACGAGCCACTGCGCTGGCCGCCGACAGCGGGCAATCGCTTTCAACCATATCGCGAAAGCTCCTGAACGACGGCAAAGGCTTGGCCAGACTACAAGCGGGCGGTCAGTGCACCTTAAAAACCTTGGAGCGGGCTGTCGATCAATTACAAGCACTGGAAACCAAGGTTGGTCTGCAACGAACCAGTGCCGGCGCAACGGGCCTAACTCATCTTCAACGCTTGGAGGCCGAAAGCATTCATATCTTACGTGAAGTGGTAGCCATGTGTGACCATCCGGTGCTGATGTATAGCATTGGAAAAGACAGCTCGGTATTGTTGCATCTCGCGCGAAAAGCATTTTTCCCAGCGCCGCCACCTTTTCCATTTTTACATGTGGATACCGGTTGGAAATTCAAGGAAATGATTGCGTTTCGCAATAAAATAGCCAAAAAACATGGCTTAAAACTGATTGTCCACACCAATTTGGATGGCGTGCGCGACGGCATAGGTCCATTTTCACATGGCTCAACGGTTCACACCGACATCATGAAAACCCAAGCTCTAAAACAAGCCCTAGAGCATCATAAATTTGATGCCGCCATTGGTGGCGCTCGCCGTGACGAGGAAAAATCGAGAGCCAAAGAACGAGTGTTTTCGTTTCGCTCGAAGCGTCATCAGTGGGACCCAAAACAACAACGGCCTGAACTATGGAATATCTATAATACCAGAGTTGCCAACGGCGAAAGCATGCGGGTGTTTCCGCTTTCAAACTGGACGGAATTGGATATCTGGCAGTATATTGACCGTGAGCAGATTGAACTACCGGGGCTGTATTTCGCGGCCAAACGTCCGATGGTGTTTCGTGATGGCGCATGGATTATGGTGGATGACGAACGTTTCGTCCTACAGCCAGATGAAGTTTTACAACAAAAATCGGTACGGTTTCGCACGTTGGGTTGTTACCCGTTGACCGGTGCCGTGCCCAGTACCGCAGTCTCGGTGCCAGAGGTCATTATGGAGATGTTGCACAGCAAGACTTCCGAACGCAGTGGCCGGGTCATCGACAATGATGCCTCGGCCTCCATGGAACAAAAAAAGCAAGAAGGGTATTTCTAACATGAACCAATCCACGGATATCCAAGGCGCCGCCTATCATGATTTTGTGCAAAGCCAGCACAACAAGGATTTGTTACGATTGATCACTTGCGGTAGCGTCGATGATGGCAAATCGACTTTGTTGGGTCGTATCTTGTATGACGCAAACTCGCTGTTTGATGATGAGTTGGCGCGGGTTGCCAAGGACAGCATCACGGGTGGCACCCAAGGCGGCGCACTGGATTTGGCTTTGCTGGTGGATGGTTTGGCCGCCGAGCGTGAACAGGGCATCACCATCGACGTCGCCTATCGCTATTTTTCAACCGACCAACGAAAATTCATTGTCGCCGATACGCCGGGCCATGAACAATACACCCGCAATATGGTCACCGGCGCTTCCACGGCGGAACTGGCGGTGATATTGATCGACGCGCAACAAGGCATGAAGCAGCAAACCCGTCGCCACAGTATAATTACTTCGTTGTTGGGGGTGCGTTCGGTTGTGGTCGCAGTCAATAAAATGGACCTTGTGGATTTCTCGCAACCGCAATTCAACCAAATTGAACAGGAGTTTCGGGCCTTCGCAAGGGATTTGGGATTTACCGAAATTGCCTGTATTCCAGTTTGCGCAACTGATGGTGACAATGTAACGCAATCATCAACGCGCATGAGTTGGTACCGGGGTCCAAACCTGTTGCAACACCTCGAAACGGTGCAGGTAGCAGTAAGCACAGACCCGCAACCGTTTCGGTTTCCGGTACAATGGGTAAACCGACCCGATCAGAAATTTCGCGGCTATTGCGGAACCGTGGCCAGCGGCGATATCCGGCCCGGTGACGAGGTAATGGTGCTACCATCGGGCAAAACCTCCCATGTGGCCAAGATCGTTACAATGGACAAAGAACTGGAGCGCGCCGGGAGGGATCAAGCGGTTACATTAACCCTAACCAGCGACATTGACGTATCGCGCGGCGACATGATCTGCAAAAGCACCAAGCCTGCATTGGTGTCAGACCAGTTGCAGGCCCATATCGTGTGGATGAGCGAGCAACCGATGTTTCCTGGCCGAAATTATCTGCTTAGAACCGGAAATCACAGCGTTGAAGTTAGCATTACGGACTTAAAATATAAAATAAATATCAATGACTTAACCCATGAAGCCGCGCATGTATTGGCGCTAAATGATGTCGGTATTTGTAATTTGTTTCTAAGCCGACCGATTGCCTTTGACCCGTATGCGGAAAATCGAAAAACCGGAAGCTTCATCCTCATTGACCGGCAAACCAACGCAACGATTGGCGCTGGCATGATTGATTTTTCACTGTACAGATCGCAAAATCTGGTATGGCAAAAATTTGATGTAACCCGCCAAAGCCGCGCCGCCTTAAAAGGCCAAACGCCAAAAATTCTATGGTTTACCGGTTTGTCAGGGTCCGGAAAATCCAGCATCGCCAATGCGGTTGAGGCGGAGCTGGCGGCAACGGGCAAACACACCTATTTACTGGATGGCGATAATATCCGCCACGGCTTGAACAAGGATTTGGGCTTCACCGAAGCCGACCGAGTAGAGAATATCAGGCGCATTGCCGAGGTCGCTAGATTGATGGCTGATGCCGGTTTGATTGTGCTGGTATCGTTCATTTCACCCTTTGCCAGAGAGCGAGAAATGGCCCGTGAAATTACCAAAGACTGGGCGTTTTATGAGATATTTGTCGATACCCCCTTGGCCGTTTGCGAGGCCAGAGACGTCAAAGGCTTATACGCCAAAGCCCGCTCCGGCGAGATCAAAAATTTCACCGGAATTT
>JAESUG010000028.1 GCA_016763185.1 Robiginitomaculum sp. | reverse complement strand
GTCACCGGTTTTGATGTATTTGGTGGATTGTAGCCCCCACAACCGGCGCAAAATGCCGGTAACGGTACCGGGGCGGGCAAATAACCGCTTTCTACCTTCGGTTTCAGATGGGTGATATAAATGGTGTAATTCGCCCAATATTACTTTTGACGCATAGCGCAAATCATTCAAATTACGTTCAATAAACCCGCCTGCGCGCTCGTCAAAATCGCGCATGGTAAGATTGCGTACCTTAAAGCCTTTAATCTTGCCGTCGCCGAACAAGGATTTCACCCGAAAGTTAAATTCATCCCACCGCGCATGGTCATCGCCAAACCATTCAAACGGTGTTTTGGCACCTTTATTGCGATTACATGTGGCACAGGCCAATACCTTATTATTCCACGAATTATCCTGACTACGGCCTATGGGTAAGATATGTTCAATTTCAACCACATGTTGGCCGTGACGCAAGGCCATGGGTTCAATATTGCGGCGCGGATAGCAAAACATGCATTCGTGCATTTGCTCTTTCCACAACTCATAGCGTTGTAATTCATCAAAACTGCAATCGTCTTTGCCGACCAATTGACAGAACGCCGCCTTTGCCACTGATTTTTCTGCGGTGCGCCGGTCCATACCAGCCTTGATCTGCCCGCGCTCTTTGGGGCCTTTACCCATATCTCGGCCCAGCTCCACATGAACGGCACCAGGGCGCTGGCCAAAATGCCGAACCAGAGCGTTCACCTGCTTTAAGGTTTCAAGTACGGCACGTTTTGCTACCGGGTTGGTCATGGTTTCTAGCTTGGCCGGGTTTTCCGTGGTGTGGTCATATCCGGCGAACTCACACGCTTCGGAATACACCTTGCCCGCCAACAGGCCGGGCAGGATATTGCGAGCTGCTTTGGTTGAAATATGACCCGCTTTGGCAAACTTGGCAAATTTGCCCTGTTTTACGGCTGCCATCAGTGTATCCAAAATACTGGGCGATAACTCTAATTGGCCCAACTTAGCGCTGATATGATCCACGTCTTCTTGAAAGGTTAGTATATGGGCAATTCCATCCAATACTTCAGGCGTTTTTACCAAGCTATTCCAAGCGGCTTCGCCTAACACGTTGCACAAGGTATTTGAACCAAAGGCGCATCCCTTTGAATTACGCGCAACGTCATTTTTCATACCTTTGTCGCCAACACCAACAAAGCCGGTGCCGGTTGGCAAACCAATTTGTTTAACCAACCGTGACCAGGATATAGCTTTGGCCCCTTTGCCAAAGCCGTTCATCGCTTTGGCCAGTTCTTCGCGGGTTAATGTGCGCCCTGACCGGCTGTCATCGGATATTCGACTATGAACCAATTTGGACAAAAACCGAAAGCGCTCAAACGAAAATGCCAATGAGCTGGCTCGAAACTCCTTTGGTTCAAACGGACAGCGCCCCAACATGTCTTCGGACCCACCCAAAGCTAATTGGTCAAAGGCCAGCGTCGCAAATTCCTGCTCAAGTGTCACATCGGTAAATTTACTGCCAAAGCGTCGTTGTTTTTCAAATAAAATACCAATTTCAGTTTCATGCAAATGTCGAAATACGGTGTGAGTATATTCACCAGCACGGTTACGTTTTTTGCTGGCAAATTCTTCGTCCAATGCGAACATCTCGCCGACAGTTTCATAGCGGGCCGATTTTTCCAATATTGCGGCGAGGCCACTTAATGCCTTCCTGTCCTCGGACGGCGCGTCTTGTGCGCCCTCCGACTTGGAATTAGAGCGATACCCCCGGTGCTTGGCAATATGGATTAAAGCACTGGCAAACTCATCGCCATCCAGTTTTTTCTGCAACCCCTTGGCCCGCATCTGCCATGGGTTGATGGCCGGTTTGGGTTGCCCTTCTATCGGCGGCGTGGCTGTACTTAGCAGGCCATTTTTGTGTAACAATTGCCGAATATCACGCATCCGGTTCCGCCGCCGCCGCAATCGTCGTCGTTGACCCCGAAATACCCGCCGCACTGCTGCTTTGCTTTCACGGGTCTTGGCCACCTCAGGTGTTTCAAAGCCAAAAGTACCCGCCGCAATAATTTTTTTGGCGGTCGTATCGAGCCAAGCCCATCCACATGACGCAATACCAATATCCAACCCCAACACGATATTGTCATTCACCTCAAATATTGTATTTAGCTTCCCAAATTTTTTGCCAATATTCATTCAACCCTCCCGTTTGCTATATAGTTAACCACAACTTGCAATGTTTAGCGAATCTGTTATGGTGATCTTGGGAAATCGGTTGGGAATCCACGGTAAGTTGGATTTTCCAATTGAAGGTTTACCCGGCGGGGCGCGAGCTTCGTCGGGGATACCTCTTTCTTTTCAAACTTTTCAAATTTTTGTAGATGTGGTTGTTGCCTAAATGCCGGTGCCACCTAGGGCGAGGTATAGTGTGATGCTGGCTTCTAATTGTTGGCGTTTTATCGACAATAATGTACTGTCGGTTTGGAAGCTGCGTTGGCGGAAGGTTAGAACGTCTAGCAGGTCGATCGCGCCTTCTTTGTATTGAATTTCAGCTAGTTTTAGGGTTTCGCGGGCGGCGGCAGCGGATTGGGCGACATAGGTGTGTCTGCGACCTAAAACGGCGGCCAGGTCGATCTGGCTTTCTATTTCGGCAAAAGCATCAAGGACGGTTTGGCCATAATTGGCCAAAGCTTGGCGACCATTTGATTTGGCAACCTCAATTCTGCCTTTGGTTAGCCCGCCATCAAACAAGGTGTCAGCCAGACGTAGCCCAACCGAATAGGCAAGGGAGGCCGGGTCAAGTATATCGCCAAGTTCCAAGCTGGAGCCAGATATATCAGCGCTTAATGACAAGCTCGGCCAGCGTGCGGCTTTTTGGGTATCAATATTAGCAAACGCCACCTGCACATTGTATTCATCCAATTGAATATCGGGCCGCCGCCGTAAAATATCTGCAGGTTGACCTACGGCTACCACCTGTGAAATATCGGGGAAGGTGGTTGGTATTTGTACGTTGGCGGATGGATATCGACCCAGTAATACTTCGAACGCTCGTAGGCTAGTTCGTATATTGGCCGAAGCTTGTTCCAAGCTATCGCGGGCGCTGGCGACATCGGATATGGCCAATACGCGTTCGCGCCGTGAGGCCGCGCCTAGGTCGTGGCGGGTTTTGACAATGTGTAAAATCGTCTCAAGGGCAGTGAGAGTTTCGAGGTTTAGCTCGTGCTGTTGCGTGGCCTCAATAGCCAATACATAGGTGCGCGCGACTTGTGCAATGAGGGCTTCTCTTGCATTGCGGTAAAAAGCTTGCGAGGCGGCAAGGTCAAACTCGGCGGAATGAACCCCATTACGAATTCGGCCCCATAGATCAACCTCCCAACTGGCGCTAAGCCCGGCGCTGTACCGTTTCGAAAAACTACCGTTTTCAAATGGCTCGGTTCCCGTGGCTGAACCACTGGCTGAAAGGCTCGGAAATAATGAAGAACGTGATTGTTGCAAAATCGCCTGCGAGCGCGCGACCTGTTCGGCGCTGGCAGCAAGGGACGGATTATTGGCCAAGGCTTCAGTAATGAACCCCAATATGGTTTCGTCATGTAAGACCAATGCCCAGTCATCAGCAATGGCGGCGTCGGCTATATGGTCTGTTACCCAATGTTTATATGGGGCGGTTTTGGCGATCTGGGCGCTGAGCTCGGTATCTATCGAGCGAGTTGAGTTTTCACTTAGGCTGGCGCAACCTACAGCCAAGGATAGGGCAGCCAACAGGCAGATGGTTTTGGCCAATTTATTCATACCGCAAGGCCTCAATCGGATTTAAGTTGGCCGCCCTTCGTGCTGGAAAGTACCCAAAAAACAACCCGATCAGCACGGAGGCGCTTAACGCAGTTGCAGCAATGAACGGCGAAATGGAAACTGGAAAGCCCCCCATTCGTGCCGCCAATTCCGCGGCACCGACGCCCAGGCCGGAGCCGATCAATCCGCCAATAAAACAAAGCGCAATGGCTTCGGCCAAAAACTGTCCCAGAATATCAGATTTTCGGGCGCCAATGGCCATTCGCAAGCCAATTTCCTTGGTGCGCTCGGTCACCGATACCAACATGATGTTCATCACCCCAACCCCGCCAACGATCAGCGAAACAGCGGCGGTAAAGGCGAGCAATAACCCCATTGTTGCTTGGGTGCTGGATCGAGCTCGAACGAAGTCAGCCACATTAAACACGCGAAAATTGTCGGTTCCTGTCGGCTTGATTTTGCGAATTTCGCGTAACCTGTTTTCGAGCCGGGTTTGTGCATCGGCCATATCATAGCCGTCGGCGACACCAACTTCGATGGAGTTTACATGTTTTGGCGTTGTCCGATGGGCGCCCAATATCCGATTGCGGGCGGTGGTAATGGGGACAATCACCACATCATCGCGATCGCCGCCAAAGCCCGATTGTCCTTTTTTCTCTAGGACACCAATAATCCGAAGCGGGACGTTATTGGCGCGGATGTTTTGGCCAAGCGGGTTGGTGCCGTCAAATAAGGTATCGGCAATGGTGGCACCAATGACGGCGACGGCGGCACCTTGGGATAGGTTGCGCTCGCTAAAAAATTCACCAGAAGTTAGTTTCCAGGCTTGGGTGACGAAATAATCAGTGTTGGTGCCGAACAATTGTGTCGACCAATTATCGTTACCAGAGATCACCGTGACCCCACCATTATTTCGCGCAGAAACCGCGGTAATATACGGTTCTTGTCGTAAAGCCTGTACAGTTTTGTCGGTAAATGGTGGCGCTGAATTGGCACCGGATGAGCGACCGCCGCGCCGTGAAGCCCCGGGGCGCAAGGTCAAGTTTGATGCCCCTAATGCTGATATTTGCTCGTCAACTTGCCGGGCCGCGCCTTCGCTGATGGCCATCATTGCCATGACCGAGGCAACCCCGATCATAATGCCAAGCATGGTCAAAAAACTACGTAATGGATTGGCGATCAAAGCTTCGAGAGCCGATGAAATAGCTACACCAAATTTCATGGTTCTGTCCTTATCTCGCGTTCAATAACCCCATCGCGAAAATGAATTTGGCGTTGGGCATAGGCGGCGACCTCGGCTTCGTGCGTGACCAGAATAACCGTGATTCCTTGTTGGCCAAGATTAACCAGTAAATCCATAATTTCGCCAGAAGTTTGCGTATCTAATGCGCCAGTTGGTTCGTCCGCCAGAATAATTGACGGCCTTCCGGCTAACGCGCGAGCAATGGCGACCCGTTGTTGTTGCCCGCCAGAAAGTTGCATGGGACGGTGACCCATCCGATCGCCAAGCCCGACCAATTGCAAGCACTCAACAGCACGTGCGTCAATGTCCTCGTCCAATTTACGAGAATAGCGCAAGGGCAATTTGACATTGGTCAATGCGGTAGCCCGACCAAGTAAGTTAAATTGCTGAAAGACAAAGCCAATGGTTTCATTGCGTAAATCAGCCAATTCATCCACATCTAACTTGGCAAGGTTACGGCCTTGGATATATAAATCACCGGATGTTGGTACATCTAGCGCTCCGATTAAGTTCATCAATGTCGATTTTCCAGAGCCGGACGGTCCCATAATCGCGGTCATTTCACCGGCGGCAAATGCAACCGAAACATCGCGTAGGGCATGAACTTTTTGCTCGCCCATAATATAAGTTTTGGACACAGAATCACAGCGGATAATCGCATCAGATGAGATAGGTGCCTGTTTCATGCTTAGTTGCCCGTTTTGGCTTTACGCAAGCGCATAACAAATACATCGCCTTCTTCGGCCCCATCGATCACTTCCAGAAAGCTGCCATCTGATAAACCAACGACCACATTGCTTAGGCGCAATGTGCCGTCTTCGTTTTCTTGATAGAGCTGAATACGGCGGGTCGCAGCGCGGGCGTTTCGAGAGGCTTGTAGGGTCTTGTATTCTTCTTTGGTGAGCGTTTTTTTCAACACGCGGTCGATACGTGCCGTCATGACTTGGCGAAATCTGGATCGGTTAAACTGATTGATTTCACCAAAGTTTTTGCGAGCTGTTTGCATTTCACGGGTGATTTCTTGCCCAATTTCGGCGGTACGTTCAGGCGTTACATCCAAGCCGCGTAAGCTTTGCGCAACTAGGCCACCAGCCCCACCACGTGTACGGTTTTCGCCAGTATCCGGTGTGACCACTTCTGGGCCGTCAATTGGCGGACGAAATCGCGAAACGGCTTCGGCAATGCGAAGTACGTCTTTGCGCTTTTCCGTGGTGATTTCTACATTTGCGGTCATGCCAGGGAGTAATTTTGCGTTCAAATTTTCTGCTGCGACCACGACCGTATAGGTCACTACGTTTTGAATTTCTTGGGCGGCCAGACGAACTTGTTCGACGGTGCCGGTAAAATCATCCTCCGGATAGGCGTCAACTTTGAACGTCACCGGATCGCCGGCATCAATGCCGCCGATATCACTTTCAACCACGGCGACATCAATGCGGATATCGCTTAAGTCTTGGGCGATTCGAAACAACACCGGTGCCGATAAGGATGCGGCAACCGTCTGGCCGACATCAACATTGCGCTCAATGACCACACCGGTAATGGGGGAGCGGATAATGGTTCTTTCCAAATCTACATTTTGAGTTTGTAACGAAGCCAGCCGTTGGGTTAAGGCGGCCTGGCCGGTGCGGTATTGCGCCTTGGCAACCGCTAGGTCAGAACGCGCCACCGCCAATTGCCGCTCGGTGTCTTCCAGCACGGATAGCGCCACCGCGTCTTCGGCATATAGTGCTTGTTGGCGCACATGGTTTTTTTCAAAATTCTCCAAATTGGCTTCGGCTCTGGCGATTTGGGCGCGTTGTACTTCGATATTGGCGCGGGCGCTGGTAACTTCTGCTTCGGCGGATGCCACGCGCGATAAGAAGGTTTGCGCATCAATACGGGCAACGATTTGTCCGGCAGTAACCTCGCTGTTGAAATCGGCATTTAGTTCGAGAATTTGACCGGAAACTTGCGAACCAACTTCAACGGTGGTTAGGGCTCGTACCGACCCGGCGGCTGAAACCAAGCGGGCCACATCACCACGCTCGACCACGGCGGTTTCAATTTGAAAGCCGGCGCTGCCATTGGTTGCCGATCCGCGAAACCCGAAAAACCAAATGGCCAAGATGAGCAGGCCCGCGCCCAGCAAAAGTCCAATAATTTTTTTCATATAATTTTGGATACCTAATGAAAATTCTACTGTCTTGATAACTGCCTAAGCCATATGTAACTATTTGCACCTTAATTCTACGTAACTCTACAAAACCGACGGGGTTGTTCGCAAACTATAGTTCAGCAAATGACACCATTTTGCCTTTGGTTTCATCCCAAAGCGCGAGGCGTATGCTGTGCAGGCTGGTTCCTAATGTCAGACGCCGGATATTGGTTAATTCGGGGAAGTCGCGTAAGACTTGTGGCAAGCGATAAAATGGAATGCGTGCGTTTAGGTGATGCACGTGATGAATGCCAATATTGGCAGTAAACCAGCGTAACACCGGAGGCAGATCATAGTATGAGCTGCCTAGCAAAGCCGCATCTTGTAATTTCCAGTTTGGGTTGTTACGCCAAAACGTGTCTTCAAATTGGTGTTGTACATAAAACAGCCAAACTCCGGCCGAGGTTGCGACCATGGTAATGGGAAGATGAACCAGAAAAAATGATTTTACGCCAATGAAGTAAATCAACAGGCCGGCCACCAAGGCGATGGTAAAATTAGTTCCTATGGCGCTTAGCCAATAGCGCCACCCGGCTTGCATAAAGCCAAGGGGTAAACGCTGGCGCAACCAAAAATTATAAAAGGGACCGAACGCAAACAACACCAAAGGATGGCGGTATACGCGATAGCCAAACTGCCCAATGGTTGACAAGGCTTGGTATTCTGTAACCGTCAATGTTTCGATATCACCCATGCCGCGATGATCGAGATTACCAGAATTGGCATGATGTAACGCATGGCTGCGCCGCCAGACATAATATGGGGTAAGCGAAAGCACCCCTAATGTGCGCCCGACCCAGTCATTCAAAACCCGCTTGCGGAAAAAGGCTCCATGTCCGCAATCGTGTTGAATGAGAAACAATCGAACCAAAAACCCGCCGGCCGGGATGCTGATGGCAAGGGTCAGCCAATAGCTAATGGAAAGCGACCATACGGCCAGCGCCCAAAGCCCAACAAAGGGCAGACCGGTGATTAACAGCTCGATCATACTGCGTTTGGTATTCGGTTCCCAATATTTTGCCAAAACCGGCAACCAATCGCGCTCAAGGGTTGCGATGGTGTTGGTTGCTTGAACTGGTGGCATCTGACCCATGATCGGTTGGTCCTTACATTGACGGCGAAGTTATACCTAAAATTATGACAGCTTACGTATAGTTTTCTTTGCTATCCATCAACTTACCCAAAAACCGGTACCCACTTTTTGGGTTGATGGAGTATATTTTAGATCAACCTATATTCACTATTAATTCCGGGAGTTCCATGGCACGTAACTTGGCCGGTTTCAATCATTCGAATTAAATGAGACAATACGGAATGACATGCCGCCGGGTGCAGACGCTTGTCAACTTGGGCATACATATCAGGAACCATGGATTTAATTTGACCTATACCACCCCTTAATTGCAGCAATATCTGTCGGTCCCGTTCGGCACGGTGCTCAAGATAGGCGCTTAAAAATGGGTGTGGGTCATCAATAGCCGAGCCGTGGCCGGGCCATAAATGAGCAAAATTCATGTTTTGAACTTTTGTCAGCGAGTGCAAATAATCACTCATGCTACCATCGGGGGGGCTAACCACCGAGGTTGACCACGCCATCACATGATCCCCACAAATTAAGCCATTGTCCGGTTGCACCGCATAACACATATGGTTCGAGGTGTGGCCGGGGGTGTGGACGCAATGCAGTTCCCAACCATTTCCAGTAAAAATTTGTCCGTCTTTTACGCGCACTTGGGGGGAAAATCCTACATCGTCACCAGCCTCTAGGCGCACACCACCACCATCCAGCATGGTGTTGGGTGGGCCAAAGCCGTGGGTTTGGCAATCGAAATGCGCTGCCAAACGCGGGGCCATTGGCGAGTGATCCAAATGATGATGGGTCACAAACACGGCCATGACTTTTGCCGTGCCAATGGCTTGGGTCAGCACTTCAAAATGACGATCCGTATTTGGACCGGGGTCAACAACAATCAGCTCGTCTGTGCCGATGATATAGACATTGGTTCCCCAGCCAGAAAACCTGCCGGGGTTATTGGCGACCAACCGCCGAACATTAGGTGATATGGGCGTTGCAACCCCATAGCTAAACTCAAATTCACGAATATACGGGATGGGTGTGACCATAATTAATGAACCTTCGTGCCTAGAATAACATAATTGCGAAACGCTTTGGCTAGAATACGTACCGCACGAAATTGATCGATGAAAGCTAATGAAGTAGGCGGTCCCATATCGGTTTTATTGACATCAACCACGTAAATCCGTCCATCTTCGCGGTCTCGTAACACATCTAAGCCGCCATAATCCAGTCCCATTTCTTTGGTAAAGCGCGATAGGCTTTGTAATTCTTCTGGTGAAAACAAACTTTGTGGCGTGACGAGGCGCACTTTGGTATTGAAATTGGCAAAGCGCTGGTTGATCGGCCGCTCTTTGATGAACACCAGTGGAATTTCACCATGAATAGTGGGTGAGCGATAATCTAAAACCGTTGCACCATTATCGGAGTTGACCAATAAGCGTTCATAGACCTTGCCCGGCACCGGTTGGCACGGACAGAGCACCTCGCGCCCATCATGGGTGCCATTTTCATCAGATTTTTCAACCGCTAGCCCCTGCCAACGGGTTGGATCAATCGCCAATGCATAGCCAAAAACTTGGGCAAAAACCTGTTGAACTTTTGCTTTGGAAATATCGGTGCAGTTGGCATTGATGGACATTTGGTTGGGCGTTGGCCGATAGTTTTTTGGAAGCTCATGCTTAGAAATTGTGCTGTCATCAAAGAAAAACACGGCATCAGCTTGGGTAAGGTCTTTGGTGATCTGCCCTTTTGCCGCGTGAAGTACGGTCCAGATCAAATACCAAGGTGCAGGGCGTGTTGGTGTAAAGGCAATGCGATAGGAACGCCCTGGGGTAAGCTGGCTACCAATCCGTAACGCCTGAACCATTAAATGTGAAATGAACCCCCGTCCGGTGGCTAGAACATTCCCCCATTCCCAAGCCATTAGTTGCCCGGTTTTTCGGGCACGCACGCCGCCTTTTTCAAGCTTTAGCTCACGGATCCAACTAAAATTACGCAAAATCGAGCTCATCTTTGACCATTTATGTTTGCGCGCAAGTCTACCAGTTTATGCGTGAAGGGCAATAAAAACGGCGTGAACTTTGCGATGGATCGGTAAAACCACAGCAAAAGCGTCCCGATATGAGCCAATTTTGGTCCCACAGCATGCAATACCTGCAAACCGCTACCGCCTGTCTGGTGTTGATCATGGCTGGTAATTTGGGTCAAGCACTGGTGCGACACGCGCCTCAAAATGCGCCTCAAAATATGACCAACCAACCGATCCGGATTGCGGCGGCTAGCTATAGCCAACCCGCGGTGATTGTGCTGGAGCATACCCCCGTTTTGTTGCTGGCTGATCCGGGCATGGCTTATGTGATGAGCGCGCCATCGCGGCAATTGCAGGTTCGCGTAGAAGGAAGCAATACCGGACATTGTCAGAATCATTTGCTGCAAACGGATGCTGCGGGGGTGCTCGGCCTTCCCGTGACGGCAACCCGTAGCTGTCAGCAGCCGCGTTTGGTGGTATTGCACTGACATCTAGTTTTTTACTTTGGCCAATTGTTCCAACACGCTTCGTTGGCTTTGCAGATTATACCCGGCGCTATCTGCTGCGGCAATGGCTTGTGCTGGCGTTATATGCCCAGCGCTAACTTCGCTGCGAGCCCACAGTGTGATGGCGCGGGTGCCCGAACGACAATAGGCGAGAGTTGGCTCATTCGATGCCGCCCATTCGCTGGTCAGGCCGTCAAATACTTCTGGGGTGATGTGGCCTGGACGAAACGGAAGATTAACAAACTTTAAGCCAAGGCGATTTGCTTCTTTAGCAAAGTCCGCCGACAGGGGTTGGGTAACCCCTTCACCATCCGGTCGATGATTGATAATGCGGGTAAAGCCAGCCTCCGCAATGCGTGATAAGTCCGCAATATCGATCTGGGGTGCCACGGCAAAATTAGCGGTGACGGGGCGCAGTCCGGCGGCGACGGCACTGGCTTGATCATAGGGTTCGACAGGGTTTTCATCAGCAAAAGCCACCCCAAAGAGTACGGCGAGGATGGCCAACGGCGCGAAGGCGCGAACGAGAGGTGAAATTAAAGATACGATCATTTTGAAAACCAAAACTTATGGATGGGATGTCAGTTTATTGTCTTGTTCGGTTTATCAGCGCATCGCAAGAGGCTTCACAATAGTTTGTTCGCTTAAGCTCATTTTGTGATGGGGTCCCATTTGACTGATTTTCGCTCGTTGACTTGTGGAGGGTGTCGTGAAACTGTCCGGCATCTTTGGTGATATGGGCACAAAAATAAGCATGTTTGGGTATTTTTTACGTCGGCTTCTCATCGCTATTCCAACGCTTTTTGTTATTATAACATTGGCATTTTTTATGATGCGCGCCGCACCGGGTAGTCCGTTTGATATTGAACGCCCGATGCCACCAAAAATTAAAGAGCGTATTGAGGCCGCCTATCATCTCGATAGACCTATTTATGTGCAATATGGTTATTATTTAAAGGATTTGGCGCGCGGAGATCTTGGTCCATCAATGAAATACAAAGACAAATCGGTGGCGGATCTGATTCGCGAAGGATTGCCAATAAGCGCAACTATTGGCGGTTCGGCGATGTTATTGTCGCTGGTATTGGGTGGGTTTTTAGGCTCGTTTGCGGCCATTCGGCAAAATACCGGCGCGGACTATGCGGTCATGGGGTTTTCAACCACGGGGATCAGTATCCCGCCCTTTGTGACGGGGCCAGTTTTGGCCCTGGTCTTTGGTGTCTATTTACATTGGCTACCCACCGGCGGGCTGGACCGAGGGCATATGACCTTCACTCATTTGTTATTGCCAGTGGTGACGTTGGCTTTGCCACAAATCGCCATTATTTCAAGGTTGACCCGCGCCAGCATGATCGAGGTATTGCGCTCGAACTTCATCCGAACCGCCCATGCCAAAGGCTTGTCCGAGCGAACCGTGTTGTTTCGCCATGCCATGCGTGCCGCGGTTTTGCCATTGGTTAGTTATGCGGGTCCGGCAACGGCGGCGTTGCTGACCGGGACTTTGGTGGTTGAGCAGATTTTTGCATTACCGGGGATTGGCCGTCAATTTGTCATTGGCGCCTTGCAACGAGATTACACTGTGGTGATGGGCGTGGTTATTTTATATGCGGCATTGATTATCATGTTTAATTTGTTGGCTGATCTGGTCTATGGCTTTCTTGATCCTAAAGTGAGATACCAATAATGAGTGCGATGTTTGGTAACAATGCGCCGCTTGAGGAACGCCTAAAAAAGGCGACAACCCTGCAAGGCCGTTCGCTTTGGCAAGATGCGCGGGCGCGATTGTTTCGCAATAAGGCTGCAGTCACTTCGATGGTTTTGTTGGGAATTATCACGTTTCTGGCGATTTTTGGCCCGTGGATATGGATGCATGACTATGACACGGTGTACAAAGACCGAGTGGCCTTGGCGCCGACATGGGAAAATTGGCACATATTAGGCACCGACACCCAAGGGCGCGATTTGTTTGTGCGATTGTTGATGGGGCTGCGAGTTTCGTTGGCGGTCGGCATGGTGGCAACCAGTGTCTCGCTGATCATCGGTGTGTTATGGGGGGCGACGGCGGGCTATATTGGCGGGCGCTTGGATGAAGTGATGATGCGCATTGTTGATGTGTTATACGCAATGCCGTTTATTTTCTTTGTGATCATTTTGATGGTTATTTTTCGCGATGCCACTGCGGGCAAACCGGCATTGAATATTATTCTGATCTTTGTGGCCATTGGCGCGGTCGAGTGGCTGACCATGGCGCGGATTGTCCGGGGGCAAACCATCACCCTAAAATCACGGGAATTTATCGAAGCGGCTGAGGCGGCCGGGGTGGCTCCATTTACCATTGTTCGCCGGCATATTGTGCCAAATGTTTTGGGGCCAGTTGTGGTTTATGTGACTTTAACCATTCCAGCGGTGATTTTGGCCGAAAGCTTTTTGAGTTTTATTGGCTTGGGCGTGCAAGAACCGCTGACATCCTTGGGCAAATTGATCAATGATGGGGCCAAGGACATGGAGCAATTGCCATGGACGTTGTTGGTGCCGGGGATCACGATGATGGCGACGTTGTTTTGCTTTAACTTTATTGGTGACGGATTGCGTGATGCCATAGATCCGAAGGATCGCTAGGAAGAAGATCCGAAGGATCGCTAGTTAGAAACCCCGAAGGACCGTTAGTTAGGAATCCCGACGAGCCATTAACGTAAGATAGAACCGCATACCTAACCCCAATTTACTCGAAATTCATCCAGAGTTCTGGACTTTACGCATTCTTCTGGTTATGTCGATGAAAAATAGTCTACAATAAATCAGTTTCAGATTGAATTGCGCGTATCATTGCGTTGGGAGAGCTAGAATGTTGTTGAAGAATATCAAATCCTTGACCATCACTGCCGTTAGTATATTGGCCTTGGCTGCTTGTTCGGGACCAGATGCACCGGATAATCCGGACGCAAAAATATTACATCGGGGCAATTCGGCGGAACCGTTGACCTTGGACCCACACTTGGCGAGCGGTACGTGGGAAAACAACATTATTGGTGATATGTTTATCGGGTTATTTACCGAAAATGCGGCGGGTGAACCGATCCCCGGCATGGCCAAAAGCTGGACAACCAGTGAAGACGGTCTGACCTGGGAGTTCGAGCTGATTGATACCATTTGGTCCGATGGGGTGCCGGTAACGGCGCATGATTTCGTGTTTGCGCTGCGCCGACTATTAAGCCCGGACACCCAGTCGCAATACGCGGCTTTGGTCTACCCGATTAAAAATGCAGCGCTGGTTCATAACGAAGAAGCAACACCGGATGCTTTGGGTGTAACCGCCTTAGGGCCAAAAACCTTACGGATTGATTTAGAATATCCAGCGCCGTATTTTCCCGGTCTGCTCACCCATTATACGACATTTCCAGTGCCAGCCCATGTGGTAAAGGAATTTGGAGCCAGATGGATCCAGCCGGAAAATATTCAGGTCAATGGACCTTATAAATTGGTGCAATGGCGGACCAATGATTTTGTCCAAGTCGAGCGGAATCCTGGGTTTTATGATAATGAAAATGTCTGTCTGGACGAGATTTACTATTATGCGATCGCGGATGCCAATACCGCCGAGCGCCAAGTGCGCGAAGGTCGGCTGGATGTAAACAATGATTTTCCGGGCCGAAAAATGGAATTTTTACATAAAGAGCTTCCCGGTTATGTGCGGGTGCACCCATTTTTGGGTACCACATATTTTTCGTTTAATACCAACGTAAAGCCATTTGACGACCGGCGAGTGCGTGAGGCGCTTAGCATGGCATTGGACCGTGACCATATCACCCAAAACGTGATAAAATCTGGCTATATTTCTGCGTATTCTTTGGTGCCGCCGGGGATTGGAAACTACCCGCAAGGCGCGATTGTTCATTGGGCAAAACTTTCGTTTGAAGAGCGCCGGGCCAGAGCCAAGGAATTATTGATGGAAGCTGGCTTTGGTCCGGACAATCCATTGCAATTCGAATACACGCACCGTTCAACCGGTGACAATCCAGTAGCGGCGCCGGGTGTGCAAAGCGATTGGAACGCCATTGCACCTTGGGTCAATGTCACCATTGCCCAAATTGAAACTCAAATTTTGTACGCCAATTTGCGCGCCGGTGATTTTTCCATTGGTGATGGTGGCTGGATTGCTGATTATAATGATGCCAGCAATTTCTTGTATCTGATGGAAACGCGGGCCGGTCCGCAAAATTATGCAAATTATTCCAATCCCGTATATGACCAGTTGATGGATGCGGTCAATCGGGAGATGGACATGGTGGAGCGCGCCGACATGATGAAACGTGCTGAACAAATGATGCTCGACGACATGCCGATTATTCCGATGTGGTATTTGGTCAACAAAGCATTGGTTAATCCCAAAGTGACCGGTTGGGTTGATAATATCGTGCATACGCACCGTTCTCGGTATTTGTGCTTTGCCGAATAACGAGTTTGCTCTTGTGAATATAGGCATGGTTTCTTAAACTAACCCCAATTGGGGAGATGTGATGGAAGAAGAAATAATTACAGGTGTCGCGGTGGAGGCCGCGGTGGTTGCCGGGCTGGTGCCGGATGTGGACAATGCGCGAACCAATGATCACAAATCGGAATTTCGCTCGCCGACCGAGTTGGACGAATGTTCCAGCTGTCATACCCCATTAAATGGTCGATTTTGCCATGTTTGCGGGCAGGTTGCGGATACGTTTCATCGTCCAGTATGGTCGCTATTTTCCGATATTTTTGATGGCTTGTTTGGGCTTGATGGCCGTATCTGGCACACAGTGCTACCGCTTATGTTGCGCCCTGGCGAGGTAACTCATGACTATTTGAGCGGTGTTCGCAAGCCGTATATTCAGCCGTTTAAGCTATTTTTGGCGGCTTCGATTTTATTCTTTTTGGTGTTTGAATTGTCGACGCGTGACCATACTGGGAGATTGCAGGTCGGCACCGATGGCGTGCTGTTTGGGGGGCAAAACATTGATGCCGAGGATAAAGAACAGGCTTTACGTGAGCTAGAAAGCGTAAAGGGACAATTGGCTGAGAGCATTCCTGGAGTTGGCGGTAAGCAAGTTCAGGATATACTAAACAGTATCACCGAGCGAGTTGAGGAGGCGCCCGTTACACCTGAAGAAACAACCACTGAACCTCGGGGGATCACCGTCAATGGTGGCACGTTTATTTGCGCCGTGCGCCAGTGGTTGGTTCCGGAGGATGTAACAACGGCATGCAGAACTAGCCTGGACACCGCCAAAGAAAATCTAAACCTGGAGCCCGGCGAAACGGGCAAGTTGAAGGCGGAAGCTAGAGCGGGCACAAAGGTATCAGTGAACCTGCCTGACAATGAAACTTCACCCGTTCTGCTGAATTTAGAGGCGCGTCAGTTTTTGGCTGATAATTTGGAAACGGCAATCCGTGACCCTGACCGTTATATGGCTACGGTGGGCCGTTGGGCGCCGCGTTTGGTGTTTGTCTTGGCGCCGGTATATGGGTTGGTGCTGGCCTTATCGTTTTTTTGGCGGCGCAAGCTCTATATTTATGACCATATGATTGTGGCCTTGCATTTTCATTCATTTTTGTTTTTGTTTTTGGCCTTAATGATCCCACTAGGTCTGCTCACGACTGCGGTAATTCCCAGTATGATTTTTTTGGTTTGGAGTAATTATTATCTCTACCGATTGCACCGCAAAATATACGGCTGTAACCGGTTCACCGCGGTTTTGCGAACGATGGTTTTGGATCTGACCTATTTGGTTGTTCTTAGTGGGGCTTTGATGTTGTTAATGGTGCTTGGGGTGTTGTTTTTATAAACCGGTCGAATTGATCTTCTATGCCAATGTAAATGATCATGTCACCTTAAGCATTTATATCAAAATTCCACTACGCTTCTGATACTTGTGCCTTCATGCATGAGGTCAAACGCCTTGTTGATGTCGCAAAGTGGCATTTTGTGGGTGATGAGATCGTCAATATTGATGCGCCCTTCCATATACATATCAACAATTTTTGGAACATCGGTGCGCCCTCTAGCGCCGCCAAAGGCAACGCCATGCCACGAGCGCCCCGTAACCAGTTGAAACGGACGGGTGGCTATTTCTTTGCCAGCACCGGCGACACCAATAATATAGCTTTCGCCCCAGCCTTTATGAGAACACTCTAAGGCGGCCCGCATCACATCGACATTGCCGATACACTCGAACGTATAGTCCGCGCCGCCTTTGGTGATCTCAACCAAATGCCCAACCAAATCGCCTTGGAGTTTGGTTGGGTTGACAAAGTCCGTCATTCCAAATTGTTCGGCAATGGCCCTTTTGCCCTCATTGATATCAACACCAATGATTTGCTTGGCACCGACCATTTTGGCCCCTTGGATGACATTCAGACCAATACCGCCCAGCCCAAACACCACCACAGTCGAGCCGGGTTCAACCTTGGCCGTAAACAATACCGCACCAATACCCGTAGTGACGCCGCAACCAATATAGCAAATTTTATCAAATGGCGCGTCTTTACGAACCTTGGCCAAGGCGATTTCGGGCATGACCGCATGCTTGGCAAAGGTCGAACAGCCCATATAATGAAACAAAGGCTGGCCGCGATATGACATGCGTGTCGTCCCGTCCGGCATCAAACCACGGCCCTGAGTTTCGCGAATGGCCTGACAAAGGTTGGTTTTAGGGTGCAAGCAATACGCGCATTCGCGGCATTCGGGCGTATAAAGCGGGATCACATGATCGCCGGGCACCAGTGAGGTTACGTCGGGCCCACACTCCACGACAATGCCAGCGCCCTCATGGCCTAATACAGAGGGGAAGAGTCCCTCCGGATCATCGCCCGACAAGGTAAACGCATCCGTATGGCAAATGCCGGTGGCCTTCATCTCGATCAAGACTTCGCCAATTTTGGGACCATCTAGGTCTATTTCATCAATAATCAGCGCTTCCCCGGCAGCCAGAGCAATAGCGGCTTGTGTTTTCATGAGTGAGGGTTCCAATAAAGCTGTGGGCACATATGGTATAGATATGACCTTGCCTCGAACATAAATTCAAGACGGAAACCACAGATTGTTTGGGGCGTTACCGACAAAGCGCAACGGCCTACTATAAATGAGCGCTTCATTTTTGGCGAGCCGGTGTACGTTCCATCTGCGGTTGATGTTGGTTGTCAGCGCCTGTTGGATGAAACTGATGCAAAAAAAGCACAATCAATTAAATATGTTTGTTATGGGGCGCCTAATCATTTTTCCGTGATTGACAAAATCTGCCCCAAAAAGCATCCTTGCTCTGACATCGGTTGTTATGACCGATAATTTGTGAGGTTATTTGGGTGAAGAGCTAG
>JAESUG010000027.1 GCA_016763185.1 Robiginitomaculum sp. | reverse complement strand
GAAAGACCATTATTAAAAAATTCGACTCCACCATCTCGAAAAAGCTGCGAATATTGACCCTGCATATCTTCATTGAAATACCCGCTCATTAAATAGCCATCACTATTGTGAAGTGTGTCGCAACTGGCTTGGTCTATTCTTGGTACAAAATTCAAAAGTTCGTGATCCGTTAACTTTTCAATTTGATTGCTCACGCCCATTTCCGAAATAGGTAGAAAATGAAGAATCAAGGATGGACTGTCATCAATAGGGACCGGGCCATCACCATCTAAAATCACCTGTATTCGGTTTCGGGAGAAGTTCTTGGCATTTTCCAACAATGTTCCTGATTGCATAAACATGGCTCTGATCTCCGATACATTGGCTTCGTGTTTGCCATTCCCATCACGAACGTAAAATCCCTTTGATGCGTTGGTTGTTCCACGATGCGGTCCTAGTCGGGATTTTGGGATGGATAGTTTCAAGATAAATTTTGTTTCTGATATCTGATGTTGATGAAATTCCCCACCCATGAGCCGATGTTCAATACTATCGCGGATAACAGCATTTAGAAGGTTTATTTCATCATCAATATCCGCGCATTCAAAGCCATCAAACACGACGGGTATACGGTTTTCTTCTTTTATCCCAATAATGATCGAGCCGCCCTCAGCATTCGCAAAAGCAATGACATCTTTGACAAACTCACCCTTTCCTTTGTTGTTGGAACCATAATTCTGGGCTTTGTAATCTACATACAATCCCTCCGGTGGTGTTTCAGCCTTTAGCGCCTGAACAAAATCTGAATCGCTCATTATCTCTCCTATTCATATTTGTATTTTGTAGATAACTGGACCCCGCATTAAGTGCGGGGACCGTGTGTTCATATGTTTCGTCTCTAGCAATACCGGTCCCCGGCCTCCGAGCCGGGGTCCAGCAACCCGGCTATTTTCCCCGTCGATGTTTCCAGCTTACGCCTTTGGCTTCGGCGCGGCCTTCGCGGGAGTGGCGCTTTTTGTGGGCGACGGTGCCGACGGGGGACAGCAGGTCCAGCTCGCGGTTGCGTAGTTTTGATAGCTGATCGCGTAAGGCAGCGGCTTGTTCAAATTCTAGATCGGCGGCAGCGGCCAGCATTTGTTTTTCGGTGGTGGCGATCACTGATTTAAGGTCTTGGCCAACAAAGTGGGCGCCGTCTTCGGCCAACCCGCGGGCATAGCCGGTATTGCTGTCCACCACGCCGACCCGCACATGGTCGCCTTCATAGACGCTGTCCAAAATATCGCCGATTTGTTTCTTGATGCTGGTTGGGGTGATGCCATGGGCTGTGTTGTATTCTGTTTGTCGTTCGCGGCGGCGCTTGGTCTCAGCCATGGCCCGTTGCATCGAGCCGGTGATTTTATCGGCATATAGTATCACCCGCGCATCGACATTGCGTGCCGCTCGGCCAATGGTTTGCACCAATGCCGTTTCCGAGCGCAAAAAGCCTTCTTTGTCCGCGTCCAAAATACCGACAAACGCACATTCGGGGATATCCAACCCTTCGCGTAGTAAATTAATCCCAACCAACACATCAAACGCCCCAAGACGCAAATCGCGCAAAATTTCGATCCGTTCCAAGGTATCAATGTCCGAATGCATATAGCGCACCCGAATGCCTTGTTCGTGCATGTATTCAGTCAAGTTCTCGGCCATTTTTTTGGTCAAGGTGGTGATCAACGATCGATATCCCATCTCGGCCACGGCTTGGACCTCGGCGATGACATCGTCGACCTGACTGGCCCCATTGGCGGATACGGGGCGTACTTCCACCGGCGGGTCAATCAAGCCGGTTGGGCGAATGATTTGTTCGGTAAACACCCCCCCTGTCTGGTTTAATTCCCACGGGCCGGGGGTTGCGGAAACATGGACGGTTTGCGGGCGCATGGCCTCCCATTCTTCGAACTTTAGAGGTCGGTTGTCCAAGCATGACGGCAAGCGAAACCCGTAATTGGCCAGGGTCGATTTGCGTTTGTGATCGCCTTTATACATCGCCCCCAATTGCGGAATGGTCACATGACTTTCATCGACAAATACCAAAGCGTTTTCTGGTAGGTATTCAAACAAAGTCGGTGGTGGTTCCCCGATTTTGCGGCCGGTTAGATAGCGCGAATAGTTTTCAATCCCCGAACAAACCCCCTGTGCTTCCATCATCTCCAGATCAAAATCGGTACGTTGTTTCAGGCGCTGAGCCTCTAGTAATTTGTTATTGTCTTCTAGCCATTTGACATGGGTATGCATTTCTTTGCGGATGCTTTTTATCGCCTGTTTGATGGTCGGACGCGGGGTGACATAATGCGAATTGGCATACACTTTGATCAGCTCACGTTCCGCCGTTTTTTTGCCGGTTAACGGATCAAACTCGACGATGTTTTCAATGACATCGCCAAAAAAATCTATCCGCCAAGCGCGGTCCTCGTAATGAGACGGAAATATTTCCAACACATCGCCGCGCACCCGAAACGTGCCGCGCGTAAATGCCGCATCATTGCGCTTGAACTGTAAATCCACCAGCTTTCGCATAATGTCCCGCTGGTCAATCTCTTGGCCCGGCTCTAAGCTAAAGGTCATCGAGGTATAGGTTTCTACCGAGCCAATGCCGTAAATGCACGAAACGGAAGCCACGATGATCACATCATCGCGTTCCAATATGGAGCGGGTGGCGGCATGGCGCATCCGATCGACGGTTTCGTTGATGGCACTGTCTTTTTCAATATAGGTGTCGGTGCGCGGCACATAGGCTTCGGGCTGGTAATAATCATAATACGAGACGAAATACTCGACTGCATTGTTCGGGAAAAACGTTCTAAATTCACCATATAACTGCGCAGCCAAGGTTTTGTTATGGGCTAAAATCAATGCTGGGCGCTGGGTTTCTTTGATGATTTGCGCCATCGTAAACGTTTTGCCAGAACCGGTAACGCCTAATAACACCTGATCCATTTCATCACGCCTTACCCCAGCCACCAATTCCTTGATCGCAGTTGGTTGGTCGCCTTTGGGTTCAAAATCAGAGACCAGATCAAATGCCTTGCCGCCTTCGGATTTATTCGGCCGGTGCGGCCGGTGCGGAGTCCACGTCACATCCGCAGCCGGACCGTCCAGCACGAAATCCGGTGTTGCATTGTCAGCCATGCCTTGGGGTTTGCTCATTTATCTAGCTTAGCGTGATTTAGTTTACGTTTCTAGTTTGTTCTTGTTGATTATGTCCAATTTGTAGAACAGATGAAATTCTGATACAAAAGTGTTGTTGGAAACAAATAAGAATCAAAAGAACAAAATGAACACAAAAGAAATTTATGATAAGCTAAATGCAATAGCGAAAAGCTTTTGGTTTCTCGCAATTATCGCGATTATTTTTGGGTACAACATTGGGAAAGATCGGGCGTTGCGTGACAATGCTAGGGACAATGCTGCTACCGAAATTACGTATGTTCAGTTAGGAAAACCCGATGTTTAAAGTCGTGAAGTCGCTTTTTCTCTCAATTTTGCCGAAAGTGATTATTGTTGGAATTGTGGGTGGTGTCGGTATCGGTCTAGTGATCGGTATTTTCTTTCCTGATAATGAAATGCTCCGTAACCCATATATCATGGGCGGCGTAAGCGGGCTGTTCATTGGCGCAATTATACCGGTGATTTTCCGGAAACAGTTTAAGGAACTTAAGGTAAAACAAAACGGCGACACTAAAACAGACTAGGGTTTATACGTTTTGGTTCGTACTCAATGGCTTATAACAATGCCAGCACTGCATCTATTTCGGCTTTTGTCGTGTTCCAACTGGTGACAAAGCGTGCCGAGCCATCCGGCCAGGCGTAAAAGGTGGCACCGCCGCCACGAAATTTACTGATCTGCTCTGGGCTTAATGCGGAAAATACCTCATTGCCCTCCACCGGATGCAAAATAGCAATGCCGCTATTTTGCAAACCTTCTGCCAAGGTAGCGGCCATGTCATTGGCATGGGTTGCGGTTTCTAGCCATAATTGATTTTCCAACATGGCGATGATTTGGGCGGCGACAAATCGTTGTTTCGGTAGCATGTGTCCAGCCCGTTTTCGTCTGGCTTCAAGTTGCGGCAGCAGGTCCATTTTGTCACCAAACAACAGGACAGTTTCCGCCGCCATCGCGCCAGTTTTACCAAAGCCAAACGATAAAATATCAACACCACTGGCCCAACTTATATCCGCAGGGCGGGTTTTGGAAAATGCCAATGCATTGGCCAAGCGGGCGCCGTCCATATGTACGCCCAACCCAAATTCTTTGGCGAGCGTGGACAGCGTCGCGATTTGTTTTGGACTATAGTGAGTACCTGCTTCGCTCAGGTTCGAGATCGACAAAGCTTTGGGCGGAATGGCGTGGACAAAGCTCTCATCAACGCTTTGTAAGTAAGCTTGCAATATTGGCACGCTAATTTGCCCGTGAGCGCCGTCCAATGGGTGTAGTTTGGCCCCATGGGTGAAAAACTCTACCGCGCCGCGTTCGTCGCAATTGATATGAGCTGCTGCATGACAGACAATGCCGCCGGTTGGTGGGCACAACAATGCCAATGCCAAGGCATTGCTGGCGGTGCCGGAGCTGACAAAGCTGGCCCGTAATGGGGTTTCGAACATTTCGCTTAAATCTGCCTCGGCCTGCGCCGTCCAGCGATCGCCGCCATAGCTGGGCGCGGGTCCGGCATTGGCGGCGGCCACATGCTCCAACACTTTTGGATGGCAAGGCGAGGCAGTATCAGAAGCAAAATTCATTGGGTTTCCTTAGCGCCTGATTTTGAACTATGCCAGTAAATAGCACAAATCGGCATGTTCAATTCGATGAACGTTCGCGAATTTGGTCCGAGCCACCGAGCCTAGAGTTTTTGATGGCATCTTTGACCGGATCGGGAAACCCCTTAAGTTCAACCGGTGCGCCAAACAGAACAACCAATTCTTCATGGGTGAGGTGTTGATATTTCGCCCCCAAAATCGCGCCGTCACGAAATACTGCGCGTCCATAAGCAAACTTGATATCAGCCAGTGTCTTCCGATATTGCACACAATCCGGGTCTTGGCGGGTTAGATCAACACACCCCATGCGCGATAGGAAAGCAACCGTTGTATTACTGTCTTTTGGGGCGGCTTTTGGCAAAAATAAAAGGGATGCGGCGGCTTTCTTTCGGGCTTGCAGGTCGAAGTCTACTTCCGGTGTAATCGACACAGAAGGTACGAGGGGCGGTGCGGCATCGGGACTAGGGTTGGTTTGTGGTGGCGTTATTTCGGCTGGTTGTTCCGGCGCAGGCGCTAGAACTTCTGGTTCTGGTTCTGGCGGTAGTGGTAGTGGTGCTGCAATCAAAATGACCTGTACAACAGGGTCTGGTATAGCAGGAACCAAAACTGGTGATTGTTGCGAGGCAATCAACCAGACAAACACCACGCCATGTAAGAGGATCGCCGCACCCCAAGAAATCCAAATTTGTCGGTTTGCCACAAATAAACCCACGAGCGCTCTACTTGATTAGAAGTTATCGTTTCATGATAAGTTTTAATCGACAAAACCGCTAGCTTTATTTTTGTCTCGCAAAATTCTAGTCCTGTTAGCACAAAGACCTTCGGGTAAATAACCATGATTGTGAACAAGGAGCCTCGCGCATTACCGTCACCCCGATGAAAATCGGGGTTCAACTTTTTGTAATACATGCAGCATTTCTCCAAAAGACTGAACCCCGGCTCGAAGGCCGGGGACCGAAGGAGAGTTGATCGAAATTACTCTTTGCTTACTCGTACACCTGCTGCTTATTCATAGACCTGCGGTCCCCGGATGTAGTCCGGGGTCCAGTTCTTTGTGGCGTATGAATAATTTTTCTAAAGAGGCTGGGTACCGGCCTGCGCCGGTATGACGGGGTGGGAGGGCGATAGTTGATAGCAAATTATTGAATTTACGAAGTCGGATG
>JAESUG010000026.1 GCA_016763185.1 Robiginitomaculum sp. | reverse complement strand
GCAAGGGCGACACTGGCGGGCGAATTGTTGGCCATCCAGACGTGGCCAAAATTGCCTTTACCGGCTCGACCTCAGTCGGGCGGATTTTGCGCGAACAAACCGCGGGGACCGGTAAGAAACTCACCTTGGAATTGGGCGGAAAGTCACCGTTTATCGTGTTTGAAGATGCTGATCTCGACAGCGCGGTTGAAGGTTTGGTCGACGGAATTTGGTTTAACCAAGGCGAGGTTTGTTGCGCCGGTTCCAGGTTGTTGGTCGAAGAAGGTATTGCCGAGAAACTGATCGCCAAAATCAAAGCCAGGCTGCAAAATTTCCGACTGGGCGATCCATTGGACAAAGCCATTGATATGGGCGCGGTGGCCGATCCCGTGCAATTAAAGCGCATTGACGCATTGGTGCAACAAGGCGTGCAAGAGGGCGCGGTTTGTTGGCAACCAGACATTTCGATGCCAGCCAAGGGGTGTTTTTACCCACCAACTTTGTTAACCGAGGTCGAGCCGTCGAACATTGTCGCTCGCGAGGAAATTTTTGGACCGGTGCTAACCGTAACTTCGTTTCGAAGCTTGGCCGATGCGGTACATTTGGCCAACAATACCCGCTATGGGTTGGCCGCTAGTATTTGGTCGGAAAACATCAACCGGGCGCTGGAGACCGCCGCCGAAATCAAGGCCGGTGTGGTCTGGGTCAATGGGGCCAATATGTTTGATGCGGCGTGCGGCTTTGGTGGCTATCGCGAATCTGGTTTTGGTCGCGAAGGCGGTATTGAAGGCATGTACGCCTATCTTGCCCTCAAAAAAGAATGGAACGACACCGGCTCGCCGATCATTGCCGCACCAAAATTGGCCAAAATCCAAGATGCCGCGCCGGGCATTGACCGCACCCCTAAAATGTTTGTCGGCGGCAAGCAAGCCCGGCCCGATGGCGGCAGTACCGTCGCCATTTTGTCCGACACGGGCCAAGTGGTCGGGCGGGTCGGCGATGGCAATCGCAAAGACATTCGAAATGCGGTGGAAGCCGCATTTAAAGCCAGTGCTGGTTTTGCCAAAACCACCAAGTACAACCGGGCGCAGGTTTTGTACTTTTTGGCGGAAAACCTAAGTGGACGCGCTGCGGAATTTCGGGCGCGATTGCGCGAATTAACCGGTGCCAGCAAAGGTCAAGCCGCCCGCGAAGTTGAGATGTCAGTATCGCGATTGTTCGCAAATGCAGCATGGGCCGACAAGTTTGATGGTCTGGTTCACAGCCCACCCATGCGCAATGTCACCTTGGCGATGAACGAGCCATTGGGGGTGATGGGCGTGGTTTGCCCGGACGAAATGCCGCTTTTGTCACTGGTATCCTTGCTGGCACCGGTGCTGGCGATGGGCAATTGTCAGGTGTTGGTGCCTTCCGAACGCTATGCGTTGATCGGTACTGATTTTTACGGATTGTTGGAAACGTCGGATGTGCCTTCGGGCGTGGTCAATATTGTTACTGGCGATCGTAACGAACTGGCCAAAGTGTTGGCGGCGCATGATCAAATTGATGGGTTGTGGTATTTTGGAAACGATGCTGGCAGCGCCGAGATGGAGCGGTTGTCAATCGGAAACTTGAAACGAACTTGGGTGAATTATGGTAAATCACGGGATTGGGCCTCGGCGCAAACCGGCGAGGGCCGACAGTTTTTGCGCGAATGTACCCAAGTGAAAAATATCTGGTTGCCCTATGGCGACTAGAATATTACCGCAGGAAATTATTAGGGTCAAACGAGATCATGGCGAACTGTCGAATGATCAGATTGAGCAATTTATTGCCGGAGTTACCGATAACTCGGTAACCGAAGGCCAAATCGCTGCGATGACGATGGCGATCTTTCTAAATGGCATGGTCCGCGAGGAATTTGTGTCTCTTACCCAAGCCATGGCCCATTCCGGCAATACCTTAAACTGGGATAGTTTGGCCGATCGCGGCCCGGTGTTGGACAAGCACTCGACCGGCGGTGTTGGTGATAATGTGTCATTGATGTTGGCACCGATCGTGGCCGCATGCGGGGGGTTCGTGCCGATGATCTCTGGGCGCGGCTTGGGCCATACTGGGGGTACATTGGACAAACTAGATGCCATTCCCGGCTATAATTCGACACCGTCTTTGGATGTGTTGCGCCGGGTGGTGGGCAGCACTGGATGTGCGATTATCGGCCAAACTGATGATTTGGCCCCGGCGGATCGGCGTATTTATGCCACCCGCGATGTGACGGCAACGGTTGAATCTATTCCGCTGATTGTCGCTTCAATTTTGGCCAAAAAGCTAAGCGCCGGGCTGTCAGGTTTGGTGCTGGATGTTAAAACCGGCTCCGGTGCTTTTGCTGCGTCCTTTGAAATGGCCATGGATTTGGCGACCAATTTGGTGGATGTGGCCAGATCTTGTGGACTGCAAGCCAGCGCGTTAATCACCGATATGAGCCAACCGTTAGCCCGTGCGGCTGGCAATGGGCTTGAGGTGCGAAATGCGGTTAAGTTCTTACGCGGCGATCATCGTGACCCGCGTTTAGAGGAAGTAACCTTGGCACTGGCCGCCGAAATGTTGGTGTTGGGCGGGCTTTGTGATAGCGCAGCGGAAGGCCTGCAACTGGCCACCAAAAAGCTAGAAGACGGTACGGCGCTTGAGATTTTTGCCAAAATGACGGCGGAACTTGGCGGACCAACAGATTTCACCAACAAATTGGATCAATATCTCCCCACCGCCAATGTGCGCCGCGAGGTGACCGCCAACGCCCAAGGCCATGTTCGTCAAATGGCAACGCGCGAGCTTGGACTGGCCGTGGTCGCAATGGGCGGGGGCCGTAGAGCGGCGACTGACCGCTTGGACTATGGGGTGGGGATCGACCACCTTCCGGCATTGGGAGATATACTTGTCGTCGGTGATCGCTTATGTACCCTTTATGCAGCCTCGGACGAAGACGCGGATGCTGCCGAAGCCTTGATCCACTCAGCCATTGAAATTGGCAAAATGGCAGAGGTTCCCAAAACCATATTGTCCCGTGTTGATGGGAGCGCAAGTTGAGGCGGCTGATCATTTGCGAATTAGATTCGCTGGGCATTGGCGCTGCCCCGGATGCTGACGAGTTTGGCGATGCTGGCGGTGATACCCTGGGCCATATTGCCGAGCATTGCGCGGCGGGAAAATGCGATCGCACTGGATTACGTTCCGGTCCATTGCACATTCCAAACTTGGTACAACTCGGCCTAGGCGCGGCCAGCGCTGGTGCACGCGGGCGTACCGCGCCGGGCCTTGAACATCATGGCCCAATCACAGGGGCGTATGGCTATTGCGCCGAACAAAGCCGGGGCAAAGACACCCCCAGTGGCCATTGGGAGGCGATGGGTGCACCCTGTTTGTTTGATTGGGGCTATTTTAGCGACAAAACCAACACATTTCCCACAGAATTACTGGAAGACCTTGCAGATAAATCAGGGGTTTCCGGCTTTTTGGGCAATTGTCATGCATCGGGCACGACCATCATTGCCGACTTGGGCGCGGAACACATCAAAACCGGTAAACCTATTGTCTATGCATCCGGTGATTCCGTGTTTCAAATCGCGGCGCATGAGACACATTTTGGCCTGCAAAAACTGTACAATATTTGCGATATCGCTCGAAAATTAGTTGACCCGTATGATATTGGCCGCGTGATTGCCCGGCCCTTTACCGGCTCATCCAGCGCCACATTTGAACGAACCAACAACCGCCGAGATTTGGCGGTGCCGCCCCATATGCCGACCTTGTTGGATCGGGTATCGGCCTCCGCCGGTGAGATGATCGCCATTGGCAAAATTTCCGATATTTTTTCCGGGCGCGGTGTCGACCGGTTGGTGAAGGCATATGGGATGGATGGGCTGATGGATGCGACATTGGCCGAAGTGGCAACCGCCAAGGCCGGCGCGTTCATTTTTACCAATTTTGTTGATTTTGATATGCTGTACGGCCATCGGCGCGATGTCATAGGGTATGCGGCGGCGCTAGAGCATTTTGATCGGCGTTTGCCGGAGTTGCTGGCGGCGTTGCGCGATGAAGATCTGCTGATTTTAACGGCGGATCATGGTTGCGACCCGACGTTTCCCGGCTCTGACCATACCCGCGAATTTGTGCCCTTTGTCGCCTATGGTGCACACGTGCTGCCGGGGGATATGGGCCAGCGCCAAACTTTTGCTGATATTGGTGAAACCGGTGCCGCTTGGTTGAGTTTACAAGGTTTCGGTACCGGAACCCAAGCGTTTTAACCCAGCAAATAACTGGCGGTTTGAAACGTGATGAAGGCAGCCACCCATGCCAAGGCAAACATATAGCTGGTCATAAACCACATCCAACCCCAAGAATTGGTTTCACGTTGCACCGTGGCCAAGGTGGCAAAGCACTGCGGTGCAAACACATACCAGGCTAAAAATGACAAGGCCGAGGGCAGGGACCATGCCGAGCGCAACAAGCTGGACAGGCCTTGGGTAATTTGTTCTTCGGAACCGCTAATGGCATACACCGTGCCCAATGCCGCCACCACCACTTCACGGGCCGCCATGCCCGGCACTAAGGCGATCACGGTTTCAAGCGAAAACCCGATGGGCCGGAAAATTGGCTCAACCAATGCGCCGATCATGCCCGCAAAGCTATCACGAATACCGCCATCGGTTGCCGGGTACGACGACAAAACCCACAGCACCACCGTGGTGGCAAAAATGACGGTTCCGGCCTTGCGGACAAAGACCCAAGCGCGGCTGGCCAGCCCGATGGCAAAATCTTGCACATTGGGTAATTTGTAACTGGGCAGTTCTAGCAATAAATGCTGGGCTGGGCCTTTGGTGGCGGTGTTGCGCAGTACAAATGCGACCAGGATGGCGGTAATAATTCCAGCCATAAACAAGGAAAATAACACCAAGCCCGGCAGGTTGAACCAACCGACCTTGGTATTGGGAATGAAGGCACCAATGATCAATGCATAGACCGGCAGTCTGGCCGAACAGGTCATCAACGGCGCGATCATAATGGTGGTTAGCCGGTCGCGCTCGCTTTCAATACTACGCGCCGCCATAATGCCCGGTATCGCACAAGCAAAGCTGGACAGTAGCGGAATAAAGGCTCGGCCATTTAGCCCAATGCGGCTCATCAACCCATCGACCAGAAATGCGGCTCTGGCCATATATCCGCTGGCCTCCAAAATCAAAATGAAGGCAAACAAAATCACGATTTGCGGCAAGAAGATCAGCACCGCGCCGACGCCGGACAGCACCCCTTTGCCGACCAAACTGGCCAACCAATTCGGTTGCAACAACGTCGACCAACCGATCAGCACCGAGAACCCATCTTCGATCCATGACATCGGCAGTTCCGCCCAAGAATACACCGCTTGGAACATGAAAAACATGATGGCAACCAGCAATATTGGCCCAAGAAAAGGGTTCATGGTGATGCGGTCAATAGAGCGGGTTAGGGTTTGGGTGGTCGGTTTCTTCAAAATAGCAGCTTGGGCGATTTTACGGGCCTGGGCTTGTAGTTCCGGCAGGGCCAATATCGGGCCAGGCGCGGCAGGGACGGCCTTCGCAAATGCATTGTCCCATTGGGTTTCTAGTTCGGCTCGCCCCGATGCCCGCGCCGCATTGGTGGCAATAACGGGTATGCCCAATTTTTTAGCCAACACCTTGATGTCAATTTCCATACCGTCGCGTTCGGCCATATCAATCATGTTCAACGACAGCACCATCGGTAAACCAAGCTGTTGCAATTGCATGACACTGTGCAAATGGGTTTCAATTCTTCCAGCGTCCAAAACCGCCAATATCGCGTCAGGTTTGGCCTCGCCATCAATATTTCCGGCCAAGAAATCCAAGGTGACTTTTTCGTCCGACGAGCGCCCAGTGGTTCCGTAAACACCGGGCAGGTCAACCAATTCATAGCGCTGTGCGTCTTTGGATTGGTAGATACCCGTTCGTTTTTCAACGGTGACACCGGGATAATTACCGGTTTTCGCTCGCCCGCCGGTCAAGCCGTTAAACAAGGTGGTTTTGCCGGTGTTTGGGGCGCCGACCAGAGCGATGCGCATTTGCTTCATTTGGCGATCACCACTTGTATTTGCGCCGCTTCAGATTTACGAAGGGCGATTAAGCTGGTGTTTAATCGTACCGAAAGCGGCGTGCCGCCCACTGGCCCGCGATGCAAAACCTCAATCTCGTCGCCTTCGGCAAATCCAATTTCGCGTAGCTTTAGGGCTAGGGACGAATTTGCGCTCACAAAGCCATGAATATGGCCTAGTTTTTTTGCCGGCAATTGATCCAAGGTAAGCGTCTGTGTTGTCATGATGTCCGGTAAATCAGAAATGCAACTCATTTGCAACTAGCAACAGGTGAAATATGTGACAAGCTTTGCGAATAGGGCGTGATCATGGTCTGGTTGCTTCCGATTTGCTCCAACCTTTGCGGGCCAAAGTATTGGCGGTAAGTGAGGTGATATAAAGCCAACCATCATCGGCGGCCAAGGCGCCGGTGGTGGTGGGATAGCTATTTGTCGGGTCTTGCAATTGGTTGAGCACATGGCCATCAAAACCGAAATTGATCACCATGCCATAGCTTAGCGGGGCCGGTTTGAACGGATCGGGCAGGCGCATAATTAATTTACGAACCCACGGCTTGTCCGACAAATTGTCAATGGCACCAAGGCGCGGGCTAGCAAGGCCAACCCAATAGGTGCCGTCAGTTCCGCGATTAATATTATCCGGAAAGCCCGGCAAATTGGTCAACACTTTGTCCACTTGGCCGCCGACATTGCCATCTAGCCAAATTCGCCATACGGCATAGGTGCCGGTATCAGCGACGAACACGCATTGGTCTTGCGGGCACATCGCCACCCCATTGGCAAAGTTAAAGCCAGTTTTGACCACGGAAGTTTGCTCATTGGCCGGATCAAACACCAATAACCGGCCATTAGACGAGTGTTCCATCAAGTCCCAGACACTGGCCGTCAAAACATCGCCCCATGCTTTGGCCGAAAATCGTGTCGAGGCATCGGTGAAGAAAATTCGGCCATCGGCGGCAATATCCAAATCCTCTGCATAGCCGATTTTACTGCCGCCCGTTACCCGGTCCGTCAGTAGGCGAACCACACCCACAGGCGATATCTGCAACAGACCGCGCATCGCATCGGCAACAATTAGATTACCGACACTGTCAAACTCCAACCCAAGGGGGCGGCCACCCGTGTTGGCGAATGTGATAATCTCGCCGGTTTCTGGTTCAATTTGCAAGATGGAACCATCATGGACGGCGGCGAATATATAGCCGATCCCGTCAATGGTTTTGGCCGCCACGTCCTCTGGGCCGCTATGGGAACCTAGGTTGATGTGGTGCAATTCGGCGAGCCGGGTATTGCTGGCCCATTGCCCGGTATACCCCGGCGCAGTTGGTGCTTGCCATGCCACGGGCTTGATCGGTACCGGCCACAATAGCAAATAGGCGACCAATGCCAGCACCGCCAAACCCGAACCGTATAGAATAATTTTCATTTTTAATCCTCTCGAAGCTTTAATTCTTGCACCAAAACCAAAGGATAATGCAAGCGGTGTGTTGATCGGGCCAGCCCCCGCTTGACAATTGTTCATTTTGCCACTCAGTTGCGCCAGATTTTCAATTCCCAATTTAGAGTACTCATCATGCACGCTTTTCGCACCCATACTTGTGGTGAACTTCGTAAAACCAATGTCGATAGCATCGTTCGTTTGTCCGGTTGGATTCACCGAAAACGCGATCATGGTGGTTTGTTGTTCATTGATTTACGCGATCATTATGGCCTAACCCAATGTGTTATATTGCCGGGAAATCCGCATTTCGCCACGTTGGAGCGCATGCGGGTTGAGGGTGTTATTTCGGTAACTGGCAAGGTATTGGCCAGAACTGACGAGACGGTGAACGACAATCTATCCACCGGTACCATCGAGATTGAAGTTCAAGAATTAGAAATTCTCTCCACTGCGCAGGAGCTCCCCTTACCGGTATTTGGCGAGCCGGATTACCCCGAAGATATCCGGCTGACCTACCGCTATCTTGATTTGCGCCGTGAGACATTGCACAAAAATATCGTTTTGCGTTCGCAAATTATTGCCTCCATTCGCCGCCGGATGACAGAACAAGGGTTTATGGAGTTTCAAACACCGATTTTAACCGCGTCCTCACCAGAAGGTGCACGGGACTTTTTGGTACCGTCGCGACTGCACCCCGGCGAATTTTACGCCCTGCCCCAAGCCCCGCAACAGTTCAAACAGTTGATCATGGTCTCCGGCTTTGACAAATATTTCCAAATTGCCCCGTGTTTTCGCGACGAGGACAGCCGTGCTGATCGCAGCCCCGGCGAGTTCTATCAGCTCGATGTCGAGATGAGCTTTTGCACCCAAGAGGACGTTTTTGACGCGATTGAGCCGATGTTACATTCGGTGTTTGACGAATTTGCCAATGGCCGTAACGTCCCCGCCGAGCCGTTCGCCCGCATCCCGTACAAACAGGCCATGTTAAAATACGGCACTGACAAGCCGGATTTACGTATCCCGTTTGAAATTTCTGATGTCTCCGAGTTTTTCACCGAAGACGATGTCGAGTTCGGCGCGTTCAAGAACATCGTCGCCAAAGGCGGGGTTGTGCGCGCTATTCCGGCCCCCAATATCGCCGACAAACCCCGTTCGTTCTTCGACAAGATGAACTCGTGGGCGCAAAAGGATATGCAAGCCCCCGGCCTGGGCTATATCACATTCGCCGACGAAGATGGCGCGTTGGTCGGCAAAGGCCCAATCGCCAAGTTTTTCCCGGCGGATACCTTGCAGCGGATGGCGGCACACGCCGGTATTGGTGCTGGTGATGCATTGTTTTTTGCGGCGGGTAAGAGCGCAGATGCCGCGCGTCTGGCTGGGGCAGCGCGGGCCAAATTGGGCGCGGACCTTGATTTGATCGCCGAAGACGAGTTTCGGTTTTGCTGGATTGTCGATTTTCCGATGTTCGAGTGGAATGAGGACGAAAAACGCGTGGACTTTTCGCACAACCCGTTTTCGATGCCCCAAGGCGGCATGGAAGCGCTAGAAACCCAAGACCCGCTCGATATCTTGGCTTATCAATATGACATTGTCTGTAACGGTGTCGAGCTCAGCTCCGGTGCTATTCGAAACCATCGCCCGGAAATTATGCTCAAAGCGTTTGAGATGGCTGGCTATGGCGCGGAAATGGTCGAAGAAAAATTCGGCGGCATGCTAGGCGCATTTCGCTATGGCGCACCGCCGCATGGTGGTATTGCACCGGGGATTGACCGGATTGTCATGCTATTGGCCGGGGCCACTAATATCCGCGAAGTGATTTTATTCCCGATGAACCAACAAGCTCGCGATCTGATGATGCAGGCCCCCAACACGGTGGATGATGCCCAACTGCAAGAGCTACATATCCGAAAAGTTACCCCGCCGAGTAAATCGAAATAATCGAGTTTTTGCTCGAAAAAAAAAGATATAACGAGGTTTGGATTTTTCTCCGTGGGTAAGTTTGCCAATCCGGACCATAATGGCGCTAATGAGCGAAAACAGACTGGCGAGAAAAATCGTTGGTTGCCGATAGGTTTCATTGATTTTACGGTTTCAAAGAGCAAAAATTAGCATGGGAGTGCTAATTTCAACCCTAATTCTAGCGGGTTGCAAGGGGCCAAGGATAGCTTGGTTTTATCCTCGGTCATGATGCGCTTGGGTTTGGTATTTTTGGCGATTTTTGGTATAAATATGGCGTTATTTTACGATAAAGGCCAAATAATCGGATTTTATTTGCTGGCCGTTTGGCGTGTTAAAAATGTATCTATGGCTAGATTTGGGCAGTTCAAGAACAGTGCAAATTTAATTCTTCAACATAAATTGTATGAAAGAACTGGATTCCGATTTTCATCGGAATGACGAACTAGCGGGGAGCCTCTTCGTAAAATTGATGTGCTAGGAAAAATTGAGGGTGTTGTTACGGGCGCTTTGTCGGGTTGGCAGCGTGGATCAATGCGGCGGATTGGGTCGATTTGATTTCGAAGAAAGTATAGGACAAGGTGATGGTTTTAATTTCGTCCAAGCGGCGATCTTCGGTGATGGCCGGGTCGATATAGTACAGCACCGGCATGGTCATGCTTTGCCCCGGTTGCAGCACTTGTTCGGTAAAGCAAAAGCAATCGAGCTTTACGAAATAGGCCGCCGCCTTGGCCGGTGAGACATTATAGGTGGCTGTGCCAGCAATCGGCTGATCGGAGGTGTTTGTGGCTTGATAGCTCACCAGAACGCTTTCGCCAATATGGGCGGTTTGGGTCAGTTGATTGGGCCGAAATCGCCACGGCAAATCACCGGAAACGGCGCTCCCAAAGCGGACGGTAATTTCTCGTTCCAGCACTTCATCGGCGGCCACATCAGAGATTTTTGGAGTGCCGCCAAATCCGGTGACTTGGCAAAATAACTGGTACAAAGGCACCGAAGCATAGGCCAAACCTAGCATGAAAATCACCATGAAACTTAGGTTCAAGACAAGCTTTTTGTTTTTGTTGTCGGGCGTTGGCTCAACCGCTGACATCGAGACCTTGCTCCTGTATTTTGCGAATGACGGTCACCACAAATACCACCACCACAAAGGCCAATAACCCAAGGCCGATGGCGATGGAGCGTTGATTGCGTGCTTTTTTCTGTTCTTCGGTTAGCTGAATGCCGTTTTCCATTAGATCAATCCCGTTAAAAATGCGATGGGCAGCGTCTCGTGCGTGCCGGTACCGTGGGCAACCAACAAGGCTGCAAACAAGATAAACAAATAAATGATCGAAAATGCGAATAGATCTCTGGCCGCTTTGTCGCCCTTTTTGACCGTATAGAGGTCGGCCTTTATCGTGCCCGGATTGTCGCCGGCCCGCGAGGTTAACACCCGCACGCTAAGCAAAATAAACATCATCCCACCGAGGACCGAAGTAACCGCATACAGCACCCCGCCCAAACCGGTAAACACCGGCAACACACCAACCATGGCCACCAATATGGTATAGACGAATATTTGGCGACGGGTGCTGGCCGCGCCTTTGACCACCGGCATCATCGGGATACCAGCAGCAGCATAATCAGAGCGTTTATACAGCGCTAACGCCCAAAAATGCGGCGGGGTCCATAACATGATAATGGCAAATAACAAAAACGCATTGGCATCAACACCACCCGTAGCCACCGCCCAGCCGATCATCGGTGGAAAGGCACCCGCAGCGCCGCCAATAACAATATTTTGCGGGGTACGGCGCTTTAGGCCGACCGAATACACCACCACATAAAAGAAGATGGTGAACGCCAAAAGCGCTGCGGCAAAATAATTGGCCGCCGCCGCCAACAGTAAAATTGCAACGAACGACAAAAACACCCCAAATGCACAGGCATCCGAGGCGGTTAAGCGTCCTGCCGGTATTGGCCTGCGGCGAGTGCGGGTCATTTTGGCGTCAATGTCGGCATCAACCCACATGTTCAACGCACCGGCAGCGCCGGCACCCAAGGCAATAGCGAAAATAGAGACCAGACCCAGCACTGGATGCACGGATCCCGGTGCTGCGATCATCCCGACCAATGCGGTGAACACCACCAATGACATGACCCGTGGTTTGAGCAATGCAAAGAAATCCGCCGGCAATGCCGGACGAATTTCCAAAGCTTGATCTGAACTTAAGTCTGCCATGTGTTGTATCTAGTCCTTTGGTTTATTTGACCTTTGGCAATTCTTCAAATGTATGGAATGGCGGCGGTGAAGACACAGTCCACTCTAATGTATTTGCACCTTCGCCCCATGGATTTGCTTCGGCTGGCCGCCGACGAACAAACGCCTCGATCAGCACAATCGCAAACATGGCAGCACCGGCCATCGAGATGAAATTGCCCATTGACGACACATAATTCCAAAACGCATAGCCGTCATTATAGTCAACGATCCGGCGCGGCATGCCTTGCATCCCCAGGAAATGTTGTGGGAAAAACACGATGTTTACGCCAATAAAGGTCAGCCAAAAATGCAAGCGGCCCAATATCTCGTTATATTTATAACCGGTCATTTTCTCGAACCAATAATAAACCCCACAGAAAATCCCGGTCACGGCACCAAGGGACAAGGTATAATGAAAATGCGCGACCACATAATAGGTATCATGAAACGCGGTATCGACCCCGGCATTGGCCAATACCACGCCGGTAACGCCGCCAACAGTGAACAAAAAGATCAACCCCATCGCCCATAGCATCGGAGTGTCAAAGGTGATTGAGCCGCCCCACATAGTGGCAATCCACGAGAAGATTTTAATCCCCGTTGGCACCGCGATTACCATGGTTGCCGCCACGAAATAGGCTTTTAGGTCAACGGGCATGCCTACCGTATACATATGGTGCGCCCAGACCACAAAGCCGACCACCCCGATAGCCACCATTGCATAGGCCATCGCCAAATAGCCAAAAATCGGCTTTTTGGAAAATGTCGAAATAACATGGCTGATGATCCCAAAGGCCGGTAGGATCATGATGTACACTTCGGGATGGCCAAAGAACCAAAACAAATGTTGGAACATTACGGGATCGCCACCACCGGACGGGTCAAAAAACGTCGTGCCGAAATTGCGATCCGTTAGCAACATAGTAATCGCACCAGCCAAAACCGGCAAAGACAACAATAGCAAAAACGCAGTAACCAACATCGACCAAGCAAAGAGCGGCATTTTGTGCAAAGTCATGCCTGGCGTGCGCATATTGAAAATGGTGGTAATAAAGTTGATCGCGCCCAAGATTGAGCTAACCCCGGCCAAATGTAGCGAGAAAATCGCCAGATCCATACTCGGCCCCGGATGGCCCAAACTGCTCGACAATGGCGGATACGCAGTCCAACCCCCGCCAAAGCCATTTTCACCCCCGGCACCAGGAACGAACAACGACAACACCAACAAAATCAACGCCATCGCCCATAACCAGAACGAAATATTGTTCAGCCGTGGAAACGCCATGTCCGGCGCTCCGATCATCAGCGGCACAAACCAATTGCCAAAGCCACCGATCAATACCGGCATCACAAAGAAAAACACCATGATCAAGCCGTGCGCGGTAACAACGACGTTAAAAGCTTGCCCCGAAGTAAAATAGTCCATCCCAGGAGACATTAATTCGAGACGCATGATCCAAGACAAAATGGCCCCGATCAAACCGGCAGTAAACCCGCCAAGCAGATACAAGGTGCCAATATCTTTGTGATTGGTTGAATACAGCCAACGGGCGACAAAGCCCGGCTTGTCATCATGGGTATCGTTCAGAGGTACAGCAGTCATTTTCCAGCCTTTATAATTTAGTTTGCCACAGCCAATTGGACAGCGTCCAGCCGGTCAATTGCTGCGTATTCTGCTTGGGTGCGGATCAGCCAAGCATTAAATTCATCTTCGGGTAACACGTGAACCTCGATCGGCATAAAGGCGTGCAATGCACCACACAATTCCGAACACTGGCCGTAATAAATTCCCGGCTTGTCAACTTTGAACCAGACTTGGTTCAACTTGCCCGGAACTGCGTCAATTTTAACCCCAAATGCCGGAACGGCAAAGGCGTGTAACACATCAGCGGCATAGACATCTATTTGTACGATTTTACCCGCCGGGACCATCATCGGGTTATCAACACCCAATAAACGAGGTTTACCGGCCGCCGCCGCCGCCGCATCGTCTAGCATGATCGAAGAATAGGTCAGTGTTTTTTCTGGATCGCCCGCAGGATCGGTATATTCGTAATCCCAATACCATTGTAATCCGGTTGCCTTAATTGTGATGTCCGCTTCGGGGATTACGTCTTGTTGGTACAGGACTGGAAATGATTTGAATGAAATGATCACAAGGATTAAAACCGGGATCAATGTCCATGCCACCTCCAAACCCGTATGGTGCGAGAACTGCTGCGCCACTGGGTTGGCTTTGGCGTTAAACTTGAAAATGATGATGGCAAACAACACCATTACCAACAACACAATGCCGGTAATAATTGGCATCAGCCAAAAATTATGAAAGATTTGAATTTGCTCGGCAACCTCGGTAACCGGTGGCTGGAACCCAATCGCTTTGTCTTGTGGTCGATTTTGCTCTAGCTGCGCCCAAGCAGGCGTGGCCAAAACTTGTGCTAGCAGTCCTACAGCGAAAAGAGATGAACGTCGCATCTGTTACCCTTTTTTTACCGTCGACCAAAATCGACACCCAGATAGAAGAACCAGATCGCGCCCATATGCATACCGACAGAACCCAGCCAACTTGTTTGATTGGTTTGTCGCAGATACCGGGACTAAAAGGCAAGAGCATTTTGCCGCGAAATGAATGTTAATTTGCAAAATCTTCCGATTTTTGCTAGTATTGTTTCGTCTTGCACTTGTACAAGACACTATGAACTAGGAAAGAACGATGAAACTTCACACATTAATTTTAACGCTTAGCGCACTTAGCTTTGCTACCCCCGGCATGAGCAACTCGTTTATCATCGGAGACAATTTAGGCGTTTCTTGTTTTAACGAAGCCAAGTTGGGCCGTAGTGATAAAGATGCGTTGGCGACTTGTAATTCAGCCATTCAAAATGGTGTGTTAAGCCGCACTGATATTGCGGCCACTTACGTCAATCGTGGAATTGTTCGCTCTAATCGTGGTGATTTTGACGGTGCCGTTGCGGATTACACCAAGGCTTTGCGCCTTGATCCGACACTGGGCGCGGCATTTGCAAATCGGGGCAATGTCTATATCCGTATGAACGAATACACCAAGGCGCTTCATGAGCTTAACCAAGCTTTGCTGCTTGATCTGGAGCAACCGGCTCATGTTTTTTACAACCGGGCCATTGTCCACGAGCATTTCGGCGAAAAAACCAAAGCCTATCATGACTATAAAAAGGCCACCGAATTACATCCGACTTGGCAACCACCAAAAACAGAGCTTATGCGATTTATTGTAAAAACCAATTGATGCACCTTAGCATTTGGCTTAAGCCAGCCAGATGACATATTCCATATTTGAAGACACGGATCTTACTGCACAAATTGCCCAAAGCGAGATCGAGGCGGCGCTTGTTGGTGCTGATGATGGCGAGCTTTATTTCGAGCAAAGCGTTGCTGAAAACTTTTCGTTTGATGATGGCCGCCTTAAAAGCGCTTCCTATGATGCCGGGCGCGGCTTTGGATTGCGCCGCGTCATCGGTTTGGCCTCTGGTTTCGCCCATGCTACTGAAATGACGCCAGCTTCGTTGCGTCGGGCGGCGGCGGCGGTTCGCGGCGCTGATCGCGGGCAAACCGGGGTGTGGGCCGATGGGCCAACCCGTACCAATCAACGGCTTTATGGTGATTTTGATCCAACTTTATCGCCAACATTTGCGGCCAAATCGGAATTATTACAAGAAATTGACACCTATGTTCGTGGTCTCGATGCGCGGGTGATCCAAGTATCTGCGTCGCTGGCCGCCGAGCAATCCAACATCACAATTTTTCGTCCCGGCATGGACCCGGTATTTGATAGCCGCCCGTTGGTTCGGATTGGTATTTCGGTAACTGTTGAGCAACATGGCCGCCGCGAAACCGGCTATGCTGGTGCCGGTGGGCGCAGTAGTTACGAGCAATGGATTGACCCCAGCAACTGGAAAAGCATGGCCCAAGAAGCGGTGCGCCAAGCCGTGGTTAATCTTGATTCTGTTGATATTTTGGGCGGCGAGATGGACGTGGTGCTTGGCCCCGGTTGGCCCGGCATTTTGTTTCACGAAGCGGTGGGCCACGGACTAGAAGGCGATTTTAATCGCAAAGGCGAAAGCGTGTTTGCGGGCCGCATTGGCGAACAAGTCGCGGCAAAAGGCGTTACTTTGGTCGATGACGGCACCTTACAAGAACGCCGTGGCTCGCTGACCGTTGATGATGAAGGCACGCCAACCTCGCGCACCGTGTTGATTGAGGACGGCATTTTGAAGGGCTATATGCAAGACCGGCAAAATGCACGGTTGATGGGGGTGGCCAGCACCGGCAATGGTCGACGCGAAAGCTATGCCTGTCCACCAATGCCGCGCATGACCAATACGATTATGGAAAACGGCCAAGACGATCCGGCGGAAATTCTAGCCAGCTTAACCGACGGTATTTATGCGGTTAATTTTGGTGGCGGCCAAGTCGACATCACCTCCGGCAAGTTCGTTTTTCAATGCACCGAAGCCTATCTGGTCAAAAATGGTAAAATCGGCGCCCCGGTCAAAGGCGCAACCATTATTGGCGATGGCCCGACCGCGTTGACGAAAATTTCGATGATCGGCAATGATCTGGCCCTAGACCCCGGTGTTGGTGTCTGCGGCAAAGCAGGCCAAGGGGTGCCGGTCGGTGTCGGGCAACCGACGTTAAAAATCGGCAGTCTTACCGTTGGTGGCGCGGGATAATTTTTATCTTAAATCGGCATCCGTAAGATATCTTTATAGGCTTTGATCATCTCATCACGAACGGTGATCACGGTTTCTAATTGGATCTCGGCCTGTGAAATTGCGGTGACCACGTCAATCAGCTCCGTTTGCCCGGCAGCCCCCATTACCACCATTTTCTCGGCCTGTGCCGTTGATGCAGTAACGGATCCCATTGCATCTTGCACCATTGAGGCAAAATCGAGACCGCTGGATGCTTTGGTGTCCCCAGCTAGAGAAACAGCACTGGCAATATCTTTGGCTTGGCCAGTTTGGGAAGCTTGGGCATAGGCGTCGATGGCTTGTAAGGCGGAAATAGACATGGCGAAGTTTCTTTCTTATTTGGTGCGTTCTGGCACCTCAAAATTAATTAGCGTTTTAACAACTCCAAAGTGCGTTGCATCATGGCACGTGAGTTTTCAATCACCGATAAATTGGCCTCAAATGAACGAGCCGCTTCGCGCATGTCCATCATTTCAATCATCGTGTTGACATTGGACAGCTTGATATAGCCTTCGGCATTTGCTGCGGGATGGCCCGGTTGATATTCAAGCTGAAAATCAGCTTTATCATCTATGGCCTTGGTCATCCGAACCAGACGTGCGCCGGTGGCCTTGTCCATTTCCGATTGGAACACCGGAATTTTGCGCCGATACGGGTCGCCGCCGGGTTCTGTTGAACTTGAGGCAGCATTGGCAACATTTTCGGAAATAATTCGCATACGCGAGCTTTGCGCCCGCATACCAGCGGCGGCAATGGCCATGGCTTTGGATATTTCATTCATACGATTACGTCCTTTATCTAGGTACCGGCATCTGATTATCGACCGGGAGGTTTCATGGCGATCCGCAATAACCCAAGTGATTTCTGGTACAATCCAACGGCCGTATTATAACGCATTCTGGTGTCGGCTAGGCTGGCCACTTGTTCTGGCAATACGACCGAATTACCATTTAGCGTGGTTTCGGAGCCTGGTGCGTCAATGATCCGTACCAACCCATTTGCATTTGAACTTTTGGATCTGTTGCCACGAATATGTCCTGCTTCGGTCGCCTGCATCGCAATACTGGTTTGGCGTTCGCCACGCATGGTGGTTTTTAACACCCGTTGAAAGTTTTTTTCATCAATATCACGGGCCGTAAACCCAGGTGTATCGGAGTTTGCAATATTTTCAGCCAATACTTTTTGCCGAGAAGCCAACATGCTCATCGTGCTCTTGAGGGCAGAGAATATCGGTAATTGATCAAAACTCATTTTCGACACATCTTGCTATAGATTAGGCGGCAAGTTTTACCAGCTTATGGTTAATAGCCGATGAAAAAAAGCAAAAGCCGTTTATGGTTAATCAGGTGTTAACACCCGCACGCCAAATTAACCGTCCACAAACAAGCAAAGCGAATGCGATGGACACCCTTGAAGCAGTGCGGATAATCGCAGGGTTACTTTTTACTGTCGGATTAATGTTGGCGGCATGGCTGGCTGTGCGTCGCTTTGCACCGGGCATGCTTCGTAGCGCCCCCAACACCGAAAAACGCCTAACCATTACCGATACCCTTGCCTTGGATGCGCGCCGCCGCATGGTCATTGTTCGCGATGGCGATACCGAACATGTATTGCTGTTGGGCCTAACCCAAGAAACCTTTATCGAAAGCCGTGCGGTCAAGCCAATCTCAAAAATTACAGTTGAAAGAACAACCCCATGAGGCGGATTTTTTGGATACTAGGCGGCGGGGTTTTTCTCGGCCTTTTCATGCTGGCGGGACCGGCATTTGCGCAATCAGTGACCTTGGATGCCGGTGAAGAAGCCGCATTAACCAGCCGGGTCATCCAAATGGTTGCCTTGTTGACCATATTGTCGTTGGCCCCGTCGATCTTGATTATGACCACCAGTTTTGTCCGCATTGTTGTGGTTTTATCGTTACTTCGCACCGCTACTGGATTGCAACAAAGTCCGCCGAATATGGTGCTGATCTCGCTTTCGTTGTTTTTAACTTTTTTCGTGATGGCTCCGGTGTTCCAGCAAAGCTGGGAGCGGGGAATTGAGCCGTTGATGAACGAAGAAATGCAAATGACCGAAGCTTTTTCCGCCAGTGCCGCGCCGATCAAAACCTTTATGTTGCGCCAAACCAGAGAGGCTGATCTGGCGCTATTTTTAAGCCTATCCAATGAAGAAATGCCGGCGAGCGCCGAAGAAACACCGTTACATATCGTCGCCCCAGCGTTTATGATTTCCGAGCTACGGGTGGCATTTGAAATTGGGTTTTGGTTTTTTATCCCGTTTTTGGTGATTGATCTAGTGGTTGCTTCGATCTTGATGAGCATGGGCATGATGATGCTGCCACCGGTGGTCATATCCTTGCCGTTCAAGCTGGTGTTTTTCGTCTTGGTCGACGGCTGGCGCTTGGTGGTTGGCAGCTTGGTACAAAGTTTCAGTTAGCAAAACTGTGACAGATGAGAAAGGTCGCGAGGCGACAGCGTCAAGGCTGTTGTTACGTGCCATTGCAATATCATCCCAAAATTTCGGCAACCCGTGGTGCAAAATAGCTTAACACCCCATCGCAACCGGCGCGTTTAAACGCCAATAGGCTTTCCAGCATCACCGCGTCACCATCGAGCCAGCCATTGGCGGCGGCGGCTTGGATCATGGCGTATTCGCCGGAGACTTGATAGGCGAAGGTTGGGATCACAAATTGCTGTTTGACGCGCTGCACAATGTCCAAATAGGCCATGCCGGGCTTGACCATCACCATGTCGGCACCCTCGTCGATATCCAAAGCGATCTCGGCCAAAGCTTCGTCGGAATTGGCCGGGTCCATTTGGTAGGTTTTTTTATCGCCATGTAAGGCACCAGACGAGCCTACTGCATCGCGAAATGGGCCGTAAAAACTGGAGGCATATTTGGCCGAATAGGCCATCAGCAACATATCCACGTGTCCGGCTTGTTCCAAGGCATGGCGAATGCGGCCAATGCGCCCATCCATCATGTCCGATGGGGCAAGAATATCGCACCCGGCCCCGGTTTGGACCAAGGCTTGCGCCACCAATTGCTCCAAGGTTATGTCGTTATCAATTTTGCCGTTCACGACAATTCCGTCATGGCCGGTGTTCGTAAACGGGTCCAGTGCCACATCCGCCATCACCCCAAGTTCGGGACAGGCAGATTTTATGGTGGCAATCGCCCGGCATACCAAATTATCGGGATTGGTAGCTTCGGTACCTTGGCTGTCTTTTTTGTTGGCCGGGGTGTTGGGAAACAGGGCAATGGCCGGAATGCCCAAACTATGGGCGCGTTTGGCCGTTGCCGCCAATTGGCCAAGGGGCAGGCGTTGCACGCCCGGCATGGCGGGAATGTCTTCGGCCTCGTCACCCTCATGGACAAAAATTGGCCAAATTAGGTCGTGCGGCGTGAGCTGGGTTTGGCGCACCAAATTGCGCACCCAAGGCGATGAGCGGGTGCGCCGCATACGGGTGTTGGGAAATTTGGGCATTTGGACTACCTTTAAGGCTAGAAGAGGGGGGGTGGCTCTGATATCACGGATAAAAAACCGCCAGCAAGTGAAAAGAGATTATTTTGGACTTTGAACTAAACGAAGAACAGCGCATGATCCAAGACATGGCCCGCCAGTTTGCCAAAGACAAGCTGGAGCCAAATGCCGCCTTGTGGGACGCGAAACAAATATTTGCCGTCGATGTCATGCGCGAAGCTGCCAAATTGGGCTTTGCCGGGATTTATGTCGGCGAGGAATTTGGCGGCTCTGATTTGTCACGGCTGGATGCGGCGCTTATTTTTGAGCAATTAAGCCGGGGCTGTGTCGGAACGGCCGCGTTTTTGTCGATACACAATATGGCTTCGTGGATGATTGACACCTATGGCGACGTGAACCAGCGTCGCCAATGGTTGCCTAATCTGATGACGATGCAGCACATTGCCAGCTATTGCCTGACCGAGCCAGGGTCCGGCTCTGATGCCGCTAGTTTACGAACCAAAGCGGTGCGTGATGGTGATGATTATGTGATCAATGGCACCAAGGCATTTATCTCTGGGGCCGGGGTTTCGGATATTTATGTGGTGATGGTGCGAACCGGCGGGCCGGGGCCAAAGGGCATTTCAACATTTGTCGTTGAAAAAGACACACCGGGCCTAAGCTTTGGGGCCAATGAGCATAAAATGGGTTGGAATACCCAGCCCACCGCCGCCGTGATTTTTGAAGATTGTCGGGTGCCGGTTGCCAATCGGTTGGGCGATGAGGGCGCGGGCTTTGGCATTGCCATGTCCGGTTTGGATGGCGGGCGGGTCAATATTGGTTCGTGTTCGTTGGGCGGGGCCAGCTTTGCCTATGATCTGGCCAAGGAATACACCCAAACCCGCACCCAGTTTGGCCGAAAAATCGCCGATTTCCAAGCCAGCCAGTTCAAATTGGCCGATATGGCTACCGAACTAGAAGCCAGCCGAATGATGCTGTACCGGGCGGCAGCCGCAATTGACAGCAACCATCCGCGTAAAAGCTCGCTGGCGGCGATGGCCAAGCGTTTTGCCACGGATGCTGGATTTTTGGTGGCCAATGATGCGCTACAATTGCACGGCGGCTACGGCTATTTGCGTGATTACCCGTTGGAGCGAATTGTCCGCGATTTACGAGTGCATCAAATTCTCGAAGGTACCAATGAAATTATGCGGGTGATCATCGCCCGCCAGGAGTTAGCCCAATGAACGAAGCAGAAGTGATTATCGAAACCCGTGGCCGGATGGGGGTCATGACGTTGAACCGTCCGGAGGCGTTAAACTCGCTGACTCTGAGTATGATCCGCGAGATGACCAAGGCGTTGTTAAGCTGGCGCACCGATGACGATATTGTCGGTGTATTGGTGCAAGGTGCCGGCGAGCGGGCATTTTGTGCCGGCGGCGATATTCGAATGTTGTACGAGGGTAAGGGGCAGGACTTGTCGTATGCGCGCGGGTTTTATACCGAAGAATACCAATTAAACACCTTGATCAAAGAATACCCAAAACCCTATGTGGCGATGATTGATGGCTTTGTGATGGGCGGCGGGGTTGGCATTTCGGTGCATGGCAGCCGCCGTGTGGTTGGCGATAGCACACTGTTTGCGATGCCCGAAACCGGTATTGGTTTTTATCCGGATGTGGGCGGCAGTTATTTTTTACCGCGCTTGCCGGGAAAGACTGGGACTTGGATGGCGCTCACCGGGGCCAGACTAAACGCCAGTGATGCGATGTATTGTAAGGTGGCCACCGATTACGCGCCCTCGGACCAACATCATATGATTGTCAATCGGTTGTGTGAAGACGCGCAGGTTTGCGATGATGTGGGGCTGATTGTTGACAGTTTAACCGGCCGTCCGGCTCCGTCGGAGCTTGTGCAACATGTGGCACTGATTGATACGGTTTTTGCGTTGGAGACATGCGAGGAAATGCTGGCGGCTTTGCAAGCCGATACGGGTGATTGGGCGCAAAAACAGCTTAAAATTTTGGGTACGAAATCGCCAACGGCGCTTAAAGTTACTTTGCGGCAAATGATCGAAGGGGTGAATATCGAGTTTCGTGCCGCAATGATGATGGAGTATGGTATCAGCATGAAGTTTGTTGCCGGGGTTGATTTTTATGAAGGGGTGCGGGCTTTGTTGATTGACCGCGACCACAGCCCCGTTTGGAGACCTGTGCATTTGGCCGATGTGTCCGAAGCCGTGGTTGTCAGTTATTTTGCGCCGGTTTCCGGTGCCGACACACTTAGCTTTTTGGAGTAAACAGATGTCAAACATACAAAATATTGCATTTATCGGTCTTGGAAATATGGGCGGCCCAATGGCGCTGAACTTGGTTGCAGGTGGTTTTGAAGTCGCCGCCTTTGACCTGAGCGCCGAAGCCTTACAAATTGCCAAGGCCGGTGGTTGTCGGGCCGCAACCAGCATTGCCGATGCAGTGGCTGGTGCTGATGCAGTGGTCACGATGTTGCCCGCCGGTACTCATGTCTTGGGTGTTTATGGCGCTGATGACGGTGTGTTTGCCCATGCCAAAGCCGGGGTGTTATTGTGCGATTGCTCGACCATTGATGTAGGTACGGCGCGAGATGTCGCCGCCCAAGCCGCAAAGCAAGGCTTTGTGATGGTCGATAGCCCAGTATCCGGCGGTGTTGCGGCGGCGCAAGCGGGAAGCTTAACCTTTATGGTTGGCGGCGAGGAGGCGGCGTTTCGCGCAGCGCAACCGGTATTGGAGCCGATGGCCAAAGCGGTGATCCATGCAGGTGATGCCGGGGCCGGCCAAGCGGCAAAGATTTGCAACAACATGTTGTTGGGTATTTCGATGATCGGCACTTGTGAGGCGTTTGTGCTGGCCGAAAAACTGGGGCTAGACCCCCAGCGGTTTTTTGACATTGCCGCCAAAGCCTCTGGGCAGAACTGGTCGTTGACATCGTATTGCCCGGTGCCGGGGCCGGTGCCGACTGCGCCATCTAATCGCGGTTATGCGCCGGGGTTTACGGCGGCAATGATGCTAAAAGATTTACGCTTGGCTGCACAAGCCGCCAAGGATGGCAATGCCAGTACCCCTTTGGGGGCTGAGGCCGCTGCGCTTTATGCTAGGTTTGATGATGTGGGGGGCGGTTCCGTTGATTTTTCCGGCATTATTCAAATGCTACGCGGGGATTTTACAGCGCCTGATGAGGGTTAGGGTTGGGGTTTGGCTGTTTGGATGAGCAGGTTTTTGTGCCAAGCACACGGTCCCCGGCTCAAGGCCGGGGACCGAAGAGAGAGCGCCCCAAAATCCGAAATCTAAAAATTTCTTCACCGCTTTAATCCGTTCTTAGCCATTTGGGTTTATCCATAGCTAACGATAAAAAAAACATACGGGTGAACCAATGGCGCTGCCGCAGAAGCAAACAGAACCGTCGAGCAGTATCGATGGATGTCTGAACAAAGAATATTTACAAACTCTGACTTTGGTGGAGCGGTTGCATCGACAATTGCTTGACGTGGTCAAAAATGAACTGGATCGCACCAAGTCGAATGAAATAAATAGCGTGCAAGCGCTGTTATTGTTCAATATTGGTGACGAAAAAATGACTGCAGGCGAGCTGCGCTCGCGTGGTTATTATTTAGGTTCTAACGTTTCATATAACCTAAAGAAATTGGTCAAGGCCGAGTATCTAAGTCATGAACCCTCGGCAACGGACCGCCGCGCTGTGCATGTGTGCCTCACCGAAAAAGGCCAACAAGTTCGCCAAGTGGTGCAGGCTTTGTTCGAGCGTCAATTGCGATCCTTGGAGCCAGTGGCCCATATTGGCGATGATGATTTGCAGAGCCTAAACGGGGCATTATTACGCCTTGAGCGCTATTGGAGCGATCATATCCGTTTCCAGCTGTAAGGGTTCGCAAAAATTTGTGATGTTTATCGCTGATCTCATCTAGTTCTGCTTGTTGTTTATCAACAAAACCTGATATATGCTTGCCACAAACAACCCAATTTTCAGGCGGGACAGGTAAGCGTCGATGGTTTACGAGGCACATTTTCAAGCTGCGGTGGACAGCGTAAAATCCGAAGGTCGGTACCGGGTGTTTGCCGACTTGCGGCGCAAGCGTGGGGATTTTCCGAACGCGCATTTGCGGACGGATAACGGCGTTGATCGCGATATTGTGGTTTGGTGTTCAAACGATTATTTGGGCATGGGCCAAAACCCAATTGTGCTGGACGCGATGCACAGCGCTCTTCGCGAAGTTGGCGCTGGGGCCGGTGGCACCCGTAATATTGCCGGCACCACCCATTACCATGTGAAATTAGAGGCGGAACTAGCCGATTTACACCAAAAGCAAGCGGCATTATTGTTTACATCAGGCTATATCGCCAACGAAGCTAGTTTATCGACCTTGGCCAGAATATTGCCCAATTGCACGTATTTCTCGGATGGGTTGAACCATGCTTCGATGATTGAAGGCATTCGGCGGTCCGGTGGGGCCAAGCATATTTGGCGTCATAACGATCTGGAACATTTAGAAGAATTGCTGGCCGCAACGCCGGTGGATGCGTCCAAGGTGATTGCGTTGGAAAGCGTGTATTCAATGGATGGGGATGTTGCGCCGCTACGCGAAGTTTGCGATCTGGCCGACAAATACGAAGCGTTGGTTTATCTTGATGAAGTCCACGCGGTTGGTTTGTACGGACAAACCGGTGCCGGCATTGCCGAGCGCGAAGGCTTGATGGACCGGATTGATATCGTCAACGGCACGTTGGGCAAGGCTTTTGGTTTGATGGGGGGCTATGTCGCCGCCGATGCAGTGATCATTGATGCCATTCGTAGCTATGCGCCCGGCTTTATTTTTACCACCGCTTTGGCTCCAGTTTTGGCGGCGGGCGCGGTGGCCAGTATTTCTTATGTCAAACAACATAATGAATTGCGTGTGCTGCACCAAGAACGAGCCTTGCGGCTAAAAACTTTGCTGCGCGAAGCCAATTTACCGGTAATGGCGTCGGATACCCATGTGGTGCCATTATTGGTTGGTGATCCGGTGGCGTGCAAAGAGGTTTCCGATCATTTGCTAAATGATTATGGGATTTATGTGCAGCCAATTAACTATCCCACAGTAGCAAAAGGCAGCGAGCGATTACGCCTGACCCCGTCGCCATTGCATGATGATGCGATGATGAAGGAGCTGGTGACAGCGCTTTGTCAGGTTTGGGAACGGCTCGGTCTTCTCATGCGGGCGGCATGAGTAGCTCGCCGAAATCTCGCGAGATTATTTTTGAGACCATTCGTTGTGGCGACAGCCTAAAAATTAGTGCCATCGATATGGCCACCGGAATAGAGGTTAGCATCATCGCTCCGCCACAGGCAGATGAAAGCTATACGCAAACCATTGCCGCTCGCAAACTAGAGGTCAAATTACGAAAAAAAGCCGGAATTGAACCGGAAAAGTCACTGGATGACCCAGATGATCCTGGCCATGATATTCTAGCGTAACCGTGCGAAAATTATTTCTTTTTACGCCCGACACCTAGGCCCAACCCGATTTTCTTGGCAAATTCAGAGCGCCGTCTGGCATAGGCCGGTGCCACCATTGGATAGTTTGCGGGCAAGCCCCATTTTTGGCGGTACTCATCTGGAGTAAGATTATATTTGGTGCGCAAATACCGTTTTAGCATTTTTAGTTTTTTACCGTCTTCGAGGCAAATCACATGCTCATCTGTGATCGAATGTTTAATGGCTACGGCAGGGGCTCTTTTCACTAGTTTTGGTGTTGTGACCTTGCTGACCTCGTTCAGGACAGTAGCCACAGAGCGAATTAAATCGGGTAGTGCGGCAGCCGGTAAGCTGTTATTGCTAACAAAAGAAGAAACAATTTCTGTGGCCAGACCAATGGTATGGTTACGGTTCTCATCCTCAGATGATTTGGTAGTCATTTTCGTGCTCGCTTTGTAGTTGGTATGGTCGCAAGGGCGCAACTTTACTTTGATGTACTCAAGTATAGTACATAATATCCACTATCTACAACGCTAGAAAGAACAATACATTAAAATATATCTGCAAATTGAAATTATATACAATGTGTAATTTTGTAAAGTGGACACCGGGGACGTGAATATAGAGCTATTTGACGTTGTACAGGCTCGGCTCATCCTTCGCTTAGCTGTCCGTAATTACTGACTTTCAATTTATGTTCACCTTATTCATAATCGCAACCTATGACACTAAAAATCGATAATAAAACGGCGCGCCGGTTATGGCTGTCGGTACAAGGCTTGGCGCAAACTCCGACCGGCCCGCTGGATCTGTTGCAGATCATCAAAGACCTTGGCTTTGTCCAGCTTGACACCATCCGCAATGTGACGCGGGCCCACCATCATATATTGTGGTCACGCAATCAAAATTATCGCGAACCGATGTTGTGGAAGTTATTGGCCGAAGATCGCGCTTTGTTCGAACATTTCACCCATGATGCTTCTCTGATCCCGATGGATTTCTATCCGATGTGGAAGCGACAATTTTTGCGCATTAAGAAAAAGATCGATGGCTCTTGGTACGCAAGTTCCAAGATGAACGAGGCTGAGCACCACGCGATCAAAGCTCGAATTGAACAAGAAGGCCCGCTGTCCACCCGCGCTTTTGATACCAAGGCCCTGGGCAAAAAAGAAATGTGGCAACGGCCGCCGCATAAACGGGCGCTTGATTATATGTGGTATTGTGGCGAGTTGAGCACATCGTACCGGGAAAACTTCATCAAATTCTATGACTTGACCCACCGCGTCATCCCCCAGGACAAGTTGGCCGATGGCCCCGATGACCAAGAGCAAATGAACTGGCTTTGTGGTGCAGCGCTGGAGCGGATCGGGTTTGGGACCATCGGTGAAATTCAGCGCTTCTGGGACGCGCTCGATACCAGTGACGTTAAAGAGTGGGCCATGGACAACCAAAACCTGATCGCGGTGGAGATCGAAAACCGGGATCATAGCTGGACGCAAGTGCTGGCCCCGGCCAATATTGAGCAACGTCTTGCAGCCTGCACTGCGTCCACCAGCCGATTGCGAGTTTTAAACCCGTTCGACCCGGCCATTCGCGACCGTAATCGCCTTAAGCGCCTGTTCGGGTTTGACTATAAGATTGAAATTTTTGTCCCGGCAGCCAAACGAAAATGGGGATATTATGTCTACCCCATGCTGGAGGGCGACCGGTTTATTGGCCGGGTCGAGCTAAAGGCCGACCGCAAGCAAGGCTTGTTGTTCGTGCCGCAAATTTGGCTAGAGCCGAATGTGAAATGGACCCAGGCCCGTGCCGGTAAGTTGAACGCTGAGCTGGCCCGTCTGGCTGGGTTTATTGGTGCCACGGACATTCGGTGGAATTGTGCGCTTTAACCGAAATAGGCCTCTCTTGGCGCAATTATTTCATTGGAAGCTTGGCCAGGGCGCACCGCCGCCGCTTCGAAAGTATTGATGGTCGTCAGTAAGAGCTTTGATGAGGTAATCAAATACCAAACGGATGCGCCTTGTGCGCGATAAATCATCATGGGTGACAATCCATAAATCCTGCACGGTTTCATGATCCGGTAATACCCGCTCTATGCCGTGCAAGTTGCTGGCGTGGATATGGGCCAGTTTGCCAATGCCATAGCCAGCGGTGATGGCGGCATTATGGGTAAGATAGTTATTTGAGTAAAAGGCAGTGCGCTCTGGTGGCGTTGAAATTTCCGAGAGACTAATTGGCCAAAACGGGCTGTCTTCGCCAAATCGCATCGCTATTGCTGCATGGGTCCCCAAGTCTTCGAGGGTTTTGGGGGGGGCGACTTTGTCCAAATAGCTATTCGCTGCATAAAGGCCAAAGCCAACTGAGATGACTTTGCGGCCAATCAATGAATTTTGTGTGCCCGGCCCGCGCCAGCGCAATGCGATATCGGCTTCGCGGCGGGCCAAATTGGCCTGCTCTACATTCACATCAACGATCAATTGTATTTCAGGGTTTGCTTCATGAAACGAACGCAAGGCGATGGGTAACCACATATCACCAAGTCCTTGCGTTGCTGAGATTGTCACCGAGCCGTGTAAGCCATGATCTTGAGCGGCGGTGGAGCGGGTGATGGCGTGCGCTTCGTGATCCATTTTGCGGACATGTTCAAGGACTTTGATACCAATAGCGGTGGGGGCCAAACCGGAACTGGTTTTGCGTAATAATGCGCCGCCCATTTGTTCTTCTAGCGCTTGGATGCGCCGGCTTACCGTTGGTTGGCTTACCCGCATATTGCGCGCGGCACCCGATAAACTACCGGCCTCCACTACGGCTAGCAGAATTGGCAGATCTGCCCAGTTCATTTTGGTGTCCATCGAGGTTCTCGCATTGATATAGAGCAAATGGGGATAGGCAGAGGTTTTTCAATATTTTTTTGGAGTTATTCATTCGTGCATGGCGGGTATGTGCGAATAGTGAACGATGTTCACTTTATTAACAAGAGAAACATTGTTAAACTTTCTTCTTTGCAATCAATAAGGAAATAACAATGTTCTCCCCAAACACTTTTAAAACAGTTGGCTTAAGTCTTGTGCTTCTCGCCGGAGCTCTGGTCATTTCATCGACGGTGACGGCCGCAGAAGCTACACCGGAATTTGCCATAAAAGCGGTCTCAAATGGCGAAATTCGTGCCGGGGTTGCTGCCTTTAAAAAGGGCGATTATGCGCGGGCTGCCTTCTTCCAACAATCGGCCTTACAGGCTAGTTTATCCAAGTCTCGCAAAACCGCAGCCTTGGCTAATTTATGTGCTGCCGAGGGCGCGCAAGGTAATTTGGAAGCCGCAGCAATGGCCTGTGATCAGGCGCTGGTACTATCGCCAAATTCTGCTGATGCTTTGAACAATCGCGAAGTGGTTACTTATCTAACCAACAAACATACGGCTCGTTTGGCCAATTAGGGCGAAGCAAATATTGAACTGTCGAACTGTAACGCCTCGTCGCTTGCGACGGGGTGTTTTTTTATGGGTTTAACCAGCTTGGGATGTGGAACGGTAAGTTTAGATCGCGGGCAACGGCGGCGTGGGTAATTTCGCCTTCGGCGACATTTAGGCCCAAGGCAAAGCCGGGATCGGCGTTTAATGCCTGATGCACGCCTTGGTCAACCAGTCGGCGCAAATACGGCAATGTTGATTTGACCAATGCAAAGGTCGAGGTGCGTGACACGGCACCCGGCATATTGGCCACGCAATAATGGACAATCCCATCAACCTCAAAGGTTGGATTGTCGTGGGTTGTCGGATGCGAGGTTTCAAAGCACCCGCCTTGGTCAATGGCAATATCGACCAAAACCGCGCCCGGCTTCATGGTGCGAACCATTTCGCGGGTGACCAATTTGGGGGCGGCGGCACCGGGCACCAATACGGCACCAATGATTAGATCGGCGTCCATACAGGCCTTGGCCACGGCTTGTTTGGTCGAGTATTCGGTTTTAAGGCGGCCCCCATACACCATGTCCAATTCATTTAGGCGCTCGTCCGAAATATCAAAAATCGTCACATCGGCACGCATGCCAATCGCCATTTGTGCGGCATGGGTGCCAGAAACCCCGCCACCTAAGATCACGACTTTGCCAGGGGCAACACCGGGGACGCCACCCAGCAATACCCCGCGTCCGCCTTTGGCGCGTTCCAAGCAATTGGCCCCCACATGCACCGACATTCTTCCGGCAACCTCGGACATCGGTTGCAATAACGGCAAGCCACCCTTAGGGCCAACAATGGTTTCATAGGCAATGGCGGTGCAGCCGGATTTGCGTAAGCCCTCGGCTTGCGCTTTGTCGGCAGCCAAATGCAAATAGGTGAACAAGGTATGAGCGGGTGAGAGCATGTCGGTTTCAATCGGTTGTGGCTCTTTGACTTTGACAATGACCTCGGCGGCTTCGAACACGGCTTTGGCAGTGGGCGCGATCTGGCAACCAACCGCTTCATAGTCCGCATCCTCAAAGCCAACACCCAACCCAGCCTTGGTTTCCACCGATACTTGATGGCCGCTATGGGTGAGGTCTGCGGCGGCGTCGGGGGTAATGCTTACCCGATACTCGTGAGTTTTAATCTCTTTGGGGATACCAATATGCATAAGGTTTTTCCGATACAGCCAGTTCATTTTCCAGTTTTGGCTTATACGCCAAAATGATTTGGTTTGTATATCCATTTTGGCGGTGAAACCATTTTCACTTCTTTCTCTTCCCTTTCTTTCTTCCCTTTCGTTCTTCCTTCCTTCCTTCTCTTTCGTTTCCCTCCGGCTTGACCGGAGGGCCCAGTTCTTTGTGCAATATCATTTGGGTCCACTCCGACCTCCGACATTCACCGGTCCCCGGCCCCCGCGCCGGGGTCCAGCTTCTTGGAAAAATTTTATATGCCACAAAGAACTGGACCCTCCGGTCAAGCCGGAGGGAAACGAAGAAGAGGGTACCGGAGGGAAACGAAGAAGAGGGTACCGAAGGAAAAGCGAAGACAGAGGCTACCGAAAAAAACAAACAGACCCGGCCCTAATCGCAAAATTGCCCTAAAATACCGCTTTGCCATTGCAAGTGCCCGCAAGGTTGGTTAGCAATTCTTAGATGAGTGATGAAACCAACAATAGATTAACTCAATTGGGCGCAGCCAGCGAAATTGCCAGTTCGCCGGAATTGGCGCAATTGGAGCGCGTGGCCAACCCGCATCCGGATGATGACTATTTGGTGCGCTTTGCTGCGCCGGAATTTACGTCTTTGTGCCCGGTTACCGGCCAGCCGGACTTTGCCCATTTGGTGATTGATTATGTGCCGGATGCTTGGTTGGTGGAAAGCAAATCACTGAAATTATATTTGGGCAGTTTTCGCAATCACGGCGCATTTCACGAAGACTGTACCTTGGCCATTGGCAAACGGATTGTGGCAAGTTTGGCCCCGAAATGGTTACGCATTGGTGGCTATTGGTATCCGCGTGGCGGTATTCCGATTGATGTATTTTGGCAAACCGGCGCTGCGCCGTCGGGGTTATGGTTGCCGGAGCAAGGCGTGCCCAGTTATCGGGGGCGCGGCTAGACCTCGCGCAAATCTCGGACATATCGTTGCCAATTACCGACATAATGCTCGGCGGATGCACGTAAAAGCTCAGCCATTTCGTCGGAAACTTGGCGGATGATCCGGCCTGGCATCCCAACCACCATTGAATTGTCTGGAATTTGCTTGCCTTCGGCGATCAATGCATGGGCGCCAATCAGACAGTTTTTACCAATATTAGCGCCGTTTAAGACGGTGGCACCAATGCCGATCAAACTGTTATCACCAATGGTACAACCGTGCAGCATGGCTTTGTGCCCAACGGTTACGCCGCGCCCGACGGTCATCGGGAACCCAGCATCAGAGTGCAAAACCGTGCCGTCTTGGATGTTCGAGTTTTCACCAATGGTCAACCGGTCCATATCGCCGCGCGCCACCACCCCAAACCACAAAGAGGCATTTTTATGCAACGTGACCTTGCCGATGACTTGTGCGTCAGGGGCGATCCAGTATTCGCCAGTTTCCGGTAATTCTGGCTGGCTATCTCCAAGCGCGTAAATTGGCAATTATTCGTCCAGATCAATGGCGAGGATGGCAATGTCCAAATTATAGGAAATATCTTTGGGGTCTTCGTCGTCTTTGAATAATAACCCTAAAAACTCGTCACCGGAATAAACTTCCACGGAATCAGTTTTTTTACCACGGCGGCGTAGCTCAACTGAACTGCCAAGGCGCTTGGTCAAATAGGCTTGTAGTTTTGCAATCTCAGCATCGATCATCATGTTCTCCGGCGGTAAGGTTTGGAATCAGCTTCGGCGATAGCCTAACTAGCCAAGCGAAAGGCATCAATCCACGTCAAGCAAATGATTCATGCTTTTTGCAGGTTCCGGACAGCAATCCCCGCTCACCGGTTTGGCCGGAACGCCAGCAACGGTACACCCAGACGGCACCGGCTTTAACACCACAGAGCCTGCGGCAATACGGGCATAGTCACCAATTGTGATATTGCCCAAGATTTTTGCTCCAGCACCAATGAGTACGCCATTGCCAATTTTCGGATGGCGGTCTTCTTCTTCGGAACCAGTTCCGCCCAAGGTCACCGAGTGCAACATGGAGACATCATCGCCAACCCGGGCCGTGGCACCGATGACGATGCTGGTGGCATGGTCGATCATAATGCCTTTGCCGATGACGGCGGCCGGGTGGATATCAACCCCGAACAGTTCGGATATGCGCGATTGAAAATGATGAGACAAGGTTTGGCGGCCTTCGTTCCACAAAGAATGGGCAATGCGGTAGGCTTGTAAAGCTTGAAATCCTTTGAAAAATAAAAATGGCTGTAAAAAACCTAAACACGCCGCGTCTCTGCTTTCAACGGCGATGGCATCGGCGGCAACTTGTTCGAGCAACAAAGGATTGGCGCGAAAGGCATTGGCGCACACTTCGCGCACTTGCATTTGGTTGAGATTGGCATCACCGATTTTGCTGGCCAAAATATAGGACATGGCATCGGCAATATTGTCATGGTTTAATATCACCGCGTGCAGCATCGAGGCCAAGGTCGGCTCAGCTGCCGCTGCGCTGGCCGCTTCAAGGCGCAAACGTGACCAGACGTTTAGATCATCTCCTTGATTTTTCATATCAATTACATTGCTCATGACGGGCTCCTATTGGCTACGCTCATATATAGGGGCATTGGGGAAAGTTTTCCAGTTCTTAGCTAAGTTGGGCTTGTTTTTCTTCAAGTCGACTGGCGTGGGCTAGGCGTAGTTTGGCCCGCCTTTTGGCCAATAGCACAAACGCCGACGGCGCAAAAATCAAGGCTAAAACGGCAGAACCCGAAACCCCACCGGCAATCGCCGTGGCCAAGGGTCCCCAAAAACTATCGCCAAATAGCAATAAAGGAATAAAGCCGCCTATGGTGGTAAGGGTGGTTGCAACAATATGGCGGGTGGCATCAATGACCGTCTCGCGGGTGGCAATCGGGTCGCCGGCTTTGGCTTCGTCATTGGATTTCAGCGCAGTCAGCACCACGATACTGCCGTTGATTGACAAGCCAACCAACCCCATAATCCCGACCATCCCCATAAAGCCCATGGTTTCGCCAAATATCCAGATCGAGAACAAAGCCAAGCCAACCGACAAAACGCCACTACTGCCGATAATACCCGCATACGAGAACGAATTAAACGCCAATACGATGGTGCCGATCATCAAGATCAGCAAGGGCAGGGCGGTGGACAGCAAATCACCCATGGCTTGATCTTGGCTTTCGGCGTCGCCACCAATGGTCATGGTATAGCCAGCCGGCAACATAAAATCCGATTGCTCCAGCCGTTGTCTAAAATCAGCCAATACGGTTGATGGTAAGACGAACGGCTCCAAATACGCCAATATCCCGTTAAAGCGTTCGCCATTGTCATGGGGGATAATGGCTATTTTCGGGACAAGTTTTAATTGACCAAACGCCCCCGGCACTGTTTCACCGGCGGCGCCAACCATCGGCATTGACAAAGCACTATTTAAGGTTGTTCGTTGTTCGGGGCGCACCTGTATCCGAACCGGAATACGCTCAAGGCCTTCTTGGATGCTTCCCGCGGGAATACCTTCGAACATGGCATTTAGCTCACTGGCCAATCCGGTCAGTGGCAGTCCAGCCCGATTTACCGCCGTTTCATCGGCCTGTAGCGAGGCGACCACCTCGCCCATTTTTAAGTTGGCAATGGTATAGGTGACATGGGGGGTTGCGGCTAAAATCGCGCGTAACTGCTCGCCAATACGGTTCAGTTCCGAAAAGTTTGAACCAAAGACATTCAGTACAATCGGCGCATTCACCGGCGGTCCTTGCTCAAAAGGCAAGGTCAAAATTCGAGCATCCGGAAACTTATTTCGCAACAAAGGCTGTAGTTTGACAACGATATCATGGGTGTCTTTGGCCGAAGTAGTTTCGACAAATCCGTTGGCCATATTAGGGCGAACGGCACCCACAGAAAATACATTGTAAAACACTTTAGGAACTGCGTTGCCAACTACCCAAGTGACATTTTTTACCCCGGCTTCATTAGCGATAAATTCAGTAATTTCAGCAACCCGCACCTGAGTGTGCTCTAATGAGCCATTTGACGGCATGGTGAGCTGTACTTGGAACATATTGCGGTCAACGGGTGGGAAAAATTGCATGGGCAACTGGGTTGCGGCAAAAAAACCGGCGAGCGGAAGGATCACGCTCGCCGATATCCCGACCCAGGGCCGGGCAATAATAATGTCCAATAGCCTTCGATAACCGTCGGTCACGATCTGGATGCGAAGACCTCTATCCATGAACGAATAGGGTCTGTCGGGATCGGGTTCTTTGTCAAACCATGCGCAAAACGCCGGGATTAACGTAAAGGCGATGGCAAAGCTCGACCCCACCGCAAAAATCACCGAGATCCCCATCATGCCAATAAACTCGCCCGCTCCGCCCGGCATCAGCGCAATTGGGGCAAAGGCCAACATGGTGGTTAGCGTTGAGGCCAGCAATGGCGCAAACAAATGGCTGACGGTTTTGCGGATCGCTTCATGGGGGCTGGCCCCACGCCGACGAAACAATCCGTATTCATCAACCATCACCACCGCGGTGTCGATGAGAAGGCCCAACGCAATCACAATTCCGGTGACCGACATTTGATGCAGCGGGGAACCCATCACCTTGAACAAGGTAACGGTCATAAACACAGTAAGCGGCAAGGCGGAACCTACGATAATCGCGGCGCGCCAACCCAAAATTAAAAACGAGAACAAAAATACCAACAGCGCCGACAACAGCAAGTTTCGAAATAAGCCGCTCAACCGATCGGTCACATATTCGGCTTGTTGGAAAATTGGCTCTAGCTTGATATTGCGCGGCAGTTCCACCCGAAACTCATCGACCAGGGCCAAAGCCGCTTTGTTCCATAAATCCACCCGCTGGTTGGGTGTGCTATAGGCCGAAAACAAAATCACCCGCTTATTATTGCGAAATGCCATCGAGCTTTCGGGTTGGACATGGCTTTTGCTGATCTGGGCGATATCGCTCAAGCGTGTAGAGGTGCCATCGGCGTGTTGGCGCACCGGTATTTTGCGGACCGCTTCAATACCGGTTAATTCGCCAGCGATCTCTAAGGATAGTTGATTGTTTTGGTTTCGGATATTTCCCGCTGGGGTTTTAGCATCGGCGGTGCGGATGGTCTGGGCTAAGCTTGCCGGTTCGATCCCCATGGCGCGGAGCTGGCCGAGGTCAATATCAACTCGGATTTCAGATTGAACCTCGCCGTAAATTGTCGCTTCTTCGGTGCCCGGTAAGTTTCTAAATTTCAATTGCAGGTCGCGGGCCAACCGTCCGATTAACTCGATATGATCTTCAAACTCGCTTTGCATCGAAAAAGCCAAGACAATGGTTTCGGCTCCGATACGCAAGCGATTAAGATCTGGAATTCCCGCCTCCGCCGGCATTTGGAGCGCGCCTTTATTGATTTGTTCGCGCACTTGTGTCCACACTCGTTCGACCTCGGCACCGCGAAATTCCTCTTTTAGTTCAATGGTCATCACCGAAACACCGTTTGACGATGTCGAGGTAATGTCACGTATTTCGAATAATTCTTTAATGGCGCTTTCCAGAGGATCGGTGATTAAGGCCTCTACCCGTTCTGCGGAGGCTCCCGGATAATTGGTAATCAGCACCGAAAACCGTTCTGACAATGTTGGGTCTTCTTGGCGGCCAAGGGTAAGCAAGGCGCTAATGCCTGAAACAACAATTAGAAAAACCGTTAAGATCGCCAGGCGGGGGTTTTTATAAAACAGCTCACTCATCGACCGGGACCACGCGCATGCCAAGTGAGGTGTTTTGGCTAGCTGATTCTAAAACCAATTGGCCATCACTAATCGGGCCTCGAACATAGGCCAATTGTTCATTGGCGTATAAAATATCGACGGGAACTTGTGATAAAATATATACGCCAACGCTGTCTTTTGCGGACAACTCATACAATGACCAAAGACCTCGGCGGCCTTCGCGTAATGCCGATAATGGCACCGCAAACCCGCGCCCCCGAAGCTGATCCACCAAATGAATGCGGGCGGTTTGTCCGGATACAGCAATCGGGTTTTCAGCGGTAAAATGAAAAACCACGTTCACGGTTTGCGTGCCAGGATTGATGACATGGCTCATCCGCTCAAATTTGGCACGGGCCATGCCGGTGGGCAAGGTAACGTCGAACACCGCGTCTTTGTTCAAGTTGTGCGCTTTGTCAGCAGGTAAACCTACGCGTAGTTCTAATTGCCCGGTTTCCACCAGCTCCAATACCGGTGTGCCGGACGCGACAATCGCCCCTTCATCCAAGTTTCGTTGTGAGATCGTTCCGTCAAATGGGGCGGTGATATAGGATTGTGATCGCCTAGAGCGCACCGCATCGGCATTGGTGGTGGCCACCTCTAGCCCGGCTTCGGCATTGGCTAAATTGGCTTGAACTTCTTCGAGGCGCTGTGGTGAAATATGTCCGGAGCTTGCCAAAGTTTCTTGGCGTTTGGCGGTGGTTTGGGCGAGATTAAGGGCAGCTTGGGCTTGTTGCACATTGGCCAATGCAGAGATTAAATCTGCCTTTTGGGTCGCCCGATCCAACGCAGATAACCGATCGCCTTGGCGAACTTCATCGCCGATATTGACATGAATATTGACAATCAATCCGCCGCGCTCAAAGCCAAGCCAGCTTTGGCGGCGGGCAACCACAGTGCCTGGCCAAGCGGAGGAAACTTCAAATTGTTCTTGCATGCTTACTTGTAAGACCGGCACTGGCACTGGTTTGGCGGTGTCTGGTTCTTCGCGGGCGGTGGCTTGTGAGATGATCACGGCAAACAAAGTGACACCGATGAACCCAACGGCAATCAATGCGAGATGAAATTTGGTCATTTGGGTATTCCAGTGCGAATTTAATTCGCCATAACTTTGTCGGTTAGATCAATATAGGGAGGTGGCAAAAAAAAGAAACTAAACAGTGTTCACTTTTTTGTATAGCCGCTATGCCATATTGTCGGAACGTAAGCCGTTGATCATGAAATTAATATGAAATTCGATAATATCCTCGTTTGAATATTCTTGGGTACCATCAATGCCGGTTTTTAGCTCGGCGACCTGTAGCAAGAGACTGGTTAAACCGTGGACGGCGGCCCAGACTGATTTGCTGGCTAGGGCCGCATCTTGTTGCCGAAAGGTGCCGCTTTCAATGCCATGGGCGATCAATGATTCTAGTTTTGCGGCGGCCAGATTGCCAAAACTATTTTCGTCGGCAAAGCGATGGTCCATCCAACTTGAATACGACATCAAATAGGTGCCGGGGTTTTCCAGTGCCGTTTCAATATAGGCCCGCGCCGTCGAGCGACACATGGCACAAGCATCGTGTTGATTTTCGGTGGCGTGATCAATGCGGGTAATCAGTCGTTCAAAGAACGACTCGCGGACCGCATTAAACACCTCTGCCTTGGAGCCAAAATACTTATACAGCGCCGCCGGGGAGTAATCGGTTTCTTCGGCCAATCGGCGCATGGAAACGGCCAATTCCCCTTCACGAGCAAACATTTTTTCCGCTGCTGCAATAATTGAATTGCGAACCCGCTGGTGACGGCGTTCAGCCGGGCTTGCGGGTTCCGGTTTGCATGTATCAGCTTGGCTTGGCATTTTGGTCCTTGCAAAAGAGTGATAAATTTCGCATCCCTTTTGCCATGACAGGATCTATCCGTCAAAAGCTCAAAATGCGAGAACCCATATGTCCAGTGTACACGTACCGCCCGATGCGATGCAACCGCTTGCCGCCAGTCAACATTCGTCGCCAGTTTTGGGTTTTTTGAACACGAGACGTTCTACACCCTTGGCGCTATTGGGTGCGCCTGGACCGGCGCCATCGCAACTTGATTTGATTTTACGCTTGGCCTCACGTGTGCCGGATCATCGACGGTTGGTACCTTGGCGGTTTATTGTTTTTACGGATGCCGCCAAACAAGAAGCGGCTCAGCAAATTGGGGCGCGGTTTGCTGAATTGAACGAAACGGCATCGGCAGATGAAGTCGCCACCGAAGTTCGGAAATTTGCGTGTTCGCCGATTGTGGTCGCATTGGTTTCCACGCCGGACAGGGCGCACAAAACTCCGGTTTGGGAACAAGAGTTATCCGTAGGCGCGGTCGGGCAAAACTTGTTATTGGCCGCCAATGCCTCTGGGTTTGCCGGGGTTTGGCTCAGCTATTGGTACGCGGTTGATCCTAAAATATGTGAGGCTTTTGGCTTGTGCGTTACCGAACGCATTGCCGGGTTTTTCCACCTTGGCACCGCCAGTGAAAATCCGATTGAGCGTCCGCGCCCCGATATGCAAAAGATCGTCAAATATTGGCAACCAGCCTTACATGATGACGCCATTTGAGCACTAGAGCCTAGAACATTGCCGGCGTGTTCGGCTCTATTTGTTGGGTGATTTCGGCAGGCTTTTCGGCTGTTGATTTGGTTTTGTTGGCCAAGGTTTTGGCTGCGGCTTGGGCGGTAATTTGATCTTCGGCAGCCTGAAGGGCGTTTTGCACCGACGCCTCGGCTTCTCGTTTTAACCGGTCGTGTTTGACTCTGGTGTCGGCAAATTTGCGAGCTTGCGCTTCAGCTCGAGTTCTTTCTGCCAATTCGGTGGACAATTGGATGTGCTGCTGGTTTGCGGCTGGTGCTTCGACTTGTTGGGCCAAGTGAACGACGGCATGCGCGGTTACATCTGGTGCGGGCGTGATCACGCTAGAAGTTTGCGGCTGGGTGCAAGCGGCTGATAAAACGCTGGTGGATATGAGTAGAATTGATCGCACAAGGGTCGACATAGAGCTGTCCTTCATTGAAGGTCAGGATACATAAGCTTTTTTTTGCAAAAAGCAATTCTCAATTTGTTGCAAGAAATTTCCTAATCTCGCGATCTGCCGTTTCGCCAATGTTAAACCAAGCGGAACGGTCCTGGTGAATTTCAAACACCAACAAGCTATCCTGTGCGTCCAGTGCTCGCGATAGGACATTGCGCAACTGATCACTTGTCGCCGGCGATTTGATCACCCAGACCCCCGGTATCGGTTCAATCCATGTGCCAAGCTGGCGAAGATTGGCAATAAAAGGTTGTCGTGTTGCCGGTGCAAGCTCAGTGTAGAGCACAAATTGCTGGAAGGTCGCCGCCGAAGCCACTGGCGTAGGTTTGGGGGTTGCCACCGGCTCTTCTTGGGTACGTACAGGGTTGAAGATGGCTTGCAACGCAGGGTCTTCTCCTGCTGGTTTGAAACTATGGTCGGGGTTATCAGAAATTTCTGATTGTGGACCCACTCGGCCTTCGGCAGCAAAGCTGGTCATTCGTTCAATTGTATAAGGTCCATAGACCATATCGCGGACTTTTATATACCAATTCATTGTGTTCTCAAAAAGCAGGGGTTACATAGGGTTGATCAAACATCTTCAACCTGTTCGTCAGGTGGGTCAAATTTTACCGCAAACCCAAATCCAGTTTTTCGACTAACGGTTCCCTGCAATCGACCAATGGTGACCGGTTCACCAAGTGACACTTTTTCCGTGCTTTCAAGGGCGATGCCGGTAGCAGAGATATCAACGGCTGTGGCTATGAACCGGGTGCTGTCATGTAGTTGCACGTGCACATCGCCTTGGTGTGGATTGCGCGGACCGGCACGGTCGTCTTGTAGGCCAAGCCGTTCAGCGTTCATCAACCAGGTAAGCTCGCTGGCAAGTTGATTGCGTTTGCGCGAGGTTGCCATGATGCAAGCTGCAAAACCACCGGTCAACTCACGCACCACTTCGGCTTGAACGCGACCTAAATGCTCCATCATCAGGACGATTTTTTCTGACGGTTGCGGCAAAAAATCACTTTGTATTGAGAGGCCACCTGGGGAGATATCGATGATTTGACACGGATATTCCCGATTACTTGCAGCTAGAAACCGACCGTTTATTTCCAATTTGCCACGGACAAAGTGCCGCCGTTCCGCTGCTAAGCGGGCGACAATGCGCGCTTTACGTTTATCTAATTTTTCAGGTCTCACGGCGGGTCTATATTTCCTTTTCTCTGGCGCAGTATAGTTGCCGAGCGTAAAGATTTACTTGACGAGTACGAAATATCGCAATGATTTTATATGGACGGTTGCACGGCAGAAATTGCCTGCTTCAGGGGGCGATAGGCAAAACAAGCAGCGAATTTTCCCTGATAGACGGGCCAAGGCTACTGGTTGGCTCGGTGTGTGGAAATTTAATGACGATATTTTACGGTGGTTTTGGTCAATTTATGTACAGGGATAATTTTATAACTTGTTGAAAATAAATAATAAAATAAATATTTTTATCATGCCAAATAACAGATCATTTCATGCGTTCAAGTCAGTGAATTGGTTTTCAGCGTTGGGCGGGTTTCCGATAAAAACGGCTCATTTCTTGCTTATACATTGGGAAACAAACCGGAGTTTTCCTGATGACCCATGTGCGCACAAAAATATACTTGTCGGTTGCTTTGTTGGCATCCACCATGTTTGGCGTTTCGATATTCGCTGGACCGGCCATCGGCGGTGACCCGTGTTGCGCCAAGTCCAAGAAAAAGAATCATGAGATTCGCGTGCCCGGCTTTCATGTAAAAGGTCCAAACATCACGGTGAGCTCGACAACGGTGAACAAGAACAAAGGTGGTAATTTTTCTGGGGGCGGCCAGGGATTTATTTTTCAAGGCCAACAACGCCAGCAGCAAATTATTTTTGGCGGTGGTGGCGGTGGGTTCATCAATAATGGCTCGGTCACAACCGTGATTGAAGGCTTGGTGATAGAAGGCGAGCTCGAAACCAAAACCATTACTGAACAAATTGAAGTGCCTTATTATGAGAGCATCACCCGCAGCCGTTGGACTGAAAATATCTATGTCTTACAAGCGGTGTGCATGGACGATGCCGGCACCCCGCACCCGGCATCACGGCCCGACCCCAATGAACATGTCGAGCCAACGTATGTCGGCGAGCTATTTCGCTGTATGTCCGGAACCTGGATGCAAATCACCTTTGGCGATTATGTGAAAGGCGGACAGAGCCACGGCCAGTTTAACAATGGCAGAACCATGGTTTGCGGCAAAGGCGAGGCCTTACTGCATCAAAGAGGCGGCATGGTCGTTTGTGGTCCGCAAGCTCCGCGCCGTAATTGCAATGAGCGTTCATTGCTTCGTAAATTTGGGGTTGGGATTAAAATCGTTCGGATCGCCCGCGAAGAACAATTCACCGAGCAAATCACCAAAACTCGTATTGAAACCCGCACCCGGCAAATGACGGTCGAAGAGTCTAGTAAACGGGTACGCAAGACCTTGGTCCTAAGCGGCGGTGTCGGCGGCGGCGGATAACAACCTGAGTTTAATTGGGTAAAAAGCGATAATGGCCGGTTATTAGCCAAGCCTGCACCACGTCTTCTAGCTTTGGGCCAGACCCAACATTGTGAACAATCATCAACTTGCCGCTAACCGGGTGTCGCTGATCCGTGACCACGCCAATATGTGGTAAATTTCCCGGTAGCATCCAAGTGATAAGATCGCCAGCTTGGACCGTTGCATCAGCTTGCCCCACCGCAAAAGATTGTCCATGGCGGGTAAAAAAAGTTTGCAAATTGGGCACCCGCCGGTGATCAATGTTGGCATCTGGTTTGCGGTTTCCCCAATGATTTGGGTAGGCTGCAAAAGCTGCTTGCATATCCTCATGGACCAAAACCTGTAAATCCACCCCAATCGCACGATAGGTACGGATCACCACATCCGTACAAACCCCGATATTGGCAGGAACATCACCGCCAGGATAGGCAAGAGCGAGGTAGCGGCCATCATAAGTGATCTGGTGCTGGGTGCGCTCCATCGCCGCCACCGAGATTTGCGCCCCAACGTCATTGGCCATTACGGCAACTGGCAACAACCATCCAAACCCAATCATCAAAATGATGGGTTTGATTATTTGTCCCTTGGTGCAAAAATGCACCGTGGATTTTACGGTGTCAGAGATGAAATTCATCCGTTTAATCCTGCTTTACTCAACCATTTTGCGTTATAATATGTGTGAAAGATGTGCAAATAACGGCCCATTTTAGGCATTTTGATAGCCATCAACCAAAACCCGTTGCCCAATGAAAATCGGGGCCCAGTTCTTCGTGGCTATATGAAGAATTTCCCAAAAGGCTGGATCCTCTGGTCAAGCCGAAGGAAGACGCGAAGGCTGGGGACCAAAAAAGGGTTGAGGTATGGATTAAATCCAAAGACCGAAACCAGAAATAACCTGTGGGTTAATCGCCGGAGCTGACGTGGAATGTGGCCGAGTTTCCGATAGCGGTGGCGGTGCCGATGACGCTGCTGCCGCTGCCGGTTTGGATATTGGTGCTGGCG
>JAESUG010000025.1 GCA_016763185.1 Robiginitomaculum sp. | reverse complement strand
ATTGGAATTAATATCGAACCGAGTACAATTAAGATAAGTGGAAGCACTTCTTTTTTACTTAGTTTTTCTTTGAAAATCATAATTCCTAATAAAATGGCAAACACTGTTTCTGAATTTACTAAAATTGATGCATTTGTTGCACTAGTTTCTTGAAGTCCAATGGTATAGCTTAATGTTCCTGATGCTTCTACGACTCCGAGTGAAATTAATAAAATTATTGTCACTCTTTTCATTTTTATGCTTCTTTCTATACAATTTTTTGTACTATTTTTTGTACGATTTTTTTTATTTAATTTAGAAAATGGAGCAAACAATAAACTGTTTACAACATAAATTACAAATACCAACATCAATGGATTTGGTATAATTTCTGTTTCTGATGATTCCATTATTTCTTTGGGGATTACATTTGGTAAAGCTGAAAAAGCAGCTGCCAAAATAGCAAAGCAAAATCCGGCACCTCCAATTTGATTTTGGAGATTTGAAAATATGTTTATTTTTGTAATTCTTAATTCTTTGATTATTTGAAACGATTGTGTGTATTTTGACACATGTTTTATTCTATTAAGATATTAATACCATTTTTGGAATTCACCCTGCGTATTTACGTATGTCATTCCCAAATATTGAAATATGATTATGTTTATTGATATATTATCATTAAAATGAGTTCAGTCAATATCCCAAAAGAATTTGATAAAATAATAAAAGAATTACCTTTAGAAGAAAGAATCCAAAAATTAGAAGAAGTTTTCAAAACATCTGATGATGAATCTAAGCGATGGGATGCTGTTTGGATTGCAGGCGAGATTCCCGTAGAAGTAAACCTAAAAGGCCCTTTGTTTGAAAAAATGATCGATTTGTTTGCCTGGGTTTTAAAAAATGACTCAAATGATATTGTACGCCATGAGGTATGTTATCAAATTGCAGCAAGAAATATGAGAAGAATTATTCCTGATCTTGCACATGCTGCAAATTATGATGTTAGTCCTCTTGTGCGACATGAGGCTACTGAATGCCTGATGATTATTAGAGCAACTGAACAAATGGATGCAATTGAAAAATCACTTCATGATAAAAATGAAAGTGTTAGAAACACTGCTCGTTTAGTTCTTAAAAGAATGCAGAGATATAAATCAAAATTTAATGCAAAATCCGAATGGGTTTCAATCTAAACACTCTTGATGTGTTTGTATAGTGCATAAATCATAAACAAATTTGCCACAAACCATACTACAGTTACTGGATGTGCATCAAAATATTCTCCAAAAATCTCCAAATGATAATACCAAACATCTCCTGCAGCATTAATCATTAGACCTATTACCAATAGAAGCCAGATTGGACCTAAGATTCCTTCTCTAAATGTTAATGCTCCAATTATTGTAAAAGACAAAGTTGTCGAAGCAGCTACTACAAAAATCAATCCATAATAAAAGTCAAAATTTAATTCTGCATCCGGAATCCCAATTGATATCACTACGTACACAATCAAAGCAAATATTGGTATAGCTGGAATCCAAATTTTTTGAAATAAAGTAAATCCTGAATGAAAGTATTTCATATTTAGTAGTAAAAATGCTAAAATTCCAGGATAGAGTGCAAAAAAGAATATATCTGCAATAGAAGGATATGCTTCAATTTCTAGAATTAATTCAAAAGTATAGTATAACACCTCTGCAATTACATAAGATGTAAATGCTAATCCTAGGAAAAAATAGGCTTTAGCTAAAATACCATTTTCATTTTGTTTTGCCATAATATATGATAAAATTGCAACTCCTGATGAAAATACAAGTGAAGGAATTAGGGCTAACATTCCTGCATCGTCTTCTGATACAATATTTAATAAAATGAAAATTCCCAAACCAATTCCTAAAATTCCTACTATAACTTTACGATTAATTGGATTTGAAATCTTGTCTGGAACGATTTCTGGATTTTTCATAATTTCTTTTATTATTCATCCTTGAAATATCTAACGAAAAATCATTTTATTGGCAAATTTCTTAAAATTTTATTTTTTTCATATATTTATGATTTATTTTACATTTCATGCCTATCTTATAAATTTATGAGAATTCCCAATTTTGGGTATTATCTATATGATCTGGTTTGTTTTGTTTCCAAAACACAAATTTAATTAACTTAAGAGACTATCTATTACCATGGTTGGGTTTGATCATTTACTGGCAAAATCATTAAATGAAATAGTTAAAAAAAATCTTGGAGCAAAAACCTCTAAAAAAATTGAAGATAGACTTTTTGAGAAATTTGGTATTTCACTAACTCAATCAATTGAAGAATTTGATAAACTTGATTTGGTATTAAGAGAATTTTTTGGAAAAGGTGCTGATGGCCTTGAAAGAAATTTCTTTAAAAATCTGTTTCAAATTAATTCTAAAAAATCCAAGGATATGTGGCATACAATCACTGATTCTAATGTAAATGAAATAATTTTACAGGCCTTTGGTGATTCTGATAAGAAAAAAATCTTGGAAACTGTTTCAAATACTCCTAAGATTATCGCATTAATTTTGAAAGAATGTAATCTTCCACAAACTTCAGGATATCGAAAGATTAACCAATTGATTGATGATGGTCTTTTGGTTAATTCAGGATATGTGATGAAAGACAATAAAAAAACTAACAAGTATGTTTGCATCTTTAATAATTTGAAAATCAATATAGAGAAAAATAACTTAATTGTTGATGTTCAGCTTACTAAATTAGAGCAAGAAAATAGTTCTATTCTACAAATTATTCAAAACTAACCCATTTCCAAAATTTAATTACCTTTCCAAAATTTATCCACCTTTTACAGATTTTTCATAATTTATTACCCCTTGACTGTGATTAAAACACAAATTTTTAAATAGTTATTTCCATATTTGGAAATAACCTTGACAAATGAAACCGCCATTGTAATTGATGATGATTATGATATTACTGGAATTTTATCTGAATTATTAGAATCTCAAGGGGTTCGTGTTTTGGGCATGGGGTATACTGGAGTAGATGCAATTCATCTTTTTAAAACCCAATTGCCAAAAATGGTATTTATGGATGTACACATGCCAATTAAAGACGGAATTTCAGCATTGAAAGAAATTAAAAAAATTTCTTCCAAGTCTATAGTAATTATGATTACGGGAGATACCTCATCATTGGTAGAAGAACAATTACAAACTTTAGGTGCAGATTCAATAATTCATAAACCATTTAGAATGAAAAATATTATTCAAATAATTAAAGAAATTCAAAAACATTCTACCATTATGACTACATAAATTAAATCTGAGATATTTTCCTAAATTTACATTATACTTTGTTTGAAAATCATATGTCTGATATTTTTTAATTACCTTTTTTGTTATTTGCTTTTATTTTAAAATATTTTTTCTTTATTTTAGTCATTATCTGAGTCATCAGATTGATTTCTATTAGGTCCAACCATGTCTTCTGGTTTTACCTTGTTATCCCAATCCCCTTTAGCTCCTTTGAATAAAGAAATTATTCCTGCTCCAATAAATCCTATAATTATTCCAAAGAAAACAGTTTGATCAAATACCTTAAATGAACAATCAATCTCAATTGGTGGTTTGTCATTAAAATATTCATAACACGTTTCAAATT
>JAESUG010000024.1 GCA_016763185.1 Robiginitomaculum sp. | reverse complement strand
GAAGAGGAAAGAGCCAAAGAAAAGGCAAGGGAGGAATACGAAATTAAATAACATCAAGAAATGATGGCAAAGGCTTAGAATAGAGAAAAGAAAACTCCTTTTAGATCAAGTAAGGGATTTAAAACAATGAAAAATGAGGAAGTCCTAATCATAGAAGATGATGAAGATAATGAGTGCTGCCCATACAAAAAATGTGGTAGAAAATTTGTCAGTTAAGCACAACTTCTTGATCATGTTGAGCACTGGTCAAAAGAAATTTCAATTTCCCGGTCGCCTCCCCTTCGAAGACCATTGATTTTACGATCTGCTCAATGGCACACTCTTTATACTCTTTGACACGTATTATTCTTTGCAAGAATATAGACTGAGCGCCCGTCCAAATTATCATGGCAGGAGAAAGCCGAATGTTTATCGTTCTACTAAAATTTTCCAAGAATAAAGATCAAGCCAATCAGCTTATGGAAGGCCATAAGAAATGGATCAAACAGGGGTTTGACGAAAATATCTTTCTGCTGGCTGGGTCTTTACAGCCACAGATGGGCGGTGCCGTTTTGGCGCACAATACGTCGCTATCAGACTTGCAACAGAGGGTGAACGAAGACCCATTTGTGGCAAAGGAAGTCGTAAGCGCCGAAATCATTGAAATCAGCCCATCGAAAACCAATGAACAATTAAAATTCCTTCTTAGCTAAAATTATCACAGCTATGGTGCGGTTTTCGGCCATGTAAGAATGGCTCGAAAGTCATTCACATTGGTACCGGTTGCGCCTAAGTGAATACTGGTGCCTAGATTTTTGAAAAATGGGCCGGAATTGCAATTGATCAAGGCCTCTTGCAGGCCTAACCCGTCAACGCCTAACATTTCGTTGGTAAACCAAGCGCCGGCCTCGGCATCGGAGCCATCGCGCCCGTCCGTATCAATGGCAAGTGCCGCAATGTTTTGATCCACAGGCAATATGGCGGCCAAGTGTAACAAAAAATGACGGTTCGGCCCGCCCTGCCCGCCACCGACCACCTCGACGGTTGCCTCACCGCCGGACAGGAACAGCTGAATGTGTTGGCTGCGGTGTTGATTGATTTGCTCAAGATGAGTTTTGGCTAATTCTTCGGCGCTGGCTTCATGAGTATCTGATAGGTTGTGGACCCTTACCCCTTGTGAAATAGCCCAGTTTTCGGCGGCAGATAATGCGGTAGCACCGCACCCGATGATTTTTGTGTCCATATTGGATTGATGAACAGCCTGCCCGTCCAATCTGTGTAAATTTTGACGAATATGATTGGATATGGTGATCTTCGCTTTGTCCAAAATGGTCAAGCACTGCGCGCCGTTTGGCGTTTGTGAAAAAAATGGACCAGACGCAACCACATGTGGATCATCGCCCGCAACATCGGATAAAACTAAAACTCGCACCCGCCGATTGCCAATAATTTGGGCCAAACCGCCGACCTTTACCTTCGACAATGCGCCACGAACCGAATTTAGCTGTGTAATCGGCGTGCCTTTGGCTAACAACTGGGAAATAATAGTTTGTTTCTCTTCAAGTGTGATGAAATCAGCGGGCGCACATAACACACTGGAACCCCCACCAGAAACCAGTGCTAAAATAGGCCCGTCGCTATGGTTTAGAGTTTTAATAATTTTGGTGGTAGCCAAAACACCTGCCGTATCGGGCACGGGATGGCGCGCTGACATCACCTTGATCCATTTGCACGAAGCCTCATAACCGTATGGAACCACCACCAGTCCTTGAGCGGCCTTGCCCAGCTCTTGCTCCACCGCTAGCGCCATATGAGCGGCTGCTTTACCAAACCCAACAACGGTCTGTGGCTGGTTATGCAAGTCCGCTAGATGTGCGCGGATCAATTGATCAGGCTTGACGGCGGCCAATGCCTTTTGCATGAGAGTGTTTAGAAATTTGGCAGCTTCAAGTTCCATTTGCCTGTACAGATTTTGCGAGTTGGAAGAGTCAAATGCAAACATCATCACAAATCAACCGATTACTGCAAATAATGCAAAAACTGCGCGATCCAATCGACGGTTGCCCTTGGGATTTACAGCAAGATTTCGCCAGTATCGCGCCTTACACCATCGAAGAAGCCTACGAGGTTGCCGATGCTATCGAGCGTGAGAATATGGATGATTTACGCGATGAATTAGGTGATCTATTGCTTCAAACTGTCTTTCACGCGCAACTGGCGGCAGAAGCTGGTGCTTTTGGTTTTGATGATGTTGTGCAGGCCGTTTGCGACAAGATGGTTCGGCGTCACCCCCATGTTTTTGGTAATAAAAAAACAATTACGGCAGCGGCGCAAACCCGCTCGTGGGAACAACAAAAAGCCAAGGAACGTAACGAAAAAGGAGCGACCGGCTTGCTGGACGACATACCTGTCGCCTTACCCGCCAGCCAACGAGCGGTAAAGCTGCAAACCAGAGCCGCCAGGGTCGGCTTTGATTGGCCAAACCTCGAACCAGTGTTTGCCAAACTCCAAGAAGAAATTGAAGAATTGCAAGAGGTTTTACGTACGGATAAATCTTCAATTAAAATAGAAAAAGAACTTGGAGATATTTTATTTGTTTGCATGAATTTATCCAGAAAACTTGATGTAAATCCAGATGCCGCTTTACGGCAAACAAATCGAAAGTTTGTTGCCAGGTTTCAATATATCGAACAGGCTTTGATGAAATTGGGGAAAACGCCTGACACCTCAACCTTGGAAGAAATGGATCGCCTATGGGATGAAGCAAAACAGCACGAGAACGAATGATCCGCAATGACGGCTGGTGCAACGAAAATGGCAGCCTTATTATGAAGCGATGCCCGCCATTAGTTCGGGAAACTGCGCTTGAAATCGGCCCATTGCCGCTACATCCAGTGTAACTTCGCATTCCAAATCTTGGTTTTTTGCGGCATCACAGCGTACAATGCGCCCGTGTTGGTGTAACCAATTCAAAGCGGAGCTGTCTTTGGCCGGTAAGGTAATGATGATGGTCTGTTGATCGCCATGCAGGATACTTGCAACCCGTTCCAATAGGTTTTGCGTCCCCTCCCCGGTTTCTGCTGATATTAAAATGGGTGGCACGGATAGCTTGGCGGCCCGCTCCCGCAGGAAATTTTGATTTTCTTCCGTCAGTAAATCCATTTTGTTCCAAACCTCGACCATTGTCGGCATTTTTCCGTTCGCAGGATGAAGTTGTTTTAGCACCTCTTCTACATCATGTTTTTGTTTTTCGGATTGCAAGCACGCAATATCTCGCACATGCAACACCAAATCAGCTTGCGTGACCTCTTCGAGTGTCGCCCGAAATGCGGCGATCAATTCGGTTGGCAAATTTGAGATAAACCCAACCGTATCCGACAACACAGCCTTGGTTCTTCCCGGCAATTGCACATCACGAATGGTCGGGTCCAATGTGGCAAACAACATGTCTTTTACCAACACATCGGCATCGGTTAGTCGGTTAAATAGTGTTGATTTACCAGCATTGGTATAGCCAACTAAGGCGACCATGGGTACGTGGCGTTTTATACGCGCTTTTCGGTGCAAGGAACGGGTGCGTTTGATTTTATCTAAGCGCCGACCCAATACAATCGCTTCATCGGCCAGCTCCCGACGATCTGATTCAATCTGTCGTTCTCCTGGGCCAGCCAAAAAGCCCTTTCCGCCTCGTTGCCGTTCCAAATGAGTCCATGTGCGAACCAACCGTGAGCGCTCATACGCGATACGCGCCAATTCCACCTGAAGCCGTCCTTCTTTGGTTTTGGCACGGAGGGAAAAAATTTCAAGAATTAGGCCGGTGCGGTCCAAAACCTTAACCTGTAATCGCTCTTCTAAATTGCGCTGTTGCACCGGTGTAAGTTGGCCATCAAATACCAAGATTTTGGCGTTATATTTCCCCAGCCGTTCGGCTAAATTTTCAATGGCGCCGCCCCCGATAAATGTGGCAGGGATGACTTTCTTTACATTCAGACACAGAGCGTCACACACAACCAAATTCAATGCGCAGCTCAAGCCAATGGCTTCACTTAATGCGGCTTCAGGGTCATGGCTCCGTTGACTGAGGCGGGTGAAGGGATGAACGATGATTGCACCATTTGGCGCGTCTTGGACCGTTTTCAAACTTCGCCTTCTTCATCTATGCCGCCGTCATCCTCAGCTTCGAACAAAGAAACGGGTGCCGATGGCATAATGGTCGAAATAGCGTGCTTATAGACCAATTGCGAATGACCATCGCGTCGTAACAACATGCAAAAATTATCAAACCAAGTGACAACCCCTTGTAGTTTGACACCATTTACCAAGAAAATTGTCAGTGGGGTCTTGGTCTTACGCACTGTGTTTAGAAACGTATCTTGTAGGTTCGGTTTCTTTTCCGCCGGCATAGTTTAGCTCCATTTTTGTTTTTTTGAGCGATTCGATTTCTACTATTTACGCTATTGCTAACCAGATGTGAATAGGTTTACCGCACTGAAATCGATGCCGCTAAATAAGCTTGGCGTAGTAAAGTTCCAAGCGGCCCAGGTTTTCCCGTACCAATCTTGGTACCATCAATGGCAACGACCGGCAGCACCCATGTCGTCGCAGCCGAGATAAATGCTTCTTTGGCTTGGCAAGCTTCTTCAACTGTAAACTTGCGTTGGGCGGTTTTTAACTGATGTTGGGTCGCTAATTCAAGCAATGCCAATCGAGTGACCCCGCTTAGTATCTGATGGCTAAGGTCGCGGGTGACCAACACATCATCATGGGTGACAATCCAAGCATTGGTCGAAGTTCCTTCCGTGACGAAGCCCTCTTCATCCACCAACCATGCCTCGGTGCAACCCACAGATATGGCCAGTTGTTTTGCCAACACATTGGGTAATAATGATATGGATTTAATATCGCAACGTTTCCAGCGCAAATCAGGTGTCGTGATAATTGACACCCCGATTTTTGCTTGAGCCTCGGCGATAATGGGATTGATGGTTTTGGCGGTAATGATCAGGCTAGGTAGTAAATTTGCGGGCCAAGCATGATCGCGAGACGTTACCCCACGGGTGATTTGCAAATAAACAATGCCCTCAACAATCTGATTGCGGCGCAAAACCTCGTATAATAAAATATTTAGTGAGCCCACGCTATGAACGAATGGGATGCCCAATTCACGTAACGAACGTTGTAGTCGGTCCATGTGTGACGCATGATCTTGTAACACGCCGCCTCGAACACTCCATACCTCGTACACGCCATCAGCAAATTGATAGCCCCGATCCTCCACGTGGACACGGGCTGTTTGATGCGCAACATAGCGACCGTTTACGTATGCAATTCTGGACATACGGCTAATTTCTCCAAAATTCTGGCGAAAGAATGGCCACGGCAGCCAATATCTCAATACGCCCCAATGCCATGGCCAGTGCCAAGAGCAATACCATTGGATCGGAGAGCGCCGAGAAATCACCTGCAATTCCGCTTGCAGGAGTAAAAGCTGGGCCAGCATTGGATATGGTGGCGATTGCCAATTGGCTAGCTTCGGCAAATCCGGTCCCGCCTAAGCCCAATAAAATTACCAAAATTGAAATAACCACAGCATAGCCAAAAACATAGGCCCATAAACCAACCAATTCACGTGGGCCAATGACCACTTGTTGATACCGGATAGCTTGGATGCTAGATGGATGCGATAATTTGGCCAGCTCTACGCCGGTTTGTCGAAACAATAGCAAAAACCTGATGATTTTTACGCCACCTGCGGTCGAAACCGCAGCGCCACCAACCAAAATTAACGCCATGACAATCGGTGCAGGAATGTCGGTATAACCGTTTGGGCCAATTGGCACAGCCGTCGTGGTGATCAATGATATAGCGTTTTGAATGGATGGAATTATCTCTTTTCCTAACAGAAAAAACAAAATCCCGGCGCTGATGATTAAAATAAACAACCCAATTGTTTCTGGATCGCGTAGATAGTTTACGCGGCGCTGGATCACATCCCAATGCAGCGCAAAGCCCAGTGCGCCAAACGTCATGGCTAACATTGAAAACCACATACCAATCTGTCCGATATGACTAGGTTCCCCGCCAACTTCCGGCCAATAACCACCCGTGGATATTGACCCCATCGTCAATAAAACCGCCGAAAAAGCTGGAGTGCCGGTAACAATCAACCCGAGCCAAATAAGCGCAGAAGCACCGCCATAGACCAATAACATGGCTCGGGCGATCAATCCGACGCCCCCGGCAACATTACCTTTGTCAATGGTTAGAAATGGTGATCTGTGCACCCCCGGCGCTGTCATATTTAGCGGTGCTAACACCAATAAGGCCATGACAATGCTGGCGTAGCCCCCCAGCCATTGCAAGCCAGCTTGCCACAAAGAAAATGACAAGGGCAATAGTGCTGGATCAACGATTTTTGCACCTGTTGTCGTCATCTGTGACATCGCATCCGCATAGGCACGAAGCCAGCCATCATTACCTTGAATACCCATCATCGGCACCGCGCCCAACAAGGGAACAGCCAACCAAAAAAATACAAGTAGAATAATCGAACGCCGCAAAGACAACTGAATATCGCCGCCTTTCGAAATAAGAGCAAAAACCAGCCCTAATGTCGCGCAAACTACGGTAGCAAAACCAAAACTAGTAAACGCTGCCGGTTCATCCCAAGTCAGTGCTAGCCCGGCGCACAGCATGGCTAGCACGGTTAATCCGAGGCAAGAATACGCCAGAATTTTTAAAATCCCAATGATCGCAACGCCCCCTAATTAGGATTAAAAATAGTCAGCACTTACCCGAAACATTTTCTCGACCACCGGAATTTTATCGCGCTCGACGAATAAAATAACTTGATCATCGGCTCTGATCACAAACGAACCGCTGGGAAATAAAATTTCGTCACCTCTGGCAACAGCACCAACACGAATACCATCTGGAATATCAAGTTCATTTAATGATTTACCAATTAAAGGCGATGTAGATAGTGCAACGGCTTCAATGACTTCCGCTTGGCCATTTTCAAGGCTTTGAACCGCCAAGATTCGGCCACGGCGTACATGTTGTAAAATAGTTGAAATGGTAGTTTGGCGAGGATCAATAAATACATCCACACGCAAAGGCTCTTTTAATGAGTTCAAGGTTTGGTCATTGACCAAGCATAAAGTGCGGCGCACCCCTGCCTCTTTGACCAAGCCAGCAGACAACACATTGACCCGATCATCATTGCTGAGACTGATCGCAATATCAGCACCATTCACACCGGCCTCAATCAACGTATCGCGGTCTAGACCGTCGCCGTGTAATACAACGGTTTTTTGCAATGCTATGGACGCTTTTTGCGCCTGCTCTTTGTTAATTTCAATCATTCGAACCCGCACACCGGGCAAATGCTCTAATTCTTTGGCCAAATGAACGCCGATATTACCACCACCGATCATAACAATGTTTTGACCCCGAGCTTCGTTTCGGCCCAAAATATCTAGTGTACGAGCTATTTGTTCCGCATGGGCAATAACATAAATTTCGTCACCTGCCATAATTTGGTCTTCGCCTTTGGGGACGAATACACTACCGGCACGCTTTACCCCGACGACCATTGACTTTAGATCTGGAAATAACTCAGTCAATTGGGTAAGGGCCGTATTCGCGACCGGACAACTGTCAAGCAACCGAACGCCCAAGAGACTAACCCTCCCATTAAAGAACGGTGTATTCATAAATGCTCCGGGCGTTTTTATCCGCTGGAGGATGGCCTTGGCGACTTCCAATTCCGGTGAAATCACCACATCAATCGGAATGTGGTTGCGCGAGAATATATCCTGCCATGCTTGATCCAAATAGCTTTGGGCGCGCACTCTTGCGATTTTAGTTTGCACGTCAAACAATGAATGCGCCAGTTGGCACGCCACCATATTGACTTCATCTAAGTGGGTAACGGCAATAAACATATCGGCGCTTTCAATCCCTGCCCGAACCAAAACTTCAGGATGGGCGCCGTGGCCGACAATGCCGCGAACATCTAAATTGGTACTAATTTGTTGTACCAACTGCGCCGAGACGTCGATGACTGTGACTTCGTTGTCTTCGGAACACAGCTTTTCAGCAATACCATAGCCAACCCGCCCAGCGCCGCACAGAATGACCTTCATTCTTCTGCCTCCTGATTTTGCTGCTTGTTTGAGCCGATACCTAATGTTTTTAATTTGCGGTGTAACGCAGATCTTTCCATACCGATATAGGTGGCAGTTCGTGAAATATTGCCGCCAAACCGGTTGATTTGAACGGCTAGATATTCGCGCTCAAATTCAACGCGGGCATCGCGTAAACTTAAACTAACCAAACGGTCCACACGGATGCCGTTAGGCTGGGATGATGCATCGTTTTCTTTGGGCATAAAGGCTAACGTAATGGCTTGATCATTGTTTCCCTTGGCCAATATCATCAATCGTTCAACATAATTACGCAATTGACGGATATTCCCCGGCCATTGCGCGGCCTGTATCCAACCCATCACATCTTCAGCAATTTCGCGCTTGGCCAATCCAGAGCCTTGCGCAATCCGGTCTGCAAAATACCGTACCAAATCAGGGATGTCTTCACGACGTTCATTTAGTGAAGGCACAACCACTGGAACAACATTTAGACGGTGATATAAGTCCTCGCGAAACCGCTCATTGGCAATTTCAATCCGTAAATCGCGGGACGTAGAACTGATCACCCGAACATCAACATCAACCGGCGTTTTACCGCCCACTCGGTAAAAGCGCTGACTCACCAATATGCGCAATAATTTGCCTTGGGTTTGCATTGGCATTTCAGCCACTTCATCAATATACAAGGTACCCATATGCGCTTGCTCAAATAATCCGGTTTTAGTGGTACGTCCCTGTTGGTCCTCAACCCCAAACAGCACTTGCTCCACCGTATCTGGACTTAGGGCCGCGGCGTTGACCACCACAAATTCTGCATCCTTACGATGAGACTCTATGTGGATTTTACGGGCAACGGTTTCCTTACCAACACCCAAGCCACCTAGCACCATGACCCGTGAATTGGCCAAAGCGACCTTTTGAATAATATGGCGAATACCATTGATCCCCGATGACGTACCAATCAATTCAAGATTGGCGATATCTTTGGCTTTTAAAGCCGTGTTTTCTCGTTGTAATTTGCGAAGCTCCAACGCGCGCCTAATCAACAGCAATAACCGTTCGCTCTTAAACGGCTTTTCAATAAAATCAAAAGCCCCTTTGCGAATAGCCGCAACTGCGGTCTCGATAGTGCCATGGCCTGAAATTAAAATCACCGGCAACAGCGGGTCCAGTCGCTTTACTTCTTCAAGCACGCCTAATCCATCCAGCTCGCTGCCTTGCAGCCAGACGTCCAATATAATCAATGCTGGTTTACGGGTTTTCACCTCGTTTAACGCCTGAGTAGCATTAGCCGCAGTTCTGGTTTGGAAGCCTTCATCTTCCAAAATATCGCTAACCAGCTCTCGAATATCTTCTTCGTCATCAACAATTAAAATATCTGCTGACATCAGATTACCTCCTGATTTACATTGATTTTACTAAGAGGAAAGCTAAGGCGAACCACAGCGCCGGTATTGCCGTCCTTGCGATCTAACAATTCGAGCTTTCCGTTATGGTCTTCCAAAATTCTTTTCACGATAGCTAAACCAAGACCCGTACCTTTTTGATGGGTTGTATAATATGGCTCGACCAATCGTTGGCGATGACTTGTTGGCCAACCGGGTCCATTGTCGATAATATCAACCAAGGCATATTCGCCTTGGCATGACACCTGAACTTCTACCATTGGTTTGCTATTTTTTGGACGGGTAAGCATAGTCGACGTTGATTCTGCTGCATTTTTTAAGATATTTAACAGCGCCTGCGCTGAAAGACGTGCGTCGCAATCAACCAAAATTTCAAACTCTGCGGGCGTGGATACAAATTCCACGTCCGGGAAAGCGACTTGCTGGCCAAACAGGGTTTCTTGGATCAGCTCACGTAATTCTACCGTCTCAATTTTTGGCACTGGCATCCGCGCAAAAGACGAAAACTCATCAACCATCCGGCCAATATCCCCAACTTGTCGCACAATGGTGTCTATACAACGATCAAAAACAGCTGGATTGGTGGTGATTTCATTACGGTATTTTCGACGCAACCGTTCCGCTGATAACTGGATGGGCGTTAGTGGGTTACGGATTTCATGAGCAATGCGCTTGGCCACTTCGCGCCATGCTGCACTTCGTTGGTCGGATACCAGCTTACTCATATCGTCAAAGGTAATCACCAAGCCCTTGGCACCCTTATCGCCTTCGGGAGTGATATTGACGTTCAGCATCAGATTTCGTTTGTTTTCGGATAACTCAATAAACCCATGAATTGGAGTTTTCCCCGATGACGACACTTGGTCTAATAGCCCACCAAAAAACGGGGCAATATCATGAATATCCTGCCCAATAATGGTTTCGATATCCAAGTCTAATAATTCGCAAGCCGATACATTAGCCAATGTAATATTAAAATTTTGATCAATCCCAAAAACCCCCGCGCTCACACCAGACAAAACCGTCTCCGTAAATCGTCTTCGATGTTCTGAATCATCGCGGGCCGCAATCAACTCGTCACGTTGGGTCGCCAATCTGCTGGTCATTTCATTAAAATCACGAGCCAAGCTAGCCATTTCATCATTTTGGGTGCCGGGCCGTACGCGTACATTTAAATCGCCATCCCGAACCCGATGCGCGGCTTGGGCCAAGCGGCCAATAGGGTAGACGATTTGGTTCGCCGCGAGCAATCCAACCCAAATTGCGCCGATCAATACCAGCAGTGCAATCTCCGAATACACTAAGGCAAAGGAACGGGTCAGCCGTCCTCGTTGTGAGTTGGCCTCGCGATATGCATTGCGTGCTTCTTGGGCAGCGACCAGGTTGAACAAACTGCCGCTGGTGGCGTATCGGGCCACGTACAGATACGCATCATCATAAGCACGTAGCCGGTACAGACCTCGGATCAGGTTTTGTTCGTTTTGAAAATGCAAATTGATACTACCTGTAGTCGCTGCTTCGAGGGCTTCAATGGTTGGCGCAGCAAATGACGGTGCATCATCAAGCTCAACCGCCGACAAAATGGTGCCCGCACCATTAATAATATACGCCGCCGAAAAAAAACGTCGTTCCGCTTGTAGCTTCAAATAGCTGGTATAAACAATTGGCCCGTCTTGTAGGTAAGCGGCAGCCTGCGGGTGATTTAAATCAATGGCCATTGGCCGGATTTCGCTTACCACTTCATCACGCTCGGCATTAAAGGCGGCCTCAGCAACTGTTTCAGCACGATCAACGGCGGTCTCAACAACGGGCGAAAACCAACTTTCAATGCCTTGCGAATAAACTACGGCAAAGAAAACGCCAACAACAATGGCCGGTAAAATAGCTGCGCCACTAAACAATATGGCAAATCGAACGTGCAGTCTTGGCGCAAATTGATCGCCGGGTGCCGGGCGCATTAATCGAAATAATCGGATCGCCTGATACCCAGCCAACCCAAGAATAAGGAATAAATTTGCCAATAAAATTAAAAACAATAACTGACTGGCCGGCCCCAGCCTACCCGCGCCGGACAATGCAAAATAAGCACATAAAATGGCCACCGTAATGCTCAGCGCATACAGCGTCCCGAAAAAGGCTGACGACAACAAAGTAAGTGGCCGAAAAAATCTCTCAGCAACAGGATTAGATGCGGATACAATGCTCATATGCTCAATACGTACCGATAACAACGAAGGCTATGCATTAGGTGTTGCTTAATATCAACACATTGTTGCACCAATGTCACTATGTATTGTTCAACCCGTACTCTAGTATTTTCTTGCGTAAGGTGTTTCGATTGATACCGAGCCTTCTTGCCGCTTGCACTTGATTATAGTTCACGTGTTCCAGCACCATTTGCAGTAAAACCCGCTCCACCGCGCCTAAAATTTCTTGGTGTAAATGAGGGTATCGCGCGTCCCGACGTAGTTCTAACTCTTGTGGTAAATGAAGCGCGATATTGGCGATAAACGATGATGGCGGCTGGTTGCTTGGTGTTGGTTGTTCTAATAGCTCCATCAGCTCATTTGTTCCGATGACCGATTGATCAAACATAGTTGCGGCACAAGTCATTACATTCTTTAGCTGACGAACATTTCCGGGCCATGCAAGCTGGTGCAACATTTTTTGCGCTGGGACGCTTATACTCATTTGATAGTTCGATGCGGCGCCAAGGAAAAGCAGTGCCAAATCTGGAATATCTTCTTGCCGATCATGCAAATCGGGCATTCGAATTCGCAATACATTAAGTCTATTTAGTAAATCTGGCATAATGGATTTAGGCTCATCACCAAGCAATTCTTGATCCGAACATGTTGCAATCACTCGCATCGGGTTTCTGTGATTTTCATTTTGATCGAACCAATCGCATAGCCAAACTTGTACATCTGGTGAGAAATGCTCAAGCCGACGAAGCAGCACAACACCGCCCGGACCGGTATTGTCTTGATCCAATTTCTGTTCGATCTGGGTGATTTTGGTGCTGGGGAGCAATGTGCACTGCACCCCTTTTTCAGCTTTGCCATACCTGCTGATGATCTGTGCCAACAGAAATTTACCTGACCCCCCTGCTCCATCAATCAGCAATGGATGGTTAGACATCGCGGCTTTGGCAGTTAAGCGAAACACCAATTGCATGGCTGGTGACTTGCCTTCCAGTGGAACCGATTGCGACATGGATGGTTTTAGCAAATTAGATTTTGGCTTGGCCAATGCATTGGCAATTGACGAGGCCAATTGGGAAAAACTATAGGGTTTCGCATAAAAATCTATCGCCCCAAAACGTGCCGCCAGCAAGGATGACAATACTGTATTTTTACCGCCAAGAGCGATGACCGGACAATGGGGCTGTTTGCGGCAAATTTCTTGTAATACATCAAATGCATTGCGCTGGGCATCAAACAGGTCAACATCCAGCAAAACCAATTGAAATACATCGTTTTTTACCCATTCAAGCACCCTAGACAAATCATCAGTTGCGCGCACCTGATACCCCAATGCGGCAATATCACGAGACAGATTGGCTCGCCCGATTGGCTCGCCATTCGCAATGATGATTTTGGGTTTGGTTGGCATACTACATCCATGCCTGATGATTGGGTTGAAGAAACATTTCGCTCAAACCATCCCGAATTTGTTCTGGCTCTGACAACCGGCACAAGAGACCTCGGTGTTTCGTGTATTTCGCACAATCCATAGCGCCGGCAAATGCGGCATCGACCGTCCAAGCAATATGTTTGCGAAACATTTTTACCCCAAGAATTGGCCCATATAAATCCAAACTCCCAGAGAATTGCTCTAGCAAAAAGTCAAGTTGCTGCGAAAGGTTTGGAACACCTGCTGATTTTCCAGCCAACTCATTGGCAATATAGCCCGGCAACCAAGGCCGCCCACAAGCTTTGCGCCCGACCATTACGCCGTCTGCTCCCGATTGCGCAAGGGCGGCTCTGGCCTCGGCCGTGGTGCCAATATCGCCATTGACCACCAAAGGCACATCAATGACCTCGCGAACGGCGCGAACGGCGTTCCAATCGGCTTGGCCCTTGTAAAACTGGCACCGGGTTCGCCCATGAACGGTGATCATCGCAATCCCGGCACTCTCGGCCCGGCGCGCCAATTCTGGAGCATTGAGCGATTGGTGGTCCCAGCCCAAGCGCATTTTTAACGTAACCGGCACCTCAACCGCACCGATCACCGCCTCGACCAAGGTCATGGCGTGGTCCAAATCACGCATCAATGCCGAGCCAGATGCGCCTTTGGTTACATGGCGGGCCGGACAGCCCATATTCATGTCGATTATATCAGCACCGGCAGCAACGGCGAGCTTTGCGCCCGCTGCCATCCATTTCGCCTCGCGGCCAGCCAATTGCACCACAAATGGCCCTGAGCTATCTTGAGTGATTTTACGGACCATATCAGTGCGGCCCAATACCAATTGCTCGCTCGCGGTCATTTCGCTAATCACCAAGCCTGCGCCCAATTTGCGCACCAGATTGCGAAAGGGTAGATCCGTCACGCCAGACATCGGTGCCAGCAATACCGGGTTTTGTAGATAAATATCTTCGATGTGAAATGTCATGTGCAGGTGGACAATGGCTAGTGTGGCAGCTTATGCAGTCTTGTACGGGTTGATGAAACATTTTGGAAGCAAACTTTGAATGAAAACAGCAGCCATTATCGTTGCCGCAGGATCAGGTACCCGATTTGGCGGGGAACTGCCCAAACAGTATTGCGTATTGGGCGGCCAAGCCATTTTGCGCCATAGCTATGCTGCGTTTGCAAACCATCCTGATATTGACGACGTTGTTATTGTGATTGCGGCAGACGCCCTGCCCTTATTACAACAGGCTTTTGATGGCGTTGAACCCGCTTATGTCTTTGGCGGCGCAACCCGGTGTCAGTCGGTACAAGCTGGCTTGCAGGCCTTGCAAAACCGTGCGCCGGACTATGTGCTCATCCATGATGGCGCTCGCCCATTTGTTCACGCCCAAGACATCAGCAATGTGCTGCAAATGACACAACAAGGCGTGGCCTGTGCGCCTGCCTTACCGCTGGTGGATGCCATCAAACAGGTTGACGGTGCAACCGGTGAGATTTTAGCGGATGCCGATCGCAACCAGTTCCAACGTGTGCAAACCCCCCAAGGGTTCGGGTTTTTACCCTTGGTTGCCGCCTATGCTGCCCTCGATCAAACCGCCGACTTTCATGATGATTTAGCCGTGGCCGCAGCGGCGGGGTTGCTGTGCAACACCATTGCTGGAAACCCACAAAATGTTAAAATTACCACCCGCCACGACCTTGAACAAGCAGAGCTCATCATGAACAGACCCGCAAAAATTTACGTCAGTGGTACTGGTTTTGATGTTCATCAAACTTGCCAAGGCGATGGCATGACCTTGTGTGGTGTTTTCATTGATGGCGAGTTGTCCTTGCGCGGTCATTCAGACGCCGATGTTGGTTTGCATGCGATTACAGATGCGATACTGGGGGCGATGGCCTTGGGCGATATTGGCGATCATTTTCCACCGTCTGACCCGCAATGGGAGAACGCAAATTCCAGTTTGTTTTTGCGCCACGCCCAACAGCTAACGGAGCAACATGGCGGCACATTGGTTCATGTCGACGTTACCTTGGTTTGTGAAGCACCGAAAATCAAACCACACCGCCAGGCCATGCGTGAGCGCGTTGCCAATATCTTGGGGGTGAACATTACCCAAGTCAGCGTCAAAGCTACCACCACTGAACAGCTTGGCTTTACCGGCAGAGGCGAAGGCATTATGGCCCAAGCTTGTGTCACCATCGAGAAAGACCGCCCATGAAATTGATTGTCAAACTGATCGTTACCTTTTTTGGAATTGGGTTATTACGTCCGGCACCAGGGACATGGGGCTCGTTGGCGGCGTTGCCTATTGGGATATGGGTGTTGATCAATGCGGGTTGGCCGGTCTTGTTGTTCCTAAGTCTCCTTATATTTGCAATTGGTGTTTGGACATCAAGCATGTACGTCACCACCACCGGCGGCAAAGACCCCTCCGAAGTGGTCATAGACGAAGTTGCCGGCATGTGGCTGGCTTTGGTGTTTGTGGGGCCGGTCATCTGGCAAGTGGTTGGTGCCTTCGTATTGTTCCGGTTTTTTGATATTACGAAACTATGGTGGATAGGCCGTTTGGAAAAACTTCCAAAGGGTTGGGGGATAATGTCCGATGATATGTTAGCGGGCCTTGTCGCCGGGGTGTTGATGTTGGTATGTCAGTTGTTTGTGACAAGTTTAGGATAAGTGATGTTCCCCGATGATATTTTAGGACTGGCCACAGATGTGTTATCACGGGCCAGAAATGGCAAGAACATGATCGCCGCTGCCGAAAGCTGTACCGGTGGTTTGCTAAGCGCGGCCCTTACCGCCGTCGATGGGTCGTCCGAAGTATTCGATTGTGGCTTCACCACCTATTCCTACAAGGCGAAAACCTCCCTATTGGGTGTGCCACAAGGCATGTTGGTCGAACACGGTGCCGTAAGTGAACAAGTCGCCGCATTCATGGCTGAAGGCGCGTTATCCGCCTCCAGCGCCGATATTGCCGTGGCCATCACCGGTATTGCTGGACCGGGCGGCGGAACCATCGACAAACCCGTTGGACTGGTTTGTTTCGGCCTAGCCAAAATTGGCTATAAAACCCAGACCATTGAACATATTTTCGATGATGAAGGCCGGGCCATCATCCGCATGAACAGTGTGCGCCAAGCCTTATCCATGTTGGCGAAGAGCCTGTAAATCCGCAATTTCTTTGTCCATCAGGGCGCTGGTTGATATGGGCGTAAAGCGTTTGCTGGCTTGGGTTTCAAAGGCCTGCAAGATTTGATGCTCGGCTCTTAGTGCTTTATTGCGAAATATCTTACCTAGCCAAGGTATTGAAAACGAAAATTCCACCCAAAACTCAACCAAGGTCGAACCATCAGATAGCGGGTGAAACCGCCAATGATTTTCTAAAGTCCGCAACGGCCCGTGGGCTAGGGATACGAATATTTCTTTTGTATCCAAATCCCGCCTTACGTCCGTGATAAAGGATTCCCGTAACACCTTGTAGCGAACCCGAACTTCGGCCCGCATATTGGTGGGTGTTTTCTTTAATATTCGTAATGCCGTAATGAAATGGATGAAGCTTGGATAGTCTTCCACATCCCACGCCAGATTGTGCAAATCATCTGGCGGATACGGCAAATGTCGAAAAACATGGCGAACCGTCATCTGCTGTCGTACTTGGCCAATCTGGCCAATTTTAGTTTGGCAAAATCCTCGCCCGCATGGTGACTGGAGCGCGTTAACGGACTGCTAGACACCATTAAAAACCCTTTGGAGCGGGCAATAACTTCCAATGCCTTGAACTCGTCCGGGGGCATAAACCTAGAAATAGGCGCGTGTTTGCGGGTCGGCTGCAAATACTGGCCGATGGTAATGAAGTCGACATCCGCCGCCCGCATATCGTCCATCACCTGCATGATCTCTTGTTTGGTTTCGCCAAGGCCAACCATAATACCGGATTTGGTAAATTGTTCCGGGTCGCGCTCTTTGACCATTTGCAACAATCGCAACGAATGAAAATAACGAGCGCCCGGACGAATTTTTAAATAATTCGACGGCACGGTCTCCAAATTGTGATTAAACACATCTGGTTTGGCATCAATCATGGTTTCCGCCGCACCGGGTTTACGCAAAAAATCCGGTGTCAGGATTTCAATCGTCGTATTTGGATTGGCCACCCGAATGGCCCGCACCGTTTGCGCAAAGTGTTCAGCGCCGCCATCGGCCAAATCATCACGATCGACCGAGGTGATGACCACATGGTTTAACCCCATTTCTTGCACAGCTAGGGCCGCCTTTTGTGGTTCATCTGCGTCCAATGGCCCCGGCATTCCAGTGCGGATATTACAAAATGCACAGGCGCGGGTGCAAATATCACCCATAATCATCAAAGTCGCGTGTTTCTTTTCCCAGCACTCGCCAATATTAGGACAAGCCGCCTCCTCGCAAACTGTGTGCAACCCTTTGTCGTGAACAATTTTACGGGTCGCGGCATAGCCTTTGCCCACCGGAGCCTTCACCCGGATCCATGCCGGTTTGCGCAATACCTCACTATCGGCCCGTTTTTGCTTTTCCGGATGCCGAATGGTTGGTTTATCGTGGATGTTAATCAGCGTTGCCATAATCAGCCCAAATATTGGTTCAGCCCTAGATGTAAGCCAGCCATCGCGCAACACAAGGGGTTTCGTAATTTCTGCACATTAAGAGACTTAAACATATTTAGCCCTATCCCTCGATAGAAGCGTAAGCAAAAGTCGTGAAAGAAGAGCAAAAGGACTGGTTTTTATATTCGTGATGTTTTTGTACAATGGATAGACAACCCATCTATAGCTATGGTTTGTGCAGTATTTACCGTATCAAAGAGCCATATTGAAATTCGTAATATCCAAGTTCAACATCCATTATACCGGTTGAACCATAAGCGGTGATGCTTGCAACTTATCCTCGATATTATCAGCAATTAATGGATAAAAATGGCGTTTTTAAGCTTTTTTGGTGCAATAAATGGCGAAACAATGCTTTCATTGGCAAGCGAAATGGCTCATCTCAAATCACTCCCGACCAAAGGTGTGCTCGTCCTTTTTGATGACGTTTTTTCTAGAAATTTGGCTTCCTAGGAATTTGGCTTCCTAGAAATTTGACTTCCTAGGAATTTAGTTTCCCAGGAATTTGGCACAGCCGAGAGCCGGTTGATTCAGCAATCCTATTCCCATACCCCGGTCCCCGGCCTTGAGCCGGGGTCCAGTTCTTTGTGCCGTATGAAAAATTTCTCAAAAGGCTGGACCCCGGCGCGAGGGCCGGGGACCGGGGTTGAATGCCCGAACTCTTCTTATCTTCCCTCTTGATGGGGGAGGTGGCGGCGAAGCCGTCGGAGGGGGCGCTTCTTAGCAAAAACTTGGCGAAGCCGGCGGAGGGGGTGCTTCTTACTAAGAAGTTGGCGAAGCCGCCGGAGGGGGTGCTTCTTAGCAAAAACTTGGCGAAGCCGGCGGAGGGGGTGCTTCTTGCTAAGAAGTTGGCGAAGCCGCCCGCAGTGAATACGTGACTAGAAAGTCCTTCCCCCCGCAAAATTGGACCCCGATTTGTATTGGGGTGACGGTAGATTGGATTTATACTAGAATGATGCCAGAGGAGGATTTGTATCGGGTTTGCCCTCTGCTTCGCTTACCTTAACCCGCAGCGACAATCGCGCAAAAGTCGTCGGCTTTTAGGCTAGCGCCGCCGATTAAACCGCCATCAACGTCAAGCAATCCAAAAATTTGCTTGGCATTACCGGGTTTTACTGAACCGCCATATAAAATACGAGTTTGCGCTAGATCATCACCACCAAGTTCAAACAATAATGAGCGAATGGCGCCGTGGACTTCGGTAATATCGTCCAAAGTTGCCGTTTCACCGGTGCCAATCGCCCACACTGGCTCATAGGCAATGACGCAATTGTCCGCATTAGCTCCATCGGGTAGCGAGCCTCGAATTTGTTGTCCTACGGTTGCAATGGCTTGGCCGGATTGTCGTTGGGTTAGGGTTTCGCCAACGCAGACAATGGCAATCAACCCGGCGCGGATTGCAGCTATCGCTTTAGTTTTAACCAATTCGTCGGTTTCTTGATAATCAGCGCGGCGTTCGGAATGGCCGACAATGCAATAGCTAGCGCCAGCATCAGCCAACATTTCAGCAGAAATATCACCGGTGTGCGCGCCGGAACGGTTTGGGTGACAGTCTTCGCCGCCCACCTTCATGCCAGTCCCATCGGCAACACCGGCAAAGCTAGTCAATAATGTCGCCGGTGGGCAAATCAAAATATCATTTCGTGCAAATTGTTGTGGTGAAATACACGAGATCATTTCTCGAAATTCAGCCTTTTGATTGCGCAGACCGTTCATTTTCCAATTTCCGGCGATTAGCATTTTTCGGGTCACAATTCTCTCCATCTTTGCGAGGCAACACCCTGGTCCCTAGCAGGCAAGGTGAAACTTCGCAACAACTACAATACATGCTTGCGAGTGGCTAGTTCTGCACATATATTCCCGCTTTCTTTTCCCAGTTGCTGGAGACTTAAACAATGCTCGAATCCATGCGAAATTCCTTGCGTTCCCCGATTGCGATTGCGTTTATGTTGTTGATCGTCCTTAGTTTTGTGGTCTGGGGAACCGGCGATATATTCAGAGGTGGAACCGGCGATGCGGTTGTGGTCGTGGGGCCTGAAAAAGTTACCGTTGAGGAATTTGCTGCCGCGTGGAACCGTGAGATCAATTATCGCATCCGAACTAGCAACGGACAGTTTTCAGAAACCGATGCCAAAGCACAAGGTTTAGACGAGCAATTGCTACAACGAATGGTTTCCGAAGCCGCCCTTAGCGCCAAACAAGACGAGCTTGGCATTGGGGTGTCGGCTCGGATGATCTTTGAGTACGCCGCCGGCTATGAAGCTTTCAAAGACCCGTTCACGGGCAATTTTAGCGATGAGCAATATGTGCAAACTCTGGCCCAAGCGGAACTAACACCTAAACTTTTCGAGGCCGAAGCCCGCGCTGATATGGGCCGTCAGCAAGTATTATCGGCGGTAATCGAAGGGGTTATATCTCCAATATCGTACACCCGTAACATGATGAATTTCCTCAATGAAACCCGAAAAGTTGAGAGTATTTTTGTTCCAACCGCCATCATACCGCCGTCGCCCGAACCCACCCAGGAACAACTCGAACAGATATTGAGCGAAAATCCGGGTCAGTTTGCCGTTCCAGAACGACGCGCTGCGACCATTGTGTTGATTTCTGCAACTGATTTGGAACTGGATATTGCGCCAACCGAGGATGAGCTTCGCAATGCTTATGATTTTCGAAAATCAGAATTTAGCACAACAGAAACCCGCTCATGGGTGCAGGTCATGGTTGATGACCAAGTTACTGCCGAAACTGTTGCCCAACGTCTAAACGCCGGCGAAACGGCCATTGATATTATTGCCGATTTAGAATTATCCGGTACGCCAATTGAGCTGAGCGATGCCAATATCAGCAGCTCGCCAGACGACCAAATAGCCGAAGTCGTCTTTGCGGCAAGTAACGGTGAAACTGGAACCGCAGAAGGCCGATTTAAATGGGCCGCGTGGAAGTTAAACGCCATTACGCCCGGCACAGAGCAGAGCTTTGAAGAGGTTGCCGAGCAATTAAAAATCGAGTTCATTCGCCAAGAAGCCCGCAATCGATTGTATGAAATTATGGGTGATTTTGAAGGTGAACGGGCCAGAGGTGCCTCGTTGACGGAAGCGGCCGAAACCCATCAGCTCGTGGCCATTTCTCTGCCGCCAGCGGCGCAAAATAATAGCGATGAAAACTTGCAAGCTATCCAGCTTTATCAAACATACCCTGAAATGCTGAACATACTTTTTGAGCTGGACGAACTGGTTGAAAGTAATATTGAGGAAACCGAACATGGTGATTTTTATGCCTTAAGTGTGGATCAAATCATTCCAACAACCCAACCGGAACTAGCGCAGATAACCGATATTGTACGAGCAGCATGGTTGGCCAACGCCAACATAAAAGCCATACAAGAAGTGGCCGAAACCATCAAAACCTCGCTAGAAACCGGTGTTGAAACTGCGCAATTTCTAACCGCCTATCCGGGCAGTTCTATTGAGATCGCTATTTTAAGCCGCTATGAACCGGAACCCTCCTTGCCACCGGCGTTGGCGCGTCAATTATTTGAGCTGGCCCCCGGCGAAGTGTTTTTTGCATTGTCAAACGTCGGTGATCAATTGGTGATATCTCGATTGCAATCGGTGATCCCGCCTTCTGCTGTTGATGATGAAACTTTGCGTGTATTGAGCGGACGTTTGGATCGAGAATTGGCTCAAGATTTAGAAAACCAATTCATTAGCGGTCTTCGTGCCGCCTACACCATTCGTCAGGATGCGCGCTTGCGGGCGTTAGCGCTGGGCGAAGATGGCTAATCAGCACACCCAAAATAGTTTTGAGGCGTTTCGAGCCGCTTGCCTACGCGGTGAGCCATATTTGGTCACCCGGACGATTATTGATGATTTGACCACGCCCGTTGCCGCATTGTTAAAGATCGGCCCGGAGCAAAACAATATTTTTTTACTGGAATCGGTAAAAGGCGGGGAAACCCGTGGCCGATATTCGGTCATTGGCCTCAGCCCAGATCAGAAATTTAAAATTGTCGATGGCAGCGCACAGCTTTCCACCAACGGCTCCACCTATTCTAAGTTAGCCGGAAAGCCATTGGCTGAGCTGCGGCTGTTCGTGCAAAATGCCGAGGTTGCGGTGGCTGCACATTTGCCACCGATGTTAAGCGGCGTTTTTGGCTATGTGGGGTATGACGCTGTTTCATGGATTGAAGACATCGAGTTAGCCAAGGGCCATGGCCTTGATACACCAGATGCATTGTTATTGCGGCCCACATTGATGGCCGTGTTTGACAGCGTCCATCAAGAGATCATTCTGTCACGGCGCTTGGAGCCTGTCGCAATAGAAAATTGTGCGGCCCAGTGGAAAACTGCCAGTGCGCAACTGGATGAATTACAAGACAAAATTCTTGGCCCCCAGCCCAAATCATCCGTATTGCAAACGAAAAAACCAGCGCGTAAGCTTGTGCGAAATAGCAATACCAGTATCGAACAATTTCATAATAGGGTCACTCGTGCCAAAAAATACATCGTCGATGGCGATGTGTTCCAAGTGGTGCTCAGTCAGAGATTTAGCACACCGTTTACGTTGCCGCCCTTTGCGTTTTATCGTTCATTGCGCAAAAATAACCCCTCACCTTTCTTGTTCTTTTTTGCGATGGACGGGTTTACCATTGTTGGTTCCAGCCCCGAAATCCTGGTGCGGGTTCGCGATAAACGCATTACCATTCGGCCCATTGCTGGCACCCGCCCTCGCGGCAAGACCCGTGCAGAAGATTTGCAAATGGAACATGACTTGCTAAATGATGCCAAAGAACGCGCCGAGCATTTAATGTTACTGGATTTGGCGCGAAATGATGCTGGGCGCGTGGCCAAACCCGGCTCGGTTTGCGTCACCAAATCATTTGTCATCGAGCGCTATTCCAAAGTATTGCATATTGTCTCTAATGTTGAGGCAGATCTGGCCGATGACAAAGATAGCTTGGATGCTTTGTTTGCTGGCTTTCCGCATGGTACGGTTTCGGGCGCTCCAAAAATCCGGGCCATGCAAATCATCAGTGAGCTAGAACATGACCGCCGGGGGATTTATGGTGGAGCGGTTGGTTATTTCTCGGCCAATGGTGATTTGGATACCTGTATTGCGCTTCGTACCGCTGTGATTAAGGATGGACAAATGTATGTGCAAGCTGGCGGCGGCAATGTACTGGACAGTGACGAAGAAGCTGAACGACAAGAAACCTTACACAAATCACAAGCATTGTTTGATGCGGCCGCCGAAGCTTGGCGTTTTTGTTAAAAGCAAACCAACAGGAATATATTGATGATCTTGGTGATCGATAATTATGACAGCTTTACCTTTAACCTCGTCCACTATTTGCAAGAATTAGGGGCGAGTACTTTGGTTGAGCGCAATGACGCCAGAACCGCACAGGAGTTCTTGGCGCTGCCGCTGGATGGGATATTGCTGTCCCCCGGCCCGTGCACGCCCAATGAGGCCGGGGTTTGTCTTGAGTTAATCCGGCACCTGCCCGATGATTTGCCATTGCTGGGGGTTTGTTTGGGCCATCAAGCCATTGGCCAAGCCTTTGGCGGTCACGTCATCGGCGCCAAAACCATCATGCACGGTAAAACCAGCGACATTGGTCATGATGGCTCCGGCGTGTTCGCAAAGCTCCCCGATCCGTTTATTGCCACCCGATACCATTCCCTATCCGTCGAGCGTTCCAGCCTACCCGATTGTCTAGCGCTCAACGCGTGGACCAAAGACGGCGAGATTATGGGACTGCGCCATAAAAATAAGCCCATTCACGGCGTACAGTTCCATCCAGAATCAATTGCCTCGGAAATGGGCCATGAATTGCTGGCTAATTTCCTAAACTTGTGTAAGCCTCGAAAGCCAGCGCCATGAACCGGTTTCGCGACATATTGGATGAAATGTGTAGCACTGGCGCGTTATCGGCCAGCGCCGCCGAACAAGCTTTTGAACTGATTATGTCGGGGCAAATCAATGATGTATCCATTGGCGGGTTTTTAACGGCGCTACGGGCTATTGGTGAAACCAGTGAGGTGATTACCGCCGGCGCCAAAGTGTTACGCGCCCGCCTGACCCCAGTACAAGCACCAAAAAATGCGATTGACACCTGTGGCACTGGCGGCGATGCCAAGGGTTCGTTTAACATCTCTACGGCCAGCGCCATTGTTGCCGCCGGGGCCGGTGCCGTGGTGGCCAAGCATGGCAATAAGGCGCTCTCCTCACGCTCTGGCTCGTCCGAGGTGCTAGAACGGCTAGGGGTGCGCCTGGACCAGCCGGCTGGTGGTGTCGAGCGTTGCATGAAGCAAGCCAGCATCGGGTTTATGTTTGCACCAGCCCATCATGCCGCGATGAAATATGCGGCACCGGCGCGGGCGCAACTGGGTATTCGGACGATTTTTAATCTATTAGGCCCGCTTTCCAATCCGGCCGGTACAACACGACAATTGCTGGGTGTGTTTGATGCCAAATGGACAAAGCCAATGGCGCAAACCTTGGCCAATTTGGGCGCGGTGCGCGCTTGGGTGGTGTGCGGCGATGACGGCATGGACGAGCTGACTACCACTACCAGCTCAACTGTCACTGAATTGCGCGACGGTACGCTCTTTACGTTTTCGCTGGACCCTCGTGAATTTGGGTTTGCATTGGCGAAACCTGAAGCATTGGCCGGCGGCGAGCCGCAAGATAACGCCGATGCGATTACACAATTATTGGACGGCAAACCCGGTGCATTTCGAGATATTGTACTGCTAAATACCGGTGCGGCCTTGTTGGTGGCCGGCCTTGCCAAAGATTTGCACCAAGGCATTGCCATGGCCAATCAAGCCATTGATAGTGGTAAAGCCAAAGCCGCCTTAGCCAAATTGGTGTTGGTTTCCAATCGAGACCCGCAATGACGATTTTGGACGATATCGTCGCAAAAAAACGCCTGCAATTGGGTGTAGAGATGATGCAGCAAAATTTACGCGAGCTACAAGGGCAAGTCCAAGATTGCGCCCCCACTCGTGGGTTTGCTGATGCGATACGGCGCTGCGCTAGGGCCGGTAAAATGGGCCTGATTGCTGAAATTAAAAAGGGCAGTCCGTCCAAAGGCTTAATCCGAGAGGATTTTGACCCCGCCGAACACGCCAAAGACTATGAAATTGGAGGGGCAGCTTGTCTTTCTGTACTCACGGATACGCATTTTTTTGGCGATAACCAGCATTTTACCTTCGCGCGAAATTCAAGCAAATTACCGATGTTACGCAAGGATTTCATGATTGACCCGTGGCAAATATGGCAATCACGAGTGATGGGTGCCGATTGTGTATTGTTGATCATGGCCGTGCTATCCGACCCCCAAGCATCCAGCTTATTTAAAGCTGCAAGCGCGTGTGGTCTTGATGTATTGCTCGAAGTTCATAACCAAGTCGAATTAGAACGAGCAATGACCCTGCCCGCCACGGCTATGATTGGCATTAACAATCGAAACCTACACGATTTTACCACTGACTTACAGACCAGCGTAAATTTGTGCCAAACCATACCGCCCGACCGGATTGTCATCTCAGAAAGCGGAATTACCTCGCCCGAAGACGTGGCATTGCTCCGCCAAGCCGGGGCCAAGGGCATTTTGGTTGGCGAACACCTGATGCGCCAAGCAGACATACGCACGGCAACGCGCGATTTACTGGTATAATACCTTATCAAAAAGCATATGCTTGATTCGAATAACCGTTAAAAAATAGCAATAGTCTGCACGGATATATGAATTATTCAGGCTGTGGTTTGATTTATTTCGAAGCAAAAAATCAGTTAAAAATAAGTGATTTTCAGGAGTTTCCAGCGAAATATCATAGAGCGTTTTGAATAACCCTTGACCAAATAGCGGAACACATGTAGAACATCGATATCTGTTAGCTATTTGTTCTTGAGGGTTTCATGCTTACTGCCAAACAACACGCACTGTTGGTTTTTATCAATCAACGCCTGACTGATACCGGGGTTTCACCGTCTTTTGATGAAATGAAAGACGCGCTGGGACTGGCCTCCAAATCGGGTATTCATCGGTTAATCACCGCATTGGAAGAACGTGGCTTTATTCGGCGATTGGCCCATCGAGCGCGGGCACTAGAAGTTATCAAACTGCCCGAAGCCAGTATACCAGCGCAAACCATTGGTGGGTTTAAGCCCAATATTGTCTCCAGTAATCCAAATATTGCGCCGCCTGCGGCGAATACGCCGGCCAATGTAGTAGATATCCCGTTATTGGGGCGAATTGCGGCGGGAACTCCCATAGAAGCCATTCAACATGAAACCGACCGCTTCACAGTACCGGCCGAGATGATTGGCCGTGGCGATCACTATGCATTGATCATTCAAGGTGACTCGATGATCGACGTTGGCATTCATGATGGTGATACGGTTGTCATTCGACGAACCGACACCGCACAAAATGGTGATATCGTGGTGGCCTTGGTCGATGACCAAGAAGCAACCCTAAAACGGTTCCGTAAAAAGGGTGACACCATTGCACTAGAAGCCGCTAATCCCGATTACGAAACTCGAATTTTCGGGCCAGACCGGATAAAAGTACAAGGTACATTGGTGGGATTGATGCGTACCTATCACTAGAAAAAATGATGAATATCTTTCAGTGCAAAGTAATAATAAAGAAATCTGTCATCACACGCACCCAAGTCAGGTATTTCTCAAACCTGTCATCACACGGCTCGTCCGGGTGATCCAAGGGGCGGATCATAGCAGCCATTTCACATCATGATTTACAAAGCACCCGCACGATCCCATAAACGGTCGTGATTAGGTTTTTGTGTTATCCATTTGTTTTTATTGAAATAAACTACCGTATCTTTATTTTCAGATAAAATCAAAAGTTCCGTGTCGGCACAGGATGGCTGTTGGCGTGAGAGCAATGGAAACCTGATAATCACCAAATCTGCCAACTGACAGTCGGTTTCAATGTCATCGGTGAAATTACGAATGGAAATTAGTTTGTCAGCAATTCGTATACCGCAACCATTTTGATCGCACTTTGCTTGTGGCAGAGTTTCAATTTTTTGAATGTCCGGTTTCGAAAGCCCAACGCTTTGCGTAAACTGGCGTAAGGCAAATTTACTTGGGCTCCCAAACGTAATGATTTGATTAGACGGCCCATTTGGTAAAATAAACGCCCCGCCATCATCAGTACTCCAAATCACTGGCGTTGAAACTTGTAACCGAAACGCAAACGCAACCAATACCAATAAAAGCGCGATATACTTAAACCGCGAAAAACCAATACAGAGTAAAATTAAGGCGACAGCTTCTAGTAATAATGTGATGGGTGAAGCGGATGGCACCCCATAAATTGCGCCGGGCAAACTGGCGGTCATGGTTGATATGCTGGCAATAACATCCAAACCAAACCCGGCCACCCACATAAACGGCCCATCCAACCCAAGGGGCAGCAAACACATGCCGATCAATAAAAACGGCATTACCAAAATCGTAAACACCGGCATTGCTAACAAATTCCCTAGTAATGAATACACGGCGATTTTGTGAAAATGCCAACTGGCAAACGGCGCGGTTGCAATGCCCGCGACCAGACTGGTCAGCAAAATACCAATTATAAATATACTCAGCCCGCGTACAAAACGAACGATTGGGCCATCTATTTTTTGCATAGACTTTTGTTCGCCAAAAAACCGTCCGGCGCGTTGATATACGGCAATGAGGGCCAAGCTGGCCGCAAATGACATTTGAAACCCGGCACTGGCTACATATTCAGGGGAAATCAACGCAACCACAAACGCCGCAACCGAAATGGTACGAATGGACAGCGCTTTGCGGTTCAATAACACAGCCAAGAAAATCAACGATAACATAATAAATGCACGCTGGGTTGGCGCGGCGGCGCCAGAGACCAATAAATAACTCGCCGCAACGCAAAGCCCGAAAATAGCCGCCGGTTTTCGGGCATCCATCCGCGCACCAATGGCTGGGATCATCGCAAAAATAATGCTTGCCACCAAAAATGCCAACCCGCCAACCAAGGACATGTGCAAACCGGATATTGCCATTAAATGCCCAAGCCCGGCCTCGCGATAAGCGGACACCTGCTTAGGTGAAATCGCACTTCGATCGCCAGTAACCAAGGCGGCAGCCACCGCGCCCGAATTTCCGGGCACTCGTTCACGGATGGTTTTGGCAAGACCATACCGAAATCTGTTGATATGTAATTGCACCGACACATGAGCTGCCGGGTTGATAATTTCCAAATGCCCCAAGGTAAAACCAGTGCCACCAATTTGTTGAAACCAAGCATTTCGTGCAAATGAAAACCCGCCCGGAACCATTACCGACTGCGGCGGTTGTAAAGTCGCGCGAAACCGAACCAAGGCCCCGACTTCTGCCGGACTGCGCCAGCCGCCAACCCGAACAAATTTTGGGTATTCTTCCGGCGTCAATCCTTCAATTTGCGTCACTCGTATCAGGTAGCGAGCGCGGCTCTTTGTTTCACGATCAATGCGGTGTAATTCTCCGGTTACCATCCACGAGTTGGACTGGGCCGGTAAAATTGGGGTGGATTGGGCAAATGAACGAATTTCAGCGACCACCAACCCAAACAAAAACGCACAAATCATGGTCACAAAAAATATCAACCGCACCTGAGTGAAGCACAGTCGCATCAACCCAAATAGCAAGCTCAAAGCCACCAGAAACAGCGCTGGTGCTAGCCAAATTACCGGCTCGCTTGCCGGTGCAAACCAAAAGGCAATGCCAAAGCAAAATACCCACGGCCCCCATAATGTTACGCTACCACGCTGGGGCGCCGGGACGAGATCTGTTACCATACGCAACAGCGACGCTTGATCAGTGTTGGCAAAAATGGGTAGTTGTAAAATGGACAGAATCAAACCCCCTTGCCTAAACTAGCCTCCATGTTATCACGCTTTAGCGCCCAAAGCGCGGCACTTGGCAAGGGAAAATGAGATGACAAAAATCGTAACGCGCTTTGCGCCGTCGCCTACTGGATATTTACATATTGGCGGGGCCAGAACCGCATTGTTCAATTGGTTATTTGCCCGTCACCATGGCGGAAAATATCTTGTGCGGATTGAAGACACCGACAGTGCTCGCTCTACACCCGAAGCGATTGAGGCGATTATTTCCGGCTTAGATTGGCTTGGGTTAGCCGGTGATGAGCCGCCAATATTTCAAAGCAACGCTAGCGCGCGGCATGTGGAAATTGCTGACGAATTATTGCGCAACGGGCAAGCCTACCCATGTTACCTAACCCGTGAGCAACTAGAACACGAAAAACAACAGGCCCGGCTGCAGAAACGTAACTTTCAATCGCCCTGGCGCGATACGAAACCAAACCAATGTCCGACAAACCTACCCTATGTAGTGCGCCTAAAAACGCCGATGACCGGGCAAACTGTTATTGCGGATCAGGTGCAGGGGAATGTTACATTTGAAAATAGCGTCATGGACGATTTGGTTTTGTTACGGGCGGACCGAACCCCCACCTATATGCTAGCCGTTGTCGTTGATGATCATGATGCTGGTGTCACCCATGTCATTCGAGGTGATGATCATTTGGTCAATGCCGCTCGTCAAACTTTGATTTACGCGGGCATGGGTTGGGCGCTACCGGTTTATGCTCATATTCCTTTAATTCACGGACCCGATGGTAAAAAATTATCGAAACGGCACGGCGCTCTTGGTATTCACGCCTATCGTGACATGGGGTACTTGTCGCAGGCTCTGTTGAATTATCTGCTTCGGCTCGGTTGGTCCCATGGTGATCAAGAATTTTTTAGCATGGAGCAAGCGATCAATGCGTTTTGCCTTACCAAAATCAACAAAGGCCCCGCACGTCTTGATTTTGATAAAATGGGCCATGTTAACAACCATTATTTACGAATAGCAGACCCTAGCCAATTGGCTAAGTTGTTATTTCAATTCATGGAGGAAAAAACCGGAACTGGTTTAAGTGACTTCGAGAAAACGAAAATTCAAACCGCCCTTCCCCACGTCACAGCCCGCGCTAATTTGCTATCGGATTTAATTGGCGAAATAGCATTTCTGCTAGCCAAACGCCCTATCGAGCTAACGCAAAAGGCAAGCAAATCAGTGCGAGAAGAAACCGTGCGTTTTTTGGAACTTCTTGTGATAGACCTGCGAGGTATCAAAACTTGGAATACTGAACAAATTCATGCAAGTCTCCAAGCATTTGCCGTGACCAATAATATTGGATTTGGAAAATTTGGCCCTATTTTACGGGCTGCCATTAGCGGCGGTGCTTCGGCCCCGGATTTGGCTGTGGCTTGCATGTTATTGGGGCGAGAAGAAACCTTAGGGCGTGTAGACGATCTGCTTACTAGTCAGGTATCATCGGGGGAACGAATCAAAACATAAAAAAACAAGAAGGCGAGACCGATGGAAATCAAAATCAAACAAGCTGGAACTGCCAAACTTTCATTGCCATCGGGCGCGGATATGGATTTACCGGTTTACTCTGGATCCGTAGGCCCCGATGCGATTGATATTCGTAAACTGTACCAACAAACCGGACTTTTCACCTTTGATCCAGGGTTCACCTCAACGGCGAGTTGCGAGTCGCAAATTACCTATATTGATGGCGACAAAGGTACTTTGTTGTACCGTGGGTATCCGATTGAGCAATTGGCTGAAAAATCAAGCTTTCTTGAAGTTAGCTATTTGTTGCTAAATGGCGAACTGCCATCATCTGAGCAATTGGGTAATTTTACCAATTCTGTCACCTATCACACCATGTTGCATGCCCAATTTGATGCGTTTTTTAATGGATTTCGCCGCGATGCCCATCCAATGGCAATTGTTTGCGGTGCAGTTGGCGCACTATCGGCATTTTATCACGACTCGACTGACATTAACGACCCGGTCCAACGCCGGATTGCCAGCTTGCGGATGATTGCCAAAATGCCGACAATTGCGGCCCGTGCCTACAAATTTTGCATTGGGCAACCGTTTATAGAACCGCGCAACGAATTGTCATATGCGCAAAATTTCTTACGCATGTGTTTTGCGGTACCCTGTGAAGATTACAAAGTTGACGATGTTTTGGCTCGTGCCATGGATCGTATCTTTATTTTACATGCCGATCATGAGCAAAATGCCTCGACCTCAACGGTGCGCTTGGCAGGTTCTTCGGGCGCAAATCCATTTGCATGCATTGCTGCCGGTGTGGCTTGCCTTTGGGGACCGGCCCATGGCGGAGCCAATGAAGCTGCGCTAAATATGTTACATGAAATTGGCTCTGTGGATCGAATTCCGGAGTATATTGCCCGCGCCAAAGACAAAAACGACCCGTTCCGGTTGATGGGTTTCGGACACCGTGTTTATAAAAACTACGACCCCAGAGCCAAGGTCATGCAGGAAACTTGCCATGAAGTGCTTGAGGTTACCGGCAAGAAAAATGACCCTATTCTTAAAATTGCCTTAGAGTTAGAGCGAATTGCCTTAAGCGATGAGTATTTTGTCGAACGAAAACTGTATCCCAATATCGACTTTTATTCTGGTATTACCTTAAACGCGATGGGTTTTCCAACCACCATGTTCACCGTCCTATTTGCTGTGGCCAGAACAGTGGGTTGGATCGCACAATGGTCAGAAATGCTAAGTGATCCTAGTCAAAAAATTGGGCGCCCGCGCCAAGTATACACCGGTGCGAAATTGCGCGATTATACCTCTATCGCTGGCCGTTGATCGAGTAATTGCAACACCTGTTGCGCGGCGGCCCCACTGGCGTTTTTGGTTGTGCCGCGCATTTGGTTTATGGCGATTGCCATTTTCTTTTTCTGGATAGCCTGGATATCTGGGTTGGATAAAATAAGCTCAAGTGCGGCATATATCGATGATGCCGTACAGTTTTCCAATAATAACTCAGGTATAATTTCCTCATCCATCGATAGATTAAGCAGGTTGGCGAACTTTGCCTTAAACACAATATGACGTAACAACCAATTTGAAATTGCACCAAAACGATATGCCACAATCATCGGCACTCCGGCTCTGGCCAATTGTAATGTAACGGTGCCAGAGCAAGCCAACGCGCAATCGGATACAGCAAAAACGTTGTTTTTTTCCTCTTCAGGCAGCAAAATAATGTCTTGTAGTCTGCTGTCACTTGCGGCCATCGAGCGAACTCGTGTCGCGATATTATCTGATAGCGGCGCCATCATAATCAGTTTAGGGAATTTGGTTTTGAGCTGTGCCAGCGCCGCTAAAAACGGTTCCATCAAATGAAGAATTTCGCTATTGCGCGAGCCAAATAAAACACAAAGCACCGGTTGGTCTTGCAGTTGGTATTTTTTACAAAAACCAGCGCTATCGCCTACTTTGTTTTCAAACAAAGTAGGATTGCCGACAAAACTGGTTGGCAGCCCTTGCGCTTCAAAAAAAGGAGCATCAAAAGAATGAATGGTCAGAAGGTGGTCATATACTTGGGCGGTAGTTCGCGCCCGTTTTGGTCGGCTCGCAAAAACTTGAGGACCGACATATTTTACCAACACGCAATCGGGTAGGATTTTTCGGACCGCCTGCGCCACCCGCAACGTGAACCCCCAGGCATCAATCAACACGACGATATCCGGTTGAAACTCGTTGATTTGCTGTACGGTTTGCGCAACAATTTTTCGAACTTTTGGATAGACCCGCAACCCGTCGATCGGACCGATAACAGCAAGCGGCGTAATATCAACGATAGAAGAAACACCAATAGCCTTCATTTTGGGGCCACCAACACCATGGATACTCAAATGTTCAGTTCGTGCCGATCGAAGGGCGGTAATCAGTTGGGCGCCGAGTTGATCGCCACTAGGTTCCCCGACTACGACAAATATTTTGTGAGTGCTGGTAATGGGCATTGTTGCACTACCGCTCTAGGCCAAATAAAAATAGGCCAGCTTTGTCCGCTGCCTCGCGCATGGCGTCTTTTTCTAATAAAAAAGTAGCCCCAGCCGCATAGCCAATACCGGCTAAACCCAATTCATCGGCTAATTGCACGCTTTGTAATCCCAATGTAGGAAGATCAATTCGGGTTTCTTGGGTTGGCTTTGGAACTTTGGCAAAAACACCAGCGCGCTTTGAACGAGTTCCGTGTAAATGAGCCGGTAGTTTTAAACAACGCCGCAGCATGGCATCCGTGCCTTCTTGGGCCTCGACGGCTAAGACCAAACCATTGCAAACCACGGCACCTTGGCCGATGTCAAGTGTGCCAATGTTTTCGGCTATCGCTCTTGCTTTTTCGAGATCAAGACTGTGTTTCGCATCCACTAAAACAGCACCCAGCGGGCCAATTGGGGCCAATAGATCCGTTGCAATTTCATCAGCGCCAACCACCATAAAACCTTCTCGTTCAAATATCGCGATAACCGCCCGCAATAATGCATCATCACCCTTACTGGCGGCATGTAAAATAGCTGGTAATTCCTTTACCCCGCGCAGGTCAAGTTTTAGTGTCGAAAAATCAGGCCTACTCACCTGACCCGCAAAACATATGCGTTGTACATTGGCGCTTTTCATTGACTTTATAATGCCGCCGATTGAACCAAGCGCTATCCAGTCACCATTGGAAACAATCGAAGAAGTGTGCGCCAACCCCAACAAATTTACCGCATGAATTGGAATATCCCCGGCCGCAGCAATTTGAGCCACGTGTAGGGGCAAATCACCGCCGCCGACAATTAAGCCGAGTTTGCCGCAATTTAGTTTCGATATTTGGCGATCAGCCATTTGGCATACACAATGAGCGAACGTTGATATCACGAATGAAATCAACAATTTGCATTACCTCAGGACTGGACGAAAAACTGTTGGCGACATGCTTTAGGCGGTTCTCAAAAACATCGTCATCCACGAACAATGCCTTATAGGCCGAGCGCAATTCATGGATGGTCGCCTTGGATACGTTTTGGCGCTTTAATCCAACAATATTTAATCCAGCCAAATGAGCATGATTGCCCAGCACTGAACCATAGGGAATGACATCTTTGGTGACCATCGCCATGCTCCCAACAAAAGCATAGTTTCCAACTCGGCAAAACTGATGAACCGCGCTAAGACCACCCAAAATGCAACCATCACCGATGCTGACATGTCCTGCTAATGCCGCATGATTGGCAAAAACTACGTAATCCCCCACCCGACAATCATGGGCTATATGTGAGGCAACCATAAAAACGCCGCCTCGGCCGACCCGGGTTTCGCCTCGGCCTTCCTTCGTGCCCGGATGCATGGTCACATGTTCACGAATAATAGTTTCATCGCCAATAATTAGCTTGGTATCCTCGCCCTTATATTTGGTGTCTTGCGGCGGTTGGCCGAGTACGGCGTAGGGGTAAACTTCGCAATTTTTACCCAATACCGTAGGTCCACAAATATAACTATGCCCGTGTAACTTTGTACCATCACCAATGACAGCGCCAGCTTCAACAATACTAAATGGCCCAATTTCTACGTCAGCCCCCAGTTCAGCTTTGTTGGAGACCAGTGCGGAGGCATGAATTTGGGCTTTGCTCATTGCGTATTCTCTACGGTAACTGCCATGAACGTGCAACTTGCCACGGTTTTCTGGCTGACCAACACGTTTCCTTCAAACCGGACAAAATCACGTTTTCGACCGATGATCTGCACCGGAATTTCCAAAGTATCTAATGGTTTTACAGCTTGGCGAAATTTTGCTTTTTCTACGGATGAGAAAAAAATAGTGGCATCGGTAGGCTGAATGTTCCAAGATTTTGCCGCAAGCAATGCTCCGACTTGCGCCATGCATTCAATTAACAACACCCCCGGCATGATCGGGTTCCCGGGGAAATGCCCTTCGAACCAAGGGTCGTTATGTTGTAGTGCTTTATGTCCAACAATTTTTTCACCTGCAATGAACCCAGTTGCATGATCAATCAGCAAAAACGGGTGTCGATGCGGCAGCCATGAAATAATTTCATCGCCGTCGATCGTCGTTGAACTCGCGCTCATGTAGATTTACTTTCCTGATGATCTTTCAGCAACTTGCGTAGAAACGCAACTTCTCTCATATGTTGGCGCAAAGGTTGGGCAGGTGTACCGCTCCATGTTTCATTGGCCGGTACATTTCGCATCGTCGCCGAGCAAGCAACGATAACCGCGTCATCGCCAATGGTTCGGTGGTCAGTAATTCCCACCTTACCCCCCATCAAAACTCGATTGCCGATCGTGACACTACCTGAAATTCCAACGTGCGCCGCGAATATACAGTTTTCGCCAATCACTACATTATGAGCAATTTGAACAAGGTTATCAATTCTTGTACCGTTGCCGATTTTGGTGGCAGAGAACACGCCGCGATCGATCGTAGTATTTGAGCCGATTGTGACATTATTTCCGATTTCAACGGAGCCAAAATGTGGAATATCCGCAAGCTCATTATCGCCCGTGGCAACGCCTAATCCATTGCCCCCGATCACGACCCCCGGTGATATTTTCACATGATCGCCTACATCGCAAAAACCTAAATGGACATTCGGTCCAATCGTACAATTCTCGCCAATATGCACGCCACAGCCGATGGTCGCATTGGGGCCAATTTGCGTGCCTTTGCCAATTTCCACACCTGGAGCAATAACAACACCGGCCCCCAATTGTACAGTTTCGTGGAAATCAGCATGATCGGCAATCGAGGTCATAAAGTCTCGTTCGGCAATCAGTTTACGGGCGGCACTTGAAAAGGCAAAGTCAGGGTGAGCATGACGAAGAACCGCAATTGGCCATTGACGAATTTGATCTATTACATCGGATGCAGCCGCAATCACCACGCCACCGGTTGGTGGGATTGCAGGTAAGGATTTCATACTTCGCGCGAATGAAAAAACGCCAGCTTGGATATTTGAAAGCGCTGACACGGTATGAACCTGTTCGCGCAAATCGCCCTTTACTAGTTCCGCCCCGGTTTGTTCGACTAAATCAGCCAAATGAACTGGAGGCGCAAATCTATAAAAGCGATTATCAATCATGCATGAACCAATGGGACTAGCGAGAGGGCCTTTGTTGTTGAGGAGGAGCTTGGCGCGGTACGCGAACGCGGGTGACGACCGATGTTGTGGCCTCCAGGTCCATTCTTTGCATAACGGCTTCCGTAATATCAGATGCTGCGTTTCGATACAAAACCGTGGAACCATTTAGCAAAATATCAATTTCTTTTTCGGCGATGATGGCATTTACTGCGCTCTCATATGCCTGAAGCAACGGGCCTTCCGCCTGTGCTCCAGTGGCCTCCAATTGGCGTTGTTTCCAGTTGATCAACGCGCCGATTTTTTGCCGCAAATCTTGCTCGCGCCGTAATAAATCGTTGCGTGTGCGTAAAACTTCTGGCGACAATGCGGATACTTCCGCGCTCAATTGTTGTGCTTGGCTACGCAAAGGCAGCATTTCTGGTTCTAACTCTGAGTCAATTTGCTTTTCAATTGCAATTACTTGCTGCGCAATATTAGTGCCAATTTTTGATTTTGCTATCGCAATTTCTTGACTGATAACTGCAACTTTAGAGGCCGCTTGGACTGAGGCACTAGCGCCCATCACAATGAGCGAAGCCAGCAAAATAGTGTGAAAAATTTTCATAGTTAAAACCTTCTTACTTGAGAGAAACGAAATGTTCTCACATCATCAAAACTTGCTTGCT
>JAESUG010000023.1 GCA_016763185.1 Robiginitomaculum sp. | reverse complement strand
TCGCAACTGCAAAACATCGCCCGATCACAGGGATTTATTACTCTACTAGAAGATGGTACCCTAAAAGCCAGAACCGGACTAACCACTCTGGAAGAAGTCTTCCGCGTCTGCGGTACAAATATAAAGGAGAGATCATGACACTTGATGATAACAAACCTAAATCTCGAAATGCTGGATATTCCTTGCTTGAAATTCTTGTAGTTTTGGCGATTATGGGAACCTTGATGACCTTGGTTGCGCCGCGTTTGATGGGCAATGTTGATAAATCCAAGAAGATTGCAGGTTTGGCACAAGTAAAAACCCTACGCTTGGCACTTGATTCATATAAACTTGATACCGGTCGCTACCCAACACAAGAGGAAGGGCTGGCTGTTTTGATCGCCCCGCCAGCCAGCGATACAGGCACCTGGTATGGCCCATATTTAGAGGGGAGTTTGCCTAAGGATCCATGGGGAAACATGTTCAGCTATGAGCCGCCGCAGTCAACGGAAACTGGCCGCGTTTCAAGCCCAAAAATTGTTTCTTTGGGCGCGGACAATGCCCCAGGTGGATCTGGAAATGATGAAGATATTTCGTCAAGCCGCTAGATTTGGGCGTAAGGACGGCTTTAGCCTGCTCGAAATAATTGTTGTATTGGCCATTATGGGGCTCATGCTGTCGATTATATCTGTTGATCTGGGCCGGAGCATTGACGCGGCTAGGTTTGTCAAAACCGCCGAAGCAGCCGTTGGCGATGTCAAACTGTTGCGAGTGGATGCATTGATGTACCAAGAGATAAGAGTGATGGTGACCGATGATACACCTGCTGCGTCGTTGCGAAACTTTAGCCAAAGCCAGGTGAAGCGCTATTCGGTGCCCAAAGACTGGGTGGTGAACGGGCAAATGATCAAAATATTAAGCTCCGGCGCTTGCCTTGGGGGTCAGGTGATTTTTAATAATCCACAGGGCAGAAAGATTGAATTTACCCTTAACCCACCCAAATGTGAGGCGGTTCGCAGCTAGTTCATTCGTTTTATAGACAAGGCAAGAACATGGAAAATCGATATATGCGGGCGGACTTGGTTGCCGAAAAAATCGCGGCAGGGAAGCACCGAGAATTTATTGGCGGCATGTGGGAGGCGCTTGGGGATTTACAGTTTGCCTATATGAAATCGGTGGGGCTTCTGGCCCATCACAAATTATTGGATGTGGGGTGTGGCAGTTTACGGGGCGGTGTGCATTTCATTCCATATTTGGAGCCAAAACACTATTTTGGCTTTGATATCAACCAAAGCTTGATGGAGGCTGGATTGACCAACGAGCTTTCTGACGAACTACGCCAAAGTCATATCCGTGCCGAAAACTTTTCTAGCTCCGATGATTTTACCTATCCAGCGCAATGGCAAGCACTTGATTTTGCCATTGGCCTTTCTTTGTTCACGCATTTAAGCCTGAACACCATCAAGCTATGTCTTTGGCAAACTAGAAAAGTGTTAAAAACCGGCGGAAAGTTCCATGCCACCATTTTTCTGGTCGAGAAAAAGAACATGTTTGTCGCACATCAACAAAGCGCCGAAGTGCTATCCCACCCGACAAAAGATCCGTTTCATTATACCCACGAAGATATGGAATATTTAGCGGCGGCCACCGGGTTTTCTTTGTGCAGTATTGATGATTTTGAGCATCCAAGAAATCAGAAAATGGCGGTGTTTCAGAAAATATAAGCGGGTGGGTACCGTGGGCCGCAAATTACAATATATCGAAATTGTATAAGCTGGTCATGGCCAAAACAATGCCGATGACAATGGTGCCAATGATCATTGAGATCAGTAAAATTGCCATGGGTTCGGCCAAAGATGTCAAGCGTTTTAACAGCTCACGGGTTTCTTTTTCTTGGGTTTTACCGATAAACAACAGCATTTTAGCTAGTTTTCCCGACGTGCGTCCGGTGCGTAGCAAGTCGATGGTTAAAGGGTCAAAATCGGGAATATTTTCCGCTAAAACTTCTTCAATATTGCGGCCAGCGCGGATACCGCTACGGGCCGTACGTAGGCCGCTTCGTAGGCGGGCCGAGCTTAAACCAGCTTCGCCCAAGCGTAACGCAGAGAGCAGGTCGGCTCCGTTATCAAGGGCAATGCCGGTGGTTCTGGCCCAACTGCCCAAATCGGATTGGATCAATACCGGGCCGATCACTCGCATTCGTTCCAGAGCGCTGCGCACCCAAGCTTGAACGCTGCTTTTGCGCCCAAAAAACAGACCGCCAGCAAACAATCCACCAACAATAACAAGAACTAGAGGTAGGTTTGAGGTCAGGGCTGAACCCGCGCCGATGACCAATTTTGAGATGGCTGGTAAATTATCGCGATTATCGCCGATTAAGGTTTCAAATCTGGGGACCACAAAAATGAACAATAAAAACACAATCAGGCTTCCAACCACTGCCAGAAATATTGGATAAGAAAGGGCGGTTCGAATTTCGGATTGGGTGGTTTGTTCATGCTCTAATCGTTCGGCCGCATCCATCAGGGCTTTGGCCGATTGCCCGGTCATTTCGCCAAGCTCGGCGAGCCTTGGCACATAAGCCGGTAGGGTTGGCAAATGGGTTTCCATGGCGAGGGATAGCTTTTTACCGGAGCGTAAGTCTTTTCGAATGTTCTTTGATGCGTCGGCGAGACCGGGGTGGCCTTTTGAGCGTGATAGGCTATCCAGTGCGTCCAGAAGCGTGACACCAGCGCCCAATAATGTGGCCAGCTGGGTTATATATCTGGCCAAATCCTTGCCCAAGATGCGCCGTGGAAACTTGAATAGATCAATTTGCTTGGCTTGTTGTTTTAAGTAAAAAACTTCCAACTGCCGGTCTTCGATGCGTCGATATGCGGTTGCTTCATCGTCAGCTTCAATGACCCCTGAAACTTTGGCGGCGTTTCGGTCCAGTGCTTTGAATTTGAAATTTGGCATGAGGGGACCGAATGTTGCTATCTATTAGTTAAGTTAATTTGGATTGAGCTATATAGCAATGTCGTTCAGCTCGTCCCAAAGAGATCGCAGATGATCTGGGACCGGGCTTTGCGAAAAGTCTTGGGTTTTTAATCGAGGTTCCAGAAACTTTAATGGCTGTGGCACGGTGAACCCCAAACGCGCCCCAGCTTGTTCGACATTGCCCTGATAGATGTTCGGTGCAACACAGAAGCGCAGAACATCAAACGGTGTTTGGCGGTGTAGCTCGAGCAATTTCGTATTATAAATTTCCCATAAATCATAGGCATGTTGTTCGCGCATTGGCTGGTTCCAAACGGCTGCCCGGCGCGTAAGCGAGTTAGCGACCTCGACGGGGTGGCGAAATGTACCGATAAATTTAGGGTGGGTTAGCTCAAGCCAACCACTAAGTAATAACAAGGTTCTGGGGTCTTTGGAGCCCCATACGATGTTCGTTGGGTATTGATCAATAATCCTTGCCAATTTGTCTAGATCCGACTTTGACCAGTGTATCCGTGTGGTTGGTGGCTGGTTCCACGTGGCACCAAATTGCGCCAATACGTCATCATGTAGTGTCATGATCTTGACGTTTTCGCGATTTCCTTTTTTGTTAAAATCGGCTTGGGTGTTGACCTCGCCTAAGAACAAACCAGCTTCCTCCAAGCATCCGGTAAGGCACGACGTTCCAGAGCGGTGCATACCAAGAACTAAAATCGGAGTGGGTCGGGTCATCAAATTTTGCCAATGTCAATCAGAAGGTTACGTTTGCTTCAAGTAAGGTGAAAATGAAGGTTTAGCATCATCATCAAATTGATCAACATCAATGCAAACCCCTTTGTTCCAAATTACGGTTCGCATGGGTTACGGATGCTTGATAGGCTAGGCCCGTTGCGCGCAACATTGTGTTGCAAGAGATCATGAAGAGTGGGCGATGTGACAAGAGATGATAAACTCTTTTTTCACGGAGACTGGAGAAAGAACACGTAACCGTAATTGTAATTTTATACAGGCTGGCGTTTGTTGCATTTTTTTTTGGTTTGCGCTAGGTAATCGCCAACGCCTTTGGTTGCAGGTAAAACGCAATTTGGCAGTGAATTTAATTTGTGGGGACTTTGGTTTTGGTTAAGGCAAAAAAAGCTGTTACTGCTTCGAAAAAGCAGCAAACCGATGGTGCATCCAAAGCGGCGCGCACATGTATTTTGGTGCTTGGCATGCATCGTTCTGGCACCTCAATGCTGACCCGTGTGATGAATATTGCCGGAGCGGCGTTACCCTCTAGCTTGATGGAAGCAAATTTCGCTAATGAAGCGGGGTATTGGGAATCCAATCACTTGATGCGATATAATGATCGTTTGCTTGAGAAGATGGGCAGCTCTTGGCAAGATTGGCGCAGCATACCCAAAAGCGGCTTGTCGGCGAAAGAGCAAAACGAGGCCAAGCAAGATATTGTGAATGTCATTGCCGATGAATATGGCGAGGCTGACATTTTTGTGGTCAAGGACCCTAGAATTTGCCGATTTCCGACTTTGTTTATTAACGCCTTAGAAGAAAACAATACAAATGTTCAAGTGGTGCTGGCGTTTCGAAATCCATTGGCGGTATGTGAATCCCTAGAGAAACGTAATCAAATCAGTCGTTTTGATGCTGCTTTGTTGTGGCTACGCCATATTCTTGACGCAGAGTTTGAAACGCGCGGTCGACCACGCGTTTTTCTGAACCAAGCTGACTTGCTAGACAATTGGCGCGAGCCAATAGCGAAGCTTACGACAGAGCTGGATATTCGCTGGCCGTATGCCATCAAGGATATTGCGCCTGATATTGATGGCTTTATTAACCCTGAACTAACCCATCATTCGCGCACGACCGAAGATGTTTTACACGATCCAGTTTTGCGGGGCTGGGTGAGTGATGCTTGGCAGGCTTTATTGGTGTTGTCTCGCAATCAACAATCGGCGGCGGCATTACGTAAACTAGATGAAGTTCGAAATAGCTTTACGGTTGCTACGCCCGTTCTTTATGGGCAATTCCAAGCCATTGCCGCCAGTCATTCTCTTACCGAACAATCCGCATCCCAGATTACGGCCAAGGAAGCGCAAATTGGCGAGTTAGAGGCGCATGTCCAAGGTCTTACCGAACAATCCGCATCCCAGATTACGGCCAAGGAAGCGCAAATTGGCGAGTTAGAGGCGCATGTCCAAGGTCTTAGCTCCAAGCTTATTGGCGCAAAATCGGCTCTTACAAAACAGAAAAACAAATCTGAAAATTTGGCAGAACAATTGGTGCAAACCGAAGGCGAAGCTGGACAATTGTCGGCGACTTTAGCGCAGCGTAGCGCTGAGTTTGCCGAGCAAAAGCTGGTTCTCGTGCAATTCAAACAGGAATTGACCGAGCAAAAGCAGTCTCTTTTACAATCCGAGCGACAGATAGACCATCTAACTTCTGAGCGCCAGCAACTTGAAGCCACAACCGACGCAAAAGTATCTTCGCTGGCGCAACGTATAGATGAGAAAGTTACGCAATTGCGGGCCAAGGAAAATGCTCTCAAAAAAATAACTCGACAATTCACAGATAAGCTGACGGAACTACAACAAGTTAGCGCCAAGTTTAGCGATGCGGAACAACGAAATATCGCGCTGCAACACTCGACCTCTTGGCGGCTGACCTTGCCGCTTCGGATGTTGGTGCGGGCGCTAACCCGGCCCAAAGACGGATTGTTGGACGATACATCGGCCATTGGTACATCGGCCAGGCCCCTGTTGAGGTTTTCGACAATAAATCCCACGCCACCCACAGATCAGTATGTGGCGCGGATTGATGCGGCGCCGGTAACGGACATGGCGGTCAATTTCATCGCATTTTATTTGCCGCAATATCACACCATTGAACAAAACAATGAATGGTGGGGCGAGGGGTTTACCGAATGGAGTAATGTTGCGCCGGCCCGCCCGCAATTCACCGGCCATTATCAACCGCATGTGCCGGGCGATTTGGGCTATTACGATTTGACCGACCCGGACGTTCAACGAGAGCAAGTTGAATTGGCCAAACTGTATGGCATTGGTGGGTTTTGCTTTTATTTTTATTGGTTTAACGGGCAAACCCTGTTGGAAACGCCGGTGAAAAATTACCTGGATAACCCGGATATAGACTTTCCATTTTGTATTTGTTGGGCCAATGAGAACTGGACGCGAACTTGGGACGGGATGGAACAGAACGTCCTGATCGCCCAAGAACATTCGCCGGATGATGATATTCATTTCATCTCATATGTTGCAAAGTATTTGAAGGACAAACGGGCCATTCGAGTTGGCGGCAAACCGTTATTATTGGTTTATCGTCCGCAATTGTTACCGGATGTTCGCGCCACCGTTGCGCGTTGGCGGCAATGGTGTCGCGACAATGGGGTCGGTGAAATTCATCTAGCCTATACCCAGTCATTTGAAAAAACTGACCCAACACAATATGGGTTTGATGCGGCAATTGAATTTCCGCCCAATAATTCGGATATTCCAACCTATGATGGCGATACATTGGAGACGGCCAAAGATTTCACCGGTAGTATTTTAGACTGGAGCCCGCTTTATCAACGTAGTGAAAACTACCAAACGCCAAAATACCCATTGTATCGCGGTTTATGCCCGGCATGGGATAATACGGCACGGCGCGGCGAAACTTCGACGATTCTGGTCAATGAAACCCCTGAATTGTTCGAAAAGTGGGCCAAAAATGCCATCGCCGACACTCACAAGCGCTTTAACACCCCAAGCGAGCGTTTGGTATTTGTCAATGCTTGGAATGAATGGGCCGAAGGGTGCCATTTGGAGCCGGACCAAAAATATGGCTATGCCTGGCTCCAAGCCATTCGAAATGCCCATGAGCGCTCGTCTGGTGGTTCTTCATTGGCAAAGCCGGCAAAACGGATCATTGTTACCTCCCATGATGCCCATCCGCACGGTGCCCAATATCTGTCGATGAATATGGCGCGGGTGTTGCATGATCGCTTTGGCTATGAAGTAGACTTGGTGGTGTTGGGCGAAGGGCCGCTGTTGCCAGAATTTGAAAAACTGGCGCGGGTGCATCATTTAGCTGGCATTGACCCGCGAGGCAAGCAAGCACAACGGCTAGTGGCACAGCTGGTGAATGATGGCGCTATGGCTGCGATTTGCAATACGACGGTTTCTGGTTTGTTTGCGCAAACATTGAAGGAAGCTGGGTTACAAATGGTTTGTCTCATTCACGAACTGCCCAATGTCATCGAACAATACGGTTTGCAAGAGCATACGAAAGCCATTGCCAAACATGCCAAGCATGTGGTGTTCCCGGCGCGGATGGTTGCTGGCGGATTTCAAAAATTTACGCCGGTACAATCGTCAAAACAACGAATTTTACCACAAGGCATGTACAAGAAAAACCAGTTTCGTTCGCAACAAGATTTTCAGCGGGCCGGGGTCGAGCTAAAGCAACACCTTGGGATTGCGACGGACGCAAAAATTGTGCTTGGCGTTGGCTATGCGGACGAGCGCAAAGGCTTTGATTTGTTCGTTACGGCAGCCGAACAGGTAACAAATGTTCGAAGCGATGTTGTGTTTGTTTGGATCGGCCATCATGAAGCTGAGCTGGCTAAACAATTATCAAGCAGTACCGATACATTGAGCGAACAAGGTAAACTGATTTTACCGGGGTTAATTGGCGACACTGACCCGTATTATGCCGGTTCAGATGTGTACCTGTTGACCTCTCGCGAAGACCCGTATCCGTCGACGGTGCTTGAAGCGCTTGATGTTGGTGTGCCCGTTATCGGGTTTGAGCAGGTGACCGGTTCTACCCGCCTGATTTCCCAACTGGGTGGCATGTTGGTTCCGCCATTCGAAATCGAACCCTTGGTCGGTGCACTGCAAACCATGCTCGACAAGGAAAATCTCGACACCCGATGGGGCCGCTCTTGCGCGTTTCGGATGCGGCCAGATGTTTCGTTTCAAGGCTATGTCCATGACCTTTTGACGATGCTAGATGCGCCGCCAAAACAAGTATCGGTGGTGGTACCTAATTTTAATTATGCACATTTTTTGCCGGACCGGATCAATAGCATATTGGCGCAAACCCACCCGATCCGCGAATTGATCATCCTTGACGATGCCTCTACCGACGAGAGTTTGCACGTGATTGCCAAGCTTACGGCTTCGCTAGATATTCCGGTGCAAATCATTGCCAATAACCAAAACAGCGGCTCGGTTTTTAAGCAATGGCAAAAGGGGGTTGAGGCGGCAACTTGTGACTATGTGTGGATCGCCGAAGCCGATGATTTGGCTGAGCCTGGCTTCCTTGAGGAAGTGATGAAAGGTTTTGATGACAAGGAAGTGGTGCTTAGCTATAGCCAGTCGAAACAAATGGCCGAGGACGGTGCTATTCTTTGTGATCATTATCTAGGTTATGTATCAGATGTGTCGTCAACCCAATGGCAGCAAAGCTATACCCGTAACGGCGAGGATGAAATCATCAATGGCCTAAGCGTCAAAAACACCATTCCAAATGTCAGCGCTGTGGTTTTTAACACGGCAACTTTACGAAAAACACTAACAGAAAATATTGGTGAGGTTACCAAATTTCGTGTCGCTGGCGATTGGTTTGTCTATGTCACACAATTGCGCCAGGGCAAAATCCGCTTTACCAACAAATCGCTAAACCTGCACCGCCGCCACGACCAAAGCGTCACCATTAGCAAATTTGGACAAGAAGATTTGGATGAAATACGAAAAATGCAAGGCTTTGTTGCTAAGGAATTTTTCCTTTCGGAAGATTGGAAAACCAAAGCCGGTGCGTATGTGCAGGAGTTAAAGCTGCAATTTTCAATTGAGGAATAAAGCCATTCTTTGGCAGTTTTAGGGTTCCAAAAGGCCGGCAATCCTTGTCAAGGATCGCCCGTGCGATGAAATGAGTTGGGTATGCCAAGAACAATATTGACATGGGGCGCCGCACATCGAGTCACACCAAGGCAATCGGTCGCCGAGGAGCTAAAAAACTGTGGGAAAAACTTTGGCAATCTATTGATTGGAAATTCAATCCGCGAAATACTGAGTATCAATAATTTTGTTTCCCATCGGGATGTCAACTCTCCTGAACAAGCAGACGCAGAATGTGATCAAGTTGTTATTCCGGCTGCAAATTTTTTGTGGAAAGGATTTGATTTGGGCCATATTGCTGATTTTTTGGAAAAAACTAGTTTGCCGGTTGCCATGATAGGGGTGGGCGCTCAGGCTTCGGATCGTAACCTGATCGGCGCAATTCACCCGGGCACATTACGGTTGATGAAATTGGTTGCCGAGCGCTCCAAACGTATCGGGGTAAGAGGTTATTATACGGCGGAAGTGCTGTCTTCGTATGGAATTCATAATGTTGAAGTGATTGGTTGTCCGTCGCTCTATAGCAAAAAACGGAGAAATTTAAGCATTGAAACTAGCCGGTTGACCGATGTTCGCGGCATATCGGTCAATTTTTCTCGCCGAGTTGCCGCGCACTCATTTTCCCCTCAAACCACGCAGTCCGTTGAAAATAAATTGCTCGAATTTGCGATTTCCAAACAAGCGATATTTGTCGCGCAAGATGAGGAAGATGAAATTGCGACATCCGAAATTCATACTTCTAGCCCAGCAATGTTGCAATATTTTAATCAAATAAACCCAAATGCGGTTCATCGCTTTTTCGCCAACAATACTCGATATTTCTTGAATGTTGCAGACTGGACAAAATACATCATTGATAG
>JAESUG010000207.1 GCA_016763185.1 Robiginitomaculum sp. | reverse complement strand
TCAAAAATTGCGTGATGTTGGTGCGTATAATGCCGTCCAAGAAAGTTTGTCACGGGTTCAATCGAACGTTGATGTGGCTGCTGCTGCGGGTACTGCGATTTCTGATCTTCTTATTGAACTAAAAGAAAAAGCCCTTTCGGCTTCGGATAGTTCGCTTGATGCGACATCTCGTGCTGCTTTGAACGAAGATTTTGTTGCTTTGCGTGATCAGATTACCACGATCGTTGACAATGCATCCTTTAACGGTACGAACTTGATCAACGGTTCTACTGCAACCCTAAATGCATTGGCTAACATATCAGGTACCGGCACGATTGCGGTTCAGGACGAAAATCTATCCTTGGGCGGTGGCGTTGTGGCCATTGCTACTACTACGTCTATTACCACAGCTACTTTAGCGACTGCGGCTTTGGCGTTGATTGAAACTTCAGTTACCAATCTTGGTTCTGCATTGGCTCGCTTGGGTTCCAAATCGACAGCTTTGGATATTCACTCGACTTTTGTCACGAAACTACAAGATGCCACAACCGCTGGTATCGGTAATTTGGTTGATGCGGATCTAGCCAAAGAAAGTGCAAACTTGCAAGCCTTGCAGGTCAAGCAACAATTGGGTGTTCAAGCGCTCTCGATTGCCAATTCGGCACCGAGTATCGTACTTGGATTCTTCCGTTAAACGGGGATCGGAGGTGGAAGCTAAGCGAAACATCGGGGTCCTTCGTTTTGCACAGTTTTCCACCTCCATCTTTATCTGGTCCACAAGTTCGCGAGTTAGAAGACGGACGGGTCAGACTTAATCGGGGAGGCGCTATAAAACAGCGTTGATACCATGAAAACCCAGTTCGGATCACGCTCTAGTTTGGCACCCGGTACTTTAACAGTACAAGGAGCGGCAAAGGCTTCAAGTTTAACAGAAAATGCCGTAAGTCCCGTCGCTGCCTCTGCTGCGCCAGGCGAAGAACGGCACAGGTTGGAGCCTGACGCACAAAAAAGCAAAAGCCAACATCCAATTTTGGGTGCCAATGCTCGACTCATCATCGAAAAAGACCAAGATACCGGTGACTATATCTACAAAACCATTGATCGCGACAGCGGAGAGGTGATCAAGCAATGGCCACGAGAGAAATTGCTAAAAGCCATTTCGGACGATCAAACAACAGCAGGACTGCTGATTGACCGCCAAGTTTAGATAACTTTTACGACAGTAGTCGGCAAGCGCCCGATCACTGGGCACCCGATCACTGGGCAAATCTGTCCGCAGCCCGCCGCAATTGCCGGAACAAAATTTCCTCACGCCAGCGACGTTGCTTGCCATAATACAGCTAATAGTCTGTTTTTACCTCATTTTTCGCGTTAACCATGATTGGCATGGGCTTTGCGTACCTTCATTGCATACAAGCGGCAGTTTTGTCGCGATCTGATGCACTGGAGCGAAACCAATGTCTTTAAGCGTGAATACCAACCAGTCTGCTTTGGCTGCATTACAGCAGTTAAACGCGACGAATATTCAACTGGATCAAACCCAGTCCAGGATCAATACCGGCTTAAGAGTAAGTGGCGCTAAGGATAATGCTGCCGTGTATGCCGTGGCGCAGGGGCTTCGTTCTGACATCGGGGCGTATGGTGCGGTGAGTACCTCATTGGACCGGGCCGCAAGTATTGGTAATGTTGGGCTTTCAGCGGGCGAGGCGATTTCCGATTTATTGATCGAACTAAGAGAACGAGCAACCGCGGCCTCTGATGCCTCGATTGATACGTTTACTCGCCAAGCTTATGATGCCGACTTTAAGGCATTGATCTCGCAAATTGAGGTGATTTTGGCCAATGCAGAATTTGATGGTGCGAATATTCTAAATAGTTCAAATTCGCCGGGTATCGGGTTTCTGGCTGATGCTGACGGCACGCGCACATTAACCTTGAATAACCAAAACCTGTCCCTAGGCGGCGCAATTTTGACTTTGGCGGCTACGGCCAGCTTGGGCACGCAAACCTTGGCGGCGGCGGTGGTGAGTACGTTGCAGACCAGTTTAGATAATGTGAACCAAGCTTTGGCTAGGCTGGGTTCGGACGTCAGAAAAATCGAAGCACATAATATTTTTGTGACCAAATTAACGGATTCGCTCACCGCGGGTATTGGTAATTTGGTTGATGCAGATCTGGCCCAGGAAAGTGCCCGATTACAAGCCTTACAAGTCAGACAACAATTGGGTGTGCAGGCCTTATCATTGGCCAATTCGCGCCCACAAATCATCCTGTCCCTGTTCCAAGGTCGATAAACGGCTGATCAAGGACAACCGCCCGCAAGGCGTTGGGCCCGGTGATTGGCAAGATATTCTTGTCAATTGCCGGGAGTTTTTTATGGGCTTGGTGTTTGAAAGTGCATTGCACCAAAGTTGGATACACTCCACGTCCTAACAACCAGGGTCCCCGGCGCGGGGCCGAGGACCGAACTGGGTTCAACCCAAACATGCCGCAACATAACAAACAAAGATGCATTGGGCCAAAGTTGAATACACCCACGTCATGTTATGTCGTAAAATTAATGCACCAAAACCATTTATTGCAAACCTTACGTCACATATGTTTCGTTCAACAAAGTTTGCAAACCTCTGGCATCCAGCATTTCGGGATTGCTGTCGGAGGCATAGGAAAACCCATCTGCAACTTTTTGAGCCCCATCGGCAAGGTATGCCGCATAGCGCCAATTGTCATGGCTGGGTAAAATGACATAGCGGTCATCAAGCTCCAACGTTGAATGGGCGTCATCAATGGGCACCATGGTTTCGTGCAGTTTCTCGCCGGGACGGATACCAATGATTTTATGGGGTAAGGATGGCGCAATGGTTCGGGCCATGTCGACGGTACTCATGGCTGGAATTTTCGGAACAAATATCTCGCCGCCTTTTGACAGCTCCATTGAGGAGAGTACAAAATTTACGGCTTGGGTCAGGGTGATCCAAAACCGGGTCATTCGTGGGTCGGTGATCGGCAATTCGGTCGCGCCCTCGGCCACCAATTTGCGAAAAAACGGCGCAACGGAACCGCGCGAGCCAACCACATTACCATAGCGCACTACCGAGAACGTCGGACCTTCTTGTCCGGCCATGGCGTGAGCGGCGGTAAATATTTTGTCGGAGGCTAATTTGGAAGCGCCATACAGGTTTATCGGGTTGGCGGCCTTGTCGGTAGAGAGCGCGCATACATGTTTTACTCCAGCATCAATGGCGGCCCGCACTACGTTTTCAGCGCCCATCACATTGGTTTTAATGCACTCAAACGGGTTATATTCGGCGATGGTCACGTGTTTTAAGGCGGCAGCATGGATGACAATATCAACTCCGCGCATGGCTTGGCACAATCTTCGTTCGTCGCGAACATCGCCAATGAAATATCGAATATACGGCAGGTCGCTTTGCGAAAAGCGCTGGGCCATCTCGTATTGTTTTAACTCATCGCGCGAGAAGATAATAAGCTTTGCCGGTTTGAACTCTTGCGCAATCATCTGCACCAGATGTTTCCCAAAACTTCCGGTTCCGCCGGTGACCAAAATTGTTTTGTCATTTAAGTCAACACGAGGTTGGCGAAAATCACGAAGCGGGCAACCGGCCTCAGCGGGAAATCCGGTTGGTGCTAAACCTAAGCTGGCAGGAGCAGAAGTTGGTGTCATAAGGATATCCAAGCGTAAAAAAAAGGACTGATGTACAAGATCAACTGCTATGGTTAACCAGACGTTAGCAACAGTGGGTCAAATTTACCTAATTCATATTGCTAGATGGAAACAATTATGACCATTGCCGTTATTGTCCAAGCCAGACATGGCTCCTCCAGATTGCCCGGCAAAGTGCTGGAGCCGATCGGGGAGCGTCCCGCACTGCTTTGGTGTTTGGACCGATGCCGGCAAATCCCCGGCATTGATGTGGTGGCCTGCGCTGTTCCGAGCGGCAAAGCAGATGATGAAGTGGCCGATACAGCAGCCGAAGCCGGATATTTTGTTACCCGTGGTAATGAGGCGGATGTGTTATCCCGCTATGCCAAAACCGCCCGCGAGGTCGGAGCGAAAACCGTGATGCGCGTTACTTCGGATTGCCCACTGATCGACCCGAAAATTTCGGGACAGGTGTTAGATTTATATTTTAGTGCAGGTGTGGACTATGTGGCCAATAACATGCCGCCAAAGTTTCCGCACGGGCTGGATTGCGAGGTGTTTAGTGCTGAATTACTATACGCAGCCAGTGATACCGCTAATACTGCGGTTGAGCGTGAACACGTAACCCCGTGGATGCGAACCCACCCGGCCTTGTGCAAGGCCAATTTACGTGGCCCCGGCGCTGGGTTGGAAAATTTCCGCTGGACCTTGGACGAAGCCGGGGATTTAGCATTTTTTCGAGCCCTAGCCGAAGCCTTTGGGCCAAACACGCATTTGGCTAGCGCGAGCGAGTTGGCAAGTTTTTGCCTACGCCGTCCGGATTTAACCCGTATCAATCAAACGCATATTGATCAAAACCGCCTAGAAAACACAGACGAAGCAAGCTTGCAGACTGCACCAAGCCGGTTGTTGGATGTAGCTTAAATGCGGGTGCTGGTCCTAGGTGGTACTGGCCTGATGGGTATTGCGCTGATAGCCGAAGCCAAAATGCGTGGATTTGACGTGATCAGTGCGGCGCGTACAAATACCGATATCGAACTTGATCTAGGCATCCAGCACAGTTTGCAAAATGCGTTAGCCAGCGTCCAACCAGAACTGGTGATCAATGCCGCCGCCAATGTGAATTTGGCGGCCTGTGAGCGCGATCCGGAAGAGGCTTATTCGATCAATGCCAAGCCAGCACAAGTCTTAGCAAATTGGAGCCAAGCAACTGCGCGGCCCTTTGTGCAAATTTCTACTGATCATTTTTTCGACGTCGACGGTGCGGCAAAACACTTGGAAACCGCCGAAATAACCATATGTAATGAATATGCCCGTACCAAATACGCGGCTGAAACCTATGCATTAACTGCGCCCAAGGCTTTGGTGTTGCGCACCAATATCGCAGGACATCACCCCGACGGCCGCGGGTTTTCCAATTGGGCATTGCATGCCTTGCATGAGCGCCAGCCGCTAACATTGTTCGATGATTTCTTTTGCTCGACAATTGATACGGGCGATTTTGCACACGGACTGTTTGATTTGCTAGAGCGCAATGCAACCGGATTGCTGCACTTGGCCAGTAGTGAAGTGTCTTCGAAATTGCAATTTGTTCATGCCCTGGCAGCGGCAGCCAACATTGATTTAAACTGGGCAACCACCGGTTCGGTCACAGGATTACAGCCACCCCGCGCTCGCTCCCTTGGTCTTGATGTCAGCAAGGCCGAAGTTATACTTGGCCGTTCACTACCGGGGCTGGAAATAGTTGCCGAACGGATCGTCAATCAATGGAGGGCATGCCAATGAGTTGGAACTCGCAATTACAAATCGGCAAACGTGTGGTAGCTTTGGATCAACCAACCTATTTTATTGCCGATATCGCTTCATCGCATGATGGCGAGCTATCGCGCGCGGTTGAGCTTATTCATTTGGCGGCCAAAGCCGGGGCGGATTGCGCCAAGTTTCAACATTTCTTGGCCAAGGATATTGTCTCTGACGAAGGCTTTGCCAGTCTAGGGGAGCAAAGCGCCCATCAAGCCAGTTGGAAGCAAAGCGTGTTCGAAGTATTTCGTAAATACGAAACTCCACGGGATTGGACCGAAACTCTGGTGGCTGAATGTAATAAAGCCGGCGTCCATTATATGACAACGCCCTATGATGTTGCGGCACTGGATTTGATGGACGCGGTGGTCCATGCCTATAAAATTGGTTCGGGCGATATTGGCTGGATTTCGTTCATGGAAGCCGTGGCCAACCGAGGAAAGCCGATGTTTGTGGCCACGGGTGCTGCAACTATTACGGATGTAAAGCGGATGGTTGCTGCAATTACGGCGATTACCCCTGATTTATGTGTGATGCAGTGCAATACAAATTACACAGGTGAATTATCTAATTTTTCATACGTGAATTTACGGGTATTATCCACCTATGCCGAGCTATTTCCGCACATGGTCTTGGGCTTGTCGGACCACACGCCGGGTCATGCCAGTGTCTTGGGCGCGGTGACTTTGGGCGCACGGGCGGTGGAAAAGCACTTTACCGACGACAATTCCCGCCACGGCCCGGATCACGGATTTTCAATGAACCCGCAAAGCTGGCGCGAAATGGTCGAACGTACTCGCGAACTGGAACTGGCCTTGGGCGATGGGATTAAACGGGTTGAGGGCAATGAGGGCGAGGCGGCCATTGTACAACGGCGGTGCTTGCGAGTGAAACACCACCTTCCGGCGGGGCATGTATTGCGCGGCGAAGACATAGAAGCCTTGCGCCCCAAACCTGAAAATGCGGTGGAGCCATTTGAAGCTGCCAAGGTAATCGGTGCCACGCTAGCCAAGGCATACAAAAAAGGCGATGCGTTGCTGCGGGACGATTTTGCATGAGCCAACCAAACCTCAATTTGAGCGGCCAATACGTGACATTACGCAATATCGAGCCTGATGATCTTGAACCGTTGCGGAACTGGCGCAATCGCTCCCCGTATCGACAGTTTTTTCGCGAATACCGTGATATCACGCCGGCTATGCAACAAAGCTGGTACGACAACACGGTGCTGACCGACGAGCGGGTGCACATGTTCGCTATTACCGATAAAGTGAGCGGGCGTTTGCTCGGCGCGTGCGGGCTTTGTTATATCGATCCGCGTAATCGCTCCGCCGATTTTTCGATTTATTTGGGGGCGGATGATCTGTATATCGACAAAAAATACGCTCCTGATACGGGACGCTTATTACTTCATTACGGGTTTGAAACCTTACACCTACACCGGATTTGGGCTGAGATTTACGCCATCGACACCGCCAAGCAACAGCTCTTGCCCGCCTTAGGTTTTACCTTAGATGGCCGCCATCGAGAAGCTCACCGTCTTGATGACGGCAATTGGACCGATTGTTTGTTTTACGGGATGTTAGCAAGCGAGGTTTGATGTGCGCTTTTACACTCGTTTGTCGAGGGTGATGGCGGACATGGCTGTGGTGGTATTGTTGTTGGTGCCGGTGGCGCCATAGCCGGTTTTGGCGGCGCGTTTGTTGGCAACCTCGGTGGCTACGGAATGAACAAGGCCTTGGGTAATGGTGCGAATGGCGCTGCTGGCTTGGTGATTGTCGTTCAAGGCTTGGTTAAAGCGGACCGTCGCGTCGCGGAGGTCTGATTTTAGAGCGGCATCGGCATCACCGATTAAGGCTGGATCTTTGGCAATGCGGCTGGTTTCAGCGCGATAAATCCGAGCTAACCCACCTTTTTCGTCGGCGATGGCGGCTGCGTCTTGTGGTTTTCGGTTTCGAAACAGCTCGGTTTCGCGCTCCAACAAACCGGTCAAGCGTTCGGACAGCGAGATCATCTGGCTGGCGCGGTCATTGGCATCATGGGCAGCAAGAGCCATTATTTTGAACCTTTTTCTTGTTCGATGCCCTGCATGCGTAATATCTCAGCTTTTAGGTTATCGGCCAAACCGATACCGCCAGTTGCGGCAAATACTTTGGCGTATTCTTCGTGCAATAGTCCGGAAAACGCTTTTTCGCCGGAGCCGCCACCAAAATTTGGATCGTCGGTGCTTAAGCCGGAAAACATTGAAGACAGCATTTGCGACAAGAAGAAGCCTTCAAATTCCTTGGCAACTCTGGCAGCTTCGGCTTCGGTACGCACATGCCCAATGCCAGGTGCGCGCTCGGCGCTGGCCAATTGTTGGGTTAAAAATGCTGAGGAAGCTACTGGATCGTTCATTTTATTTACATGACCTCAATTTCAGCTTGTAAGGCACCGGCAGCTTTTATTGATTGTAAAATAGCAATCATATCGCGCGGAGTTACCCCCAAGGCATTTAAGCCGCCGACCAGATCGCGCAAGGCAACACCATGTTGGACAACCACCAATCCGGTGCCTTTGTCCTCAGTAACAGTGACACTGGTTCTGGAAACAACAACGGTTTCACCGCCTTCGGAAAATGCCCCAGGCTGTGAGACTTGTGGGGTTTCTTCGACCGTAATTGTCAAATTACCCTGGGCGATGGCGACGGTAGAAACCCGTACATTTTCGCCCATGACGATGATGCCGGAAACTTCGTCGATCACGACTTTTGCCGGCAGGTCAGGCTCGATGCGCAATTGTTCAATCTCGGTAAGCAATTGTACCATATCGCCACGCCAGCCAGCCGGGCGACTAATTTGTACCGCAGTTGGGTTTAAGGCATGGGCCACCGGCAATCCTAAAAATGCATTGATCGCGCCGGCCATCCGAGAGGCCGTGGTAAGATCAGGGTTACGCAATGAAAGCCGAAGGGTGTTTTGGTCAGCCAAGACATAGGGAATTTCTTGTTCAACGATCCCGCCGGACGAAATGCGGCCAACCGTTGGCACGCCTTGGGTCACGGATGCGGCATCACCGCCAGCAGCGAAACCACCAATGGCCACTGGGCCTTGGGCTACCGCATAAATTTCACCATTTGCCCCCATTAACGGGGTAACCAATAATTGTCCGCCCATTAAACTGTCGGCATCCCCCATCGCCGAGACGGTTACATCAACGCGAGAGCCTCGGGTGGAAAACGCGGGTAAGTTGGCGGTGACAATTACGGCGGCAACATTATCGGTGTTCAAATTGGCACCGCGGGTGTTGACCCCCAACCTCTCCAACATGCTTTCTAGGCTTTGTCTGGTATTTGGATTGTTACGCAAGCTATCACCAGAACCGTCCAAGCCGACGACGAGGCCATAGCCGATCAATACATTTTCGCGAACGCCTTCGATATCAGCAATGTCTTTGATCCGTGAATTGGCGGTTGCTGACGGTGCGACAAGCCCCAAACAAATCACAATTGCAACCCAAACCCGAACCCACATCAAACTGCTCCACCAAAATATTTATTATATACTCAAAATTCCAAATTCATCGGTATTTTGAGTATAAGTTTCTTTGCTATCCATCAACTTATCCAAAAACCAGTGTCCATTTTTTTGGTCGATGGAGGTTATTCAATTTATTTATGCGATTTTCATGCCAGTTTTAGAGAAAAATTTGTGCAATTAAATGATATGTTTTCAACAAGTTAACTTAAGCTTCTTTATTCCATTTCGCGGGCAGGCAAAAAGGTACCGGCAGAAAAGTTCCCAAGCGATCATGGTTAATCCGGTGTTAACGCAAAACCGGTTGTAATGTGAGTTGGATCTTTGGTTGGTTCATGAGGAAACGGATGAAGATAAATTCTACACGCGGCGCCCAAAGTGTTGGCGCGACAAAGGCAAAGGCGTCGGTTAGCAAAACCAGCTTTTCACCTTTGAGCGACGAGGGAAGCGCCCCAGCGCCCACCATTATGGAAACATCACCGATTGCCTCGGTAGATGCGCTTATCGCGCTGCAAGCCGAAGCGCCGATTGAAACCGTAACGCAAAAGGCGACCAAGCGTGCCAATTCTCTGCTTGGGATATTGGATACGATCCGAATGGGTTTGTTGGAGGGCGGTATTCCACAATCGAGCCTCAAGCGTTTGCTTTTTGCGCTGGGTGAACAACGTGAGGAGACCGGCGATCCAGCATTGGATGCGATTCTGGAACAGGTGGAAATTCGAGCGCAAGTAGAGCTAGCCAAGTTGGAAACAGCGGTATAGTCACAGCGTAGTTTTTCTTAACTTATTGTTTTTACACGATGTTATTATAAAATTTGATGAATTGACGTGAGGCTTGTCGTCATTATACTCCGCCCGCATCTGGGAAATAGACGATCCTTTTTTTCAAACTAGGAGCACGCATCATGCCCTTGGCAACGACAAAAACAGTACCGGCGAAAACCACCAAATTACCCGCAGGTTATAAACCGTCCGAGAATGAGAAATTCATGGGCGTAAAACAGCGCAAATTTTTTCATCAACTTTTGCAAAACTGGAAAGACGATTTGTTGGACGTTTCGCGACAAACCATTTCCACTATGCAAAACGATAGCTTAGCCCACGCGGATGTCGCCGACCGCGCGAGTTCCGAAACCGATCGCTCGTTAGAATTACGGGCCAGTGATCGCCAGCGCAAATTGGTCTCCAAAATTGATGCGGCACTACGGCGGGTTGAAGAGCGCACATTTGGCTATTGCGAAGACACCGGTGAACCGATCAGCCTAGCCCGCCTCATCGCGCGTCCGATCGCCACTTTGTCACTGGATGCCCAAGAGCGCCACGAACAAAACGAACGCGTCGGCCGCTAAGGATCAAAATACGTCTTTGTGCGGTATCCCCGCTGCCGTCCCTTTTTCGTCTGCCTTCGGCTGGAGCGGAGGGTCCAGTTTGGCCATCCCGTGATCGCTAAAAGAACTGGACCCCCCGAACAAGTCGGGGGGTGACAACTGGTGGGCGTTGGAAGAGGCGGCGGGTGAGAAGTACAGAGGGCGAGGAGTGAGGCGCGACCGAAGACAGACGAAATGATAGCGTTTACAACGAAAAAGCCAGTATTTTGACCGAATAAAAAAATAATCACCCAGTTTCGTAATCTATCCACAAAGAAATATCTCTTGCAGATTATCGCAATCAAGATGTAGCCCCACTACACACTGTATGGCCGTTTTGCCTAACATCATGTGTGCCGTTGTTTTTTACGTTTTTACAATATCAAAGAGCATGGTCCGCCAAAAATGGCGCTGATTTCTGTCCCATTTTAGTTGGTTGCCAGCCAATGCGGATATGACGAATTTATCCCCATTTAATTTTGGCGCAAAAATGGCGCTTTGTGACAATTTTGGATATATTTGGAGCTTACTGACTGTTTTTACCCCTAAAATGGCGAAAAGCTGCACCCCCCGCAAAGCACGTAAAACTTATTCGAGCATAGATTTTGGCGTAAGGTTTAAGGTGTGGATGATGGCGGATTGATTTGCTGTTTTCCTCAGCGCTGCCGGCGGCTTCGCCAAATCTTTGCTAAGAGGTCCGCGCTTCCGAGCGCTTTGCCAAGTCTTTGCTTAAGGGTGCACCCCCTCCGACGGCTTCGCCAAGTCTTTGCTTAAGAGTGCACCCCCTCCGACGGCTTCGCCAAGTCTTTGCTTAAGAGTGCACCCCCTCCGCCGGCTTCGCCAAGTCTT
>JAESUG010000206.1 GCA_016763185.1 Robiginitomaculum sp. | reverse complement strand
TAAAATCATATAATAACCAATGGGGGGTGCCGCTGACTTTGGCAAGAATGCCAAAAAAAACCAAACATGCAGTATTTGAAGTTGGCACCAACCATCCTGGCGAAATCGCCCAGCTTTCGAACTTGGTACAGCCGCATATCGGAATTATCACTAGAATTGCCCAAGCGCATTTGGCTGGGTTTGGTTCCGTGGCGGCGATTGCTCGTGAAAAAGCGTCACTATGGGCGGCGTTGGTCGATGGTGGGACAGCGGTTTATCCCACCGATGATGCAGCAAAAGAATTATTGCTCACCCAAGCTCGATATTTTGGGGTCAAAAACCTGCTGGGGTTCGGGCACTCCGCTGGTTCTGATGTGCGAATTTTGGACTGGGAAACGAAACCGGGCCATTCTTATGGAGCCTTTGAGGTGTTGGGGAAACGGATCCAGATCACCGCGCCGGTAACGGGCATGCACTGGGCCGAAGTCCTTGCCGCAGTGATGGCCGCATGTGTGGTCAGTTCGGTAGATCCGCAAGATGTAGCTGATAATATGGGCGCTATTTTACCACCAGAGGGACGCGGGGATTTGATAAAATTGCCGTTGGCATCGGGGACAGCCTTGCTGATGGATGACAGTTATAACGCGAACCCTGCCAGTATGAACGCGGCATTGGATACGTTGTCGCGCATTCCGGCAACTCGCAAGCTTGCGGTATTAGGTGAAATGTTGGAATTGGGTGACGAAGCGCCCAGTTTGCATGCTGCACTTGTTTGGCCGCTCCAAAGCGCTGGAGTTTCTACGGTTTGGTGCATCGGTGATTTAATGGTCAATTTACAACAAAGATTACCGGCTCACCGCTTGGGACAAACCCCTACAGACATAAATACTTTGGCACTGCATATTTATCAGGAACTTGCCCCCGGCGATGTGATACTGATGAAGGGTTCAAATGGCTCTGGTGTGCATCGGATCTGTAGCCAACTTCAACAAATCTCTGCAAATAACGAGGTCAAATAACCCATGTTGTATCATTTATTATTTCCATTGGCCGACGAGTTTTCGATCTTTAACGTCCTACAATATATCTCGTTTCGATTTGGCGCGGCCATGTTTACTTCGCTTATTTTGGCGTTTGCTTTGGGGAAGCCCATTATCAATTTATTGAAAACAAAGCAAAAAAATGGCCAACCGATTCGAAAAGATGGACCGGCTCATCATATTATTGAAAAAGCTGGAACCCCAACCATGGGCGGTGTGCTGATCTTGTTTTGCGCGCTGTTCAGTACATTGATGTGGGCCGATTTAACCAATTCCTATGTCTGGGTGTTGTTGGGAGTTTTAACCGGCTTTGGCTTGATCGGGTTTTGGGATGACTACACCAAAGTCAGCCGCCATCATCATGATGGCGTATCCAGCAAAATTCGTATCTTGCTCGAAGTTTTAGTCGCTGGAATTGCGGTTTGGTTCATCATGAAAATCACCACCAACCATAATGGTGGTGATAGCGTGTTGGCCAGTTCGGTGGCGTTACCCTTTTTCAAAGATTTATTGATCAATCTCGGTCCGCTTTATTTGGTGTTTGGTATTTTTGTAATTGTTGGAACCTCGAACGCAGTCAATTTAACCGATGGGCTAGATGGATTGGCAATTGTGCCGGTGATGATTGCAATGGCTAGCTTTGGATTGATTGCCTATATCGTGGGCCGGGTTGATTTTACCGAATATCTACAATTGCCCTATGCACCGGGAACTGGGGAATTGGCTGTTTTTGTCGGCGCTATTTTGGGGGCTGGTGTTGGGTTCTTGTGGTGGAATGCACCGCCCGCCATGGTGTTTATGGGCGACACGGGCTCGTTATCATTGGGCGCGGCCTTGGGGGCCATTGCCGTTTCGGTAAAGCACGAAATTGTGCTGGCGATTGTCGGCGGCCTGTTTGTGCTAGAGGCGATTTCGGTGATTGTGCAAGTTACATCGTTCAAACTAACCGGTAAGCGCGTGTTTCGCATGGCGCCAATACACCATCATTTTGAACAAAAAGGCTGGGCGGAAGCCACCATTGTTATTCGGTTTTGGATTATTGCATTGGTGTTGGCGATGGTCGGCTTGGCGACTTTAAAACTAAGATAAGGGTTAAGATTGATCAAAATTGACGAATTTTCTGGTAAAACAATGGCCGTGTTGGGCCTGAGCCGCACCGGATTGGCGGTGGCGAAAGCGCTCATCAACGGCGGTGCTTCGGTGGTTGCATGGGATGACAATGAAGCTGCCCGCGAAACTGCGGAGCTGGCCGGAATACCCATTGTTGATTTATCAAGACGAGATTTGGCTGATTTGACCGCCTTGGTGTTGTCGCCCGGCATTGCCCACACATTTCCAACCCCGCATCATGTGGTATCGCTGGCCAAAGCGTGCAGGGTGCCGATATGGGGCGATGTGGAATTGCTCGGCCGGGCGCTAAACGCGTTGCCAGCGTCGTCACGGCCAAAAGTCATTGGAATTACCGGAACCAATGGCAAATCGACCACTACAGCCTTGGTTACCCATATCTTGCGCTCGGCACATTTGGATGCCCACTCTGGCGGCAATATTGGCCGAGCATGTTTGGACTTGCCGCCGTTGCGCCAAGGGCAGTTCTTGGTGTTAGAGCTGTCCTCCTACCAATTGGAGCTGAGCTGTTCCTTGCGCTGTGATGTGGCCGCTTTGCTTAACCTGTCGCCGGATCATCTTGAGCGGCATGGCGGTATGGAAAATTATCAACAAGCTAAAGCCATGATTTTTGCCAATCAAAACCCGACGGATTTGGCAGTGATCGGCGCCGATGATGCACCGAGCAATGTCATATTATCCGACGTAGGCGACGGCCCACAACAAGTGTGCGCGATCTCGACCAGCCAAGTTTTGTGTTCTGGCGTGTATGTGCTCGGCGCAAAACTGATGGATGGGCGCGGGAGCCAAGCTCGTGAAATTGCGGATCTAGCCCAAGCGCCGGGGTTGCGCGGTCAGCATAATTGGCAAAACGCCGCCGCCGCTTTTGCCATTACCAGCCATTTGGGGCTATCAGACCAGCAAATTGCCAATGGGCTCTATTCTTTCGCTGGTTTGCAGCATCGAATGGAGCCGTTAGGAAAATTAGGACCGATATTGTTTGTCAATGATAGCAAAGCCACCAATATCGAAGCGGCGGCCACGGCGCTATCATCGTATAGCAATATTTATTGGATTGCCGGTGGTCGCGCCAAAGCGGGCGGGCTTGAGGCGTTGCGGCCCTATTTGCCAAATGTTCGCAAAGCTTATCTGATCGGGGAGGCGGCCAAGCAATTTGATGAGGAATTAAAGGGGTCTTGCCCAGCCAAACGGTGTGGAACCTTGGAAAAAGCCTTCACTGCTGCGGCCCATGATGCGCTGCAATCATCAATGCCGGACCCGGTGGTTCTATTGTCGCCAGCTTGTGCTTCATTTGATCAATTTACTGATTTTGAAGCGCGTGGTGATGCATTTCGAGAACTTGTAGATACTGCGGTCAAGCAATTGGCGACAAGGCCGGTATCATGAGTACCCCCACCACTTTTCGGCGACGCTCGGTGATCCGTGACTGGTTTTGGAGTGTGGATCGGGTGTCTGTGGCAGCCGTTGGATTGCTGATTTTAATTGGATTATTGTTGTCCTTGGCCACCAGCCCGGGCGCGGCGGGCAACCATAGCGCCTCGCAGCCATTTTATTATTTCTATCGCCATTTGCTGTTTGCCGTGGCGGCAGCCCTGTCTTTGTTTATTGTCTCGTTGTTCTCGGCACAAAATGCGCGGCGACTGGCGATGTTGTCGTTGGTTTGTTCGATTTTGGTGATGATTTATATCTTGCTATTTGGCCATTCAGCCGGCGGCGCCCAACGATGGGTGCGCCTTGGCGGGTTTAGTTTGCAACCCTCAGAATTTGTAAAACCGGCACTGGTGGTAACCGTTGCTTGGTTGTTTGCCAAAAGCCGTGGTTCGAATGTTCCAGGCACGTTGATTGCGGTATTTTTATATGGCGTAACCGTAGCTTTATTGATGGCACAACCTGATTTTGGGCAAACTTTGTTGATTTCGGGTTGTTTTGCCGCCGTATTTTTCATGTCAGGAATGTCATTGATTTGGATTTTTGGCTTTGGGTTTTCTGCGGTACTTGGTTTGATCGGTGCCTATTCATTTATGCCCCATGTGGCCAGTCGGTTTGACCGGTTTATTAACCCGGCCAGTGGCGATACATTTCAGGTGGACATGGCGATGAGTGCCATCCAGCGCGGCGGGTTTTTTGGCCGTGGCCCAGGCGAAGGTCGGATTAAAAACCTCATCCCCGATGCCAATAATGATTTCGTGTTTTCGGTGGCTGCCGAAGAATTTGGCATTTTGTTATGCATCATTATTATTGGGCTGTATTTGTTGATTGTTGCTCGTTCGATTATGCGCGCATTGCGGCTGACGGACCCAACCTCGCAATTGGCGGCAGCGGGTTTGGCGGTGCTGTTTGGGTTACAGGCTTTTATCAATATTGGCGTTAATTTACAGGTTTTGCCACCGACCGGCATGACCTTACCGTTTATCTCTAATGGTGGTTCTTCGATGCTGGCCATGGGGCTAACGGTTGGCTTGTTATTGGCCTTTACCCGCGCCCGCCCCGGAGTGATGGAATGAGTGCGGGTACCGTGATTGCACTGGCCGCAGGCGGTACGGGCGGGCATGTGTTTCCGGCGCAAGCACTGGCGCACGAGCTGCAAAGCCGGGGCGTGCGCGTCATTTTAATCACCGATCATCGCGGGGATCCGCTGACCAAAGACTTTCCGTGCGATGCAAAAATGGTACTAACCGCCGCCAGCCCAAATCGGCGCAATCCAGTGCAATTACTAAAGTTGGCCTTTGGGTTGGCAGGTTCTTGTTGGCGGGCGAGAAAATTTTTGAAGCAACATAAGTGCAGCCAAATTGTCGGATTTGGTGGCTATCCCACCGTACCCAGTTTGGCAGCCGCGCGGATGTTAGGTTTGCCGATTGTTTTGCATGAACAAAACGCAGTCCTTGGCCGTAGCAATCGGTTGTTTGCAGGTTCCGCCAAATGGATTGCTAGCGGTTTTACCCAATTAAAATTACTTCCCGAAGCGGCTCGTTCGCGCCATGTGGTTACGGGCAATCCTTTGCGTCCAAATATTATTAGCCATATCAATGCAAGTTTTCCAAACACGGATCATGATTTGCACGTCTTGGTATTAGGCGGGTCCTTGGGTGCTCGGATATTAAGCGAGGCCGTGCCAGCAGCGGTTGGATTACTATCCAAAGAGCTAGCCAGCCGTTTGGTGGTCACGGCCCAAATTACCAAGGACCGTTTGGCATCCGCACAACAAAGCTTTAAGCAAGCCGAGGTTCGTGCCGAACTGGCCCCGTTTTTTGAGGATGTGGCTGAACGTTTGGCCCGCGCCCATTTGGTGATCGCGCGGGCCGGGGCATCCACCGTTTCGGAACTTGCAGCGGTCGGGCGTGGCGCTATTTTGGTGCCCTTGGCAATTGCGATGGACGACCATCAAAGCGCCAATGCGCGGGTGTTAAAAGCGGCTGGGGCGGCTGATATTATTGCCGAAGAAGCATTAACGCCGGAGAAATTAGCGGGCTTGTTAAGTGCCAGATTGTCGGATGTTAGCAACTTGGCACAGCGGGCAAAGCGGGCCACACTGGTCGCCAACACAGATGCAAGTGCTAAGTTAGCCGATCTGATTTTGAACAAATAAAGGAAATACGATAGTGCGTGGTGCAGTCCCTTTTGAATTTGGTATTCTTCATTTTTGCGGCATTGGCGGCATTGGGATGAGCGGTATTGCCGAGGTGATGCTAAATCTCGGCTATCAGGTGCAAGGCTCTGACATTTCGGAAAATGCCAATGTGCTGCGGCTTCGTGAAAAAGGCGCAAAAATTATGATCGGACAGCGCGCTGAAAATGTTAGCGGTGTGGCGGCGATTGTGGTTTCCACCGCTATTGCCGCTGACAATCTTGAAGTGATTGCTGCCCGTGAAGCTGGAATTCCTGTGGTGCGCCGCGCCGAAATGTTGGCCGAACTGATGCGGCTAAAATGGTCGGTTGCAGTGGCCGGCACCCACGGTAAAACCACAACGACTTCACTGGTGGCGGCATTGTTGGACAGTGCCGGGTTTGACCCCACCGTGATCAATGGCGGTGTAATTTCGGCCTATGGTTCTAATGCTAAGCTCGGTGCCGGTGACTGGATGGTGGTTGAGGCTGATGAAAGTGATGGCTCGTTCTTGAAATTACGGGGTGCCGTGGCGGTGGTCACCAATATCGACCCTGAACATATGGAGCATTATGGTACCATCGAAAACTTGCACGACGCGTTTCATAAATTTGTCGAGGCCATTCCATTTTATGGGTTTGCCGTGTTGTGCGTTGATGATTTGGATGTGCAGGTTTTGTCGGCAAAAGTACAAGATCGACGGATTTTGTCCTATGGGTTTTCGCCGCAAGCCGGGGCGCGTATTGACAATGTGGTGTCGATGGATGGCGGTTCGCGCTTTGACGTGCATTTTGCCGGTGCCGATGACGAGGAAGCCATCATTTGGAAAGAATTGTTTTTGCCGATGGCCGGTAATCACAATGTCTCAAATGCCACCGCTGCAATTGTAGTGGCGCGAGAGCTTGGGGCCAATGAAAGCCAAGTTCGCGAGGCCTTGGCCGGGTTTGGCGGAGTGAAACGGCGTTTTACCGAGGTTGGGCGCGTTGATGGTATTACGATTATTGATGATTATGGTCATCACCCGGTGGAAATCACGGCTGTTTTACAAGCGGCACGTAGCTCCGTTACCGGCAAAGTCATCGCCATTGTGCAACCGCACCGCTATTCACGGTTACATAATTTGTTCGATGGATTTTGCACCTGTTTTAATACTGCCGATACGGTGTTGGTGGCCCCAGTGTTTGAGGCCGGTGAACAACCGATTGCGGGGGCAGATCAACAAAGTTTGGTGGCTGGACTAAAAGCGTATGGCCACCGCGATGCGCGTGCGGTGGAGCGCGGGGAAATTGCTAGTGTGGTCAAGCAATTGGCCGAAGCCGGCGATATGGTGTTGTTTTTGGGAGCCGGGGATATCACCCAATGGGCCTATGAATTACCGGACCAATTGGGACGCGTTACGTGAGCAGCTCATTACATCCAAATGATTTTCCTGAAGTACGCGGCAAACTCCTTCGTAATGAAAATTTAGCGCCGTATACTTGGCTGCGGGTTGGCGGTCCGGCTGATCTTCTGTTTTTACCAAAAGACGAAGCTGATCTGGCGATGTTTCTTGCCCAAAAACCAACCGATATTCCGGTGATGGTCCTGGGTGCGGGCTCCAATTTGCTGGTGCGCGATGGCGGGGTGCCGGGGGTGGTGGTTCGTTTGGGTCCGGCCTTTGGCAAAATGGCGGTGGAAGACAACACTAAAATCAGGGTGGGTGCGGCGGTGCCCGATCGGATGTTGGCCAAATTTGCCGCCAAATCGGGGATTGATGGGTTATCGTTTTATACCGGTATTCCGGGAACTATTGGTGGGGCATTGCGGATGAACGCCGGTTGTTATGCATTTGAAACCAAGGATGTATTGTGTGAGGCCGTGGTGCTGGACGAGTTGGGCCGGCGATGTGTGGTGCCAGTGGAGGAGCTTGGCTACAGCTATCGTCATTGTGCTGCGCCAGAGAGTTGGATTTTTGTCGAAGCGCTGTTCCATGGAAAAGCGGGTAACGTCAACGAGATTAATCAAAAAATGCAAGACATCAACCAACACCGCGAACAAAGCCAACCGATCCGCGAAAAAACCGGTGGCTCGACGTTCAAAAACCCCATCAATGGGAAATCTTGGGAACTGATTGATGCGGCGGGCGGGCGCGGCCTGCAAATTGGTGGTGCAAAAATGTCGAAACAACATTGTAATTTTATGATCAATACCGGCAATGCCACCGCCAATGATTTGGAAACCCTTGGACAAAAAGTGCAAGCTTTGGTTCAGCAAAATTCCGGCGTTGAATTGGAATGGGAAATTAAGCGCGTAGGAAAACCCAAGAGCAAACGAATAGCAGTTCTGTTGGGCGGGATGGGCGCGGAGCGCGAGGTATCGCTGAACTCTGGCAAAGCCTGTGCCGATGCCCTGCGGCGCAAAGGTTGGGCCGTAACCAAAATTGACCCCGGTCATGATCTGGCTGAAGTGTTGATAAAACTCGCGCCGGATGTGGTCTTTAACGCCCTGCATGGCGAGTGGGGCGAAGACGGTCGCGTACAAGGATTGCTTGAATATTTAGGCTTGAGCTACACCCATTCGGGGGTGTTGCCTTCGGCCTTGGCGATGGACAAACAAAAAACCAAACTGATCTTAGCCGCTCATGGGATAAAAAGCCCGCACGGGATATTGGTCAATCGGTTCGAGGCGGCAAAAAACCATTTATTACCACCACCTTATGTGGCCAAACCCAATGCCAATGGCTCATCGGTTGGGGTGTTGATTGTGCCTAAGGCTGCCAACGGGCCGCCGGTAGAGTTGGCCGCAAAAACTTGGCCCTATGGCGATGAAGTGTTGCTAGAAGAATATATCGCCGGGCGCGAGTTAACCGTTAGCGTCATGGGAGATCGGGCGTTATGTGTCACCGAAATTGTCGCCAATCGCGAATTTTACAATTATGAAGCAAAATATTTAATTGGCGGTTCTGATCATATTTGCCCGGCTGTTCTTGACAAGAAAACAGAAAAAACCGTTATGACGCAAGCGCTTAAGGCTCACCAAATACTTGGGTGCACCGGAATTACCCGCTCAGACTTCCGGTGGGACGAAAAAAATAATTTGTTAAGGTTACTCGAAATTAACACCCAACCGGGCATGACTACCACCTCGCTTGTTCCAGAACAGGCGGCTGCAGTTAAGATCGCGTTCGACGATCTAGTAGAATGGATGGCGCAAAATGCGATTGGCCCGACTACAGGGGAAACTTAACCGACGATCGCCACCTGTGCGCGGTGCAAGACGCTCGTCAAAACCCATCAAAAAAGGCGTATCAGCCAAGGCCAGCAATTGGATGTACGCCAAAGCCCGTTCCGTGCGGCACGGCCATCGTCCGCGCACCATTGCCTTGGGGGTTTTCAGTGGGGTTTTATCAACAATTTTGCTGGGGCTTTGGCTATCCGGGCATTTGAACGATGCGTACGACGCAGGTTTGCGTTATAGCGAAAATCGGTTATTGGCCAGTGGCTTTGCCGTGGAGCATATTGATATTTCGGGTGCCCGTCATGCTTCGGAAGATGAAGTTCGAAAAGCCCTTGGTGTTGAGCCAGGAGAGCTGGTGTTCGGGGTTGATCTAGTGGCGGCTAGGGCGCGGGTTAAATCCTTGGGTTGGGTGCGCGAAGTCTCGGTGACACGGTTATTGCCGAACCGAATTTCGGTGGTGATCACCGAGCGCACGCCTTATGCACTTTGGCAGTACAATCAACAATTTAGCATTATCAATGTGAGCGGTGTTGCCATGCAAGTCACGGACCCGTTCGCGCACCTTTCTTTGCCGTTGGTGGTTGGCAAAGGCGCGCAGCTTGAAGCGGCCAAAATATTGGCGAAATTTGAAACCCAGCACGAGCTAGCCATAAAAGTTCATTCTCTGATCCGCGTATCCGAGCGTCGCTGGAATATTCGATTTGACTCGGGAAGCGAATTATATTTACCGGCGTTAGGCTGGGAAAAAACCATTGATCAAATTGCCAATTCGCCCGATACCTTGCGTTTGTTAGATCTACCTTTGGTGATCGTTGATGCGCGCATGGCCGGACAATTGGCGGTTCGCCGTAAAAACCAACAAGCCAAACAGGTGCCTAAGCTGATCTCATGAGCGGTACAACAGAGTCAAATTCGAGACGCAAAACTGGCTATGCACCGGGTTCGGCTAGTTCCGGCCGCCAGCGACTTGCCGGCGTATTGGACATTGGTGCTTCTAAGATCACCTGTTTTATTGCCAAGATGGACCATGGCCGGCGCGGACATATTCGGGTGGTTGGCGTCGGCCATCAATCTTCACGTGGTATTTCCAGCGGCGGAATTGTCGATCTTGAAGCGGTGGAAGGCGCGATGCGCCTCGCGATTGATCAAGCCGAACGTATGGCTGGAGCGTCCATTGCGGCGGTTACCGTAAACATTGCCACCGCTGGTATGAAAGCCCGTCGGGTGCAAGGCGTGGTCAATATGGGCGGCAGGGAGGTCACGGACCGTGATGTCAAACGTTGTTTAAAGATTGCGTTGCATGGTTTTTCAGAACCGGATCACGCGGTCATTCATGCGTTTCCGCAACGGTATCGGGTTGATGAAAACACTGATGTTCGTGACCCAAGAGGCATGTTTGCTCACACCTTGGCGGTGGAGATGTGCGTGGTATCTAGTCCATTAGGCCCCATTCGCAATATTGCTTTGGCAGTGGACCGGTGTCGTCTTGAACTACGTGCGGTGGTGGCCACGCCCTATGCAGCCGGGCTGTCAGCCTTGGTCGAGGATGAACGTAATTTAGGCGCAACCATTATTGATATGGGAGCGGGTTCCACATCATTTGCCACGTTTAACGAAGGTGTGTTGGAACATTTGGGGGTGGTTCCGTTTGGTGGAAACCATGTCACCAACGATATTGCACGGGGGCTATCGACCCCAACCGCATCGGCTGAGCGCATTAAAACCATGTATGGTTCGGTGCTAGAAGGCCCGGATGATGACCGTGAAATGATTGACTGTCCCGGCATGTGTGACGACCCACGACTGCAAACGGATCAAGCACCCAGAGCATTATTAACCCGCATCATCCGGCCCAGAGTTGAGGAAATTATGGAACTGGTCCGCGATCAATTAGATCAGGTAAAGCCAGATAATCCATGGGGGCGGCGCATTGTGTTGGTGGGTGGCGCCAGCCAATTGGAGGGGGTTGCCGAACTTGCCGCGCAGGTTTTTGGTGAAACGGTGCGTATTGGTCAACCGATTGGCATGTCGGGAATGGCTGATGCCGTTTCGGGAGCTGGGTTTGTGGCCCCCGCGGGTGCGTTGCGCCATACGCTCAATTCGCAACATGAAACCATTCACAGCACCCCGGAGCTTAGCGAAAAACGACAAGGTTTGTCTGGTTTGGTAAGCTCCAACCCCGTGCATCGAATTTGGTACTGGTTACAAGAGCACTTATAAGTACCTTAGCCATCAATCTTGGCAAAATTTTCATTAAATTTCTTAGACCATGCTTAACCAAACATTAAGCGAAACGCGAAACTATGGGCGATAACGTTCCTCTTTCGCATCGGAGCCTGCACATGGCCATTTCATTGACTGCCCCTCCTTCTCATGAACTAAAACCACGTATTGTCGTGTTTGGCGTTGGCGGCGCTGGTGGAAATGCGGTGAACAATATGATCGAGGCAGAGCTGCAAGGTGTGGAGTTCATTGTTGCCAACACCGACGCACAAGCCTTGCACCGCTCCAAAGCAGAACGAACCATCCAAATGGGAGCTGCCATCACCCAAGGACTTGGGGCGGGGGCACGACCTGAGGTTGGCCGCGAATCGGCGCAAGACTCGATGCAAGACATCATGCAGCAAATTGATGGTGCCCATATGGTGTTCATCACCGCAGGCATGGGCGGCGGCACCGGAACCGGAGCCGCACCGGTGATTGCCCAAGCCGCAAGGGACCATGGTATTTTGACCATTGGTGTGGTCACCAAACCGTTTGATTTCGAAGGCTCGCGTCGGATGCGGATCGCCGAAGAGGGGGTGAAGACTTTGCAAAGCGTGGTCGATACCTTGATTGTCATCCCAAACCAAAACCTATTTCGAATTACCAATGACAAAACCACCATGTCGGATGCGTTTGGCATGGCCGATGAAGTCTTACATTCCGGGGTGCATGGCATTACCAGCTTGATGGTCAATCCGGGCCTGATCAATCTTGATTTTGCTGATGTTCGTACTGTGATGAATGAAATGGGCAAAGCGATGATGGGAACCGGCGAGGCCAGTGGTGAAAACCGAGCGATTGATGCCGCAAAAGCTGCGATTGCCAACCCATTGCTAGAAGATATTGCTATTTCCGGTGCCAAAGGTGTCCTGATTAACATTACCGGCGGTGATGACCTTACCCTGCACGAGGTCGATGAAGCCGCTAGCCTCATTCGTTCGGAGGTCGACGAAGACGCCAATATTATCATTGGTTCGACCTTTGATACCAGTTTAAGCGGTTCGATACGCGTATCCGTGGTTGCCACTGGGATCACCGATGGCGAAATGCGCCATCAACCCGTTCGCGAAACACAAACCTCTGTTACCGAACCGGTTGCTACTCAAATTGCCGCTCCAGCAGAAAGTATTGAGGAAACTTATATTTCAGTACCAGAGGCACCGAAAATGCCGTTGCAAGAACCAATGCATCATCATGAGCCAGCGGTGGAAGCCCCTGCACCAGCAATATATGCGTCCGCAGCAGAGATAGAGCATCAACAAGAAACACCAAAATTTGGATTTAATATTTTTCGCCCAAAACGCCGACCGGTTGGTGCGCCTCCAGCGATGGTTTTAGATGAAGAACGACGGATCGAACCGGTTGCTCAACCAACCGCTGCGCCGGCTGTTGCCGCGGCACCTGTTGCCGAAACGTCGGATCTGTTCATTGGTAATGTGGATGATGAGTTAGAAATTCCGGCATTTTTACGTCGGCAAGCCAACTAAAGCCATCCAAGTCAGCTAACGAAGCCGCGCGCACTAAAGTCATCACTTTAGTCGTCGGTTGTTATCTGTTCCTTATCTTCATCTTCCCTCCCCTTCGATAAGTCTTTCACTTAAGTGGCACCCGCAGCCGCCGACAGTGAGTGCCTCTTATGAAAGGTATATCAACCCCGGTCCTCGGCCTTTGCGCCGGGTCTAGCTTTTTGCGAAATTTCCAAACTGATGCACTACCCAAAGAACCGAACCCTGATTTTATCACGGTGAGCGCTAATTTTTGTCGATTTGAAATCCATTGATAGAATCACGATAGCCGAGCCTTCGAGTTTGCGAACCAGTCATTGGGTAATAATGTGCAACCAATCGTTCCTTGTTGGGTGGATGTCTGCTTCATAAAGTGCCGTCATTGATGGCAAAAATGCGTAAGGCGTACCCTAAATGCTTCCCCCATTACCACTTTATCAACAAACCTTGGCCGGGCAGGCGACATGTACCGGCATTGGGTTGCATACGGGGGCCAAGGTGCGCTTGATCATGCGCCCAGAACCTGCGACAAGTGGCATTTTGTTTGTCCGCTCTGATGTCGACGGCCCAAACAATCAGATCAGAGCTAGCGCCCAAAACGTGGTGGATACCCACCGGGGTACGGTGATTGCCAACCAACAGGGCGTGCAGGTAAGTACGATTGAACATTTACTGGCGGCATTGGCAGCGTTTGCGGTCGATAATGTAATGATTGATCTTGATGGGCCAGAGGTTCCAGCAATGGATGGTAGCGCCAAGGTATTTGCGCAAATGCTGGCCGAAACTGGCTTGGTGCAACAGACAGCGCCAAGAGAGTATATCAAGATTTTATCAACGCTATCCGTTACCGATGGCGTTGCTCAGGCCAGCTTTTCGCCAAGCAATCGTTTCGAGATTGATGTGCAAATTAACTATGATAATGTTATTATCAATAACCAAAACTATCATTTTGATGTAAATCCAAGCACGTTTACCAGCGAGATAGCCAGCGCCCGTACCTTTGTTTTACGTTCTGAAATTGATGCATTACACCGGTCGGGCAAAGCGTTGGGCGGCAGTTTGGAAAACTGTATCGTGGTCGGTGACACTCAAATCGAAAACCATGGTGAATTACGGTTTATCGACGAGTTTGTTCGGCATAAAGCATTAGATGCATTAGGGGATTTGTCGTTAGCTGGTGCGCCATTGTTAGGGTGTTATCAGGCCAAACAGGTTGGGCACCGGATGAACCATCTAGCTCTAAGCGCATTATTCGCAGACTCTAGTTTGTGGGAACGGGTGACATTGGTTGACGGATGAGGAGCTCAAAAACCGGGTAATAAAAATTCCTGTAAAATTGACTTCACCCCCACGCCGCCTTCGGGTACAAGTGAACGCCCTTACCCTTAATCCGGTGGATTTGATGCAAAAAATTACTCTATTGCTACTGGCCATGATGTTAATTGGCACTGCTGGCTGCGCGGGCCGTAATCAAGCTAAAAAACTAGCTTATGTGGAGCAACCGGCCGAAGCGTTGTACTTAGACGGCTATGATCGATTGGCTCGGCGGGATTGGACGCGAGCCATTTTGTTTTTTGACGAAGTAGAGCGTCAACACCCGTATTCGGAATGGGCGCGTCGCGCTATGTTGATGGCGGCGTATGCCAATTACGAATCGCAGAAATATGATGCTGCGGTAATCGCTGCCCAGCGGTTTGTCGCATTACACCCCGGCTCGCGCAGTGCGCCGTATGCGTATTATTTGATCGGGGTTTGTCATTTTGAACAAATTTTAGATGTGGGCCGCGATCAAGCTAAAACCCAAGAAGCATTAAATGCGTTACGCCAAGTTGTGCGCCGTTTCCCCAAGAGTGAATATGCACGTGATGCACGCTTAAAGATTGATCTAACTCTAGATCAATTGGCCGGCAAAGACATGGCAATCGGGCGTTACTACTTACGCTTCGGCAATACATTGGCTGCAATTAACCGGTTTCGCAATGTGATTACCGAGTATCAGACCACTACCCACGCCCCCGAAGCCTTGCACCGATTGGTCGAAGCATATGTGCGTTTGGGTGTGCTCAATGAAGCGGTGGAAGTCGCTGCAGTACTTGGCTATAATTACCCCGGTAGCGATTGGTATGAGGACAGCTATAGCTTATTGGAAAAGACCGGTGGTCTTACTGCGGTGCGGGTGCTGGATGAAACAGATCCGGCAAAGCG
>JAESUG010000022.1 GCA_016763185.1 Robiginitomaculum sp. | reverse complement strand
TGGGCGACCCACCCGAAACATATCCGAAATGGTTATGCGTCCGAAGCAGCAACGGCTTGTTTGGCCTATGTGTTTGACGAATTGGATTGGCCGCAAGTCACCCATGTGATTGTTCCTGGCAATGAGGCTAGCATTGCGGTTGCCACCAAAATTGGTTCAACATTTTTGCGTGAAGTGACAGACCAATATACGGGCCGCACCCGATTGATTTATGGCCAAGACCGATCATGACTTCGCGCACGGATCATTGGCAACAGGCTTGGGGTCAAAATCCACAAAGCAAAAGCTGGGTACAGACTAGTCCCGCTTTGTCACTGGCGATGATCTCGGCGTGTGGCTTGGCCAAAACAGCACCGATTTTGGACATGGGCGGCGGGGCTAGTTTATTGGTCGATTGCTTGCTCGATGAGGGGTATCGCAATATCACGGTGGCTGATATTTCTGAAACTGCTTTGCAATTGGCACAAAAGCGATTGGATAAGCTGGCAGATCAGGTGAAATGGGAAATCGCAGATGCCTGTAATTGGCACCCGACCCAAGCTTATGAGCTATGGCACGACCGGGCAGTGTTTCATTTTTTGACCAAAGCCAACGACCGTACAGCTTACAAACAACGGGTATATGAATTTGTGCCCAAGGGTGGGTTTTTGGTGATGGCCTGTTTTACGCCCGATGGCCCGAAGCAATGCTCCAACCTGCCGGTGGTGGGTTATGATGGAGCAAGCCTGGCGGCGGAAATTGGCACTGGGTTTGCGTTGATGGACGAGCAGACAGAACTACATGTCACGCCGAACGGCGGCCAGCAGAAATTTCAATATACGCGGTTTCAGCGTGTTTAACTTTCCTTGTCTGCCGCCAGCGCCGCTTTGGCTTTGCGCCTGCCAAGGTGAGCTAATATTGCCAATGGAATGCCAATAAAACAGTATAATGCACTGGCGCGCAGGCCTTCGCTGTCGGGTAATAACATAGCCACTAAAATAACAAGAGCTGCCATCGCGATATGAACTAAATTTGAGAATATTGCCGTACGGGTTAACGCAATTTCGGCAGAATTTAGCCCAAGTGCATCTGCTTGTCTTAGGGCATGGATGTACATCGCCGTAAATATAACAAAAACGGCGGCATATCCCAAAGAGTATATAACAGAGACCCACGGGGCTTGTTGGGTCGTAAGTATCGGCACGATATCCTGTTGATTTTCGAAGTTTCCGGTAAAAAAATTAATCAAAAACAAGAATAGAAATTTCAATGGGTAGACAAAAGCCATCACCAGAAACATCAGCACTGAATTCAAAAATATGGTGAGGTTGTCTTCGAGGTCATAGCGTCTGAAAAATACGAAGTGAATATGCCAGATCATCAACAATAGCGCGAAACAAATCGCAATGGCGATGGCCTCGCGCCATAGGTCGGTAAGCTCGGTAAAAGAGGTCGGAACTGAGGAGGCCACGATGAGGGCCAACGCCATCGCAAATACGATGTCCGACAGGTTTTCGGTGCGCGACACGTCTTTGCCGCGCCAGCGAAAGTATTTTTCGCCTTGTTTGCCTAAAACCGGTTTCATTGTTTATTTTGTGTTCTTATTTTTATAGACCTTGCCACCTTTCATGACGAAACCTACGTCTAGTAATGCTTCGATTTTATCCAACGGATTACCGTCGACGGCGATAATGTCGGCATGTTTACCCGGCTCTATGCTGCCGATCACTGCCGACATTTCCAGATGATCTGCGGCCGAGACGGTGGCGGCGGTGATGGCTTGCATGGGGGTCATGCCAGCTTCGACCATCAGCACAAATTCTTGCGCGTTGTCACCATGGGCTGAAACACCGCTATCGGTACCAAAGGCGATTTTGACCCCGCCTTGATGGGCGCGGCGCAACATATCCAGCATTAATGGGCCAACGACCTTGGCTTTGGCGCGAGAGGCCGGTGGGAGAAACCCATTTGGGTCGTCGGCCATAATAGCAACCGTTGCACCGGCCAATACGGTTGGCACCAAATACGCACCCTTTTTCTTGAACAAGGCAATCGTTTCGCCGTCCAAATACGTACCATGTTCGATGGAACTAACCCCAGCGCGTAATGCGGCCTCAATGCCGGATTTGCCATGGGCATGGGCGGTGACTTTGCGCCCCATTAATCGGGCCGCTATGACAATATCTCGCATTTCATCATCAAAAAACTGCTGTTCGGTTCCCGCTGCCGTGTTGGACAGCACACCGCCGGTTGCCGTAATTTTAATAACATCCGCAGTGCGGCGTACATTTTCGCGTACGGCACGGCGACAGGCATCAACGCCATCACACGTGGCCGGTGACAGCAATGCAGCGGCAATATCTTCGCTATAGCCGTGGCGACCATCGCCATGACCGCCGGATACGGAAACCGTCTTGCCCGCAGCGCGAATGCGCGGGCCAGCTAGTTCGCCGCGATTAATTGCATCGCGCACCGCATAGATCGCGTCATCGCCTCTGGCGCCGACATCTTGGACGGAGGTGAACCCGGCCATCAAAGTGCGCCGTGAATGCAATACCGCGTTCATTGCCCAGTCTGCATCAGAATGGGTGACCGCATCAAGACGACCTTTTGAACTTAGCTCGGATGTTAAATGCACATGGCTATCAATCAGGCCGGGCAAGCAAAATTTGTCTTTTAGGTTAACGCTTTTTGCGCCATCAACCGCGTCCAGTCCGGCGCGAATTTCGGTAATTTTCCCGGCTTCAACCAATATGGTAGATGGCCCGCGTGGGTTTGTGCCCGGTTGGTCAAGTACTGCGCCGCAATGCAAGGCTTTGGTGCCGGCAAAAGCTGGACTGGCCAATGTGCCAAGGAGTAATCCAGCCACCAACAGGCTCGATTTCGTCAAATTTGTCTGCTTGGTCATGTGAAGTTCCCATTTTTATTTTTTATGATGATGCAAGGTTAAATGAGCTAGCGTGCGGGATCAAGCTTGTTATCGTCACGGATTTGGGTCAAAGGCTAGTTTTTGTATGATAACGCGATAAACTGGCTGTATGACAACATTTTTCACCGATCCAAAATTTACTATTGAAACCGAGCGCTTGATTTTGCGCCCGCCGCAGGTTTCGGACTTTTCTGCACTTGAAGAAATGGCCAAAGACAAAGAGACCATGCGCTTTATTGGCGGGGTGAGTGAACCGGCAATGACTTGGCGCACTCACGCGATGCTAACGGGGCATTGGGCGCTGCGTGGCTATGGTTTCTTTTCGGTGATCGAGCGCGAAAGCGGTAATTGGATGGGCCGTGTCGGTCCATGGAACCCGCATTTATGGCCAGAACCAGAGGTGGGCTGGACCATTACCCGACCCTATTGGAACCAAGGTTTTGCCAGAGAAGCCGCCATGGCCAGTATCAACTGGACGTTCGAGCATTTGGGTTGGGAGCAGGTGACCCATATGATTGATCCGGCCAATACACCGTCACAAGCCTTGGCCCGTTCGTTAGGTTCAAAGCCGTTGCGAGAGATTGATGAATTACCGGGTTTTGGCAAAATGAAAATTGTGATCTGGGGTCAAACCCGAAAACAATGGCAGGAAAACTTTGGTGACACCTAATCCGCTTATCGCTTTAGGGCCGGTTATTGAAACGCCTCGGTTGATTTTGCGCCCTCCTGCCGAGGGCGATTTTGCGGTACGAGCTGCCCAATCAGCCGATGAAGAAACCATGCAATATTTGGGTGGTGTGATGTCTGAAGCCACAGCTTGGCGCCGTTTTGCTGGCGGCGTAGGTCATTGGGTGCTTCATGGATTTGGCTTTTTTACCGTAGTGGAAAAAGCCAGTGCCGAAATAGTCGGTTCGGTCGGCACCCAGCACCCACTTGGCTGGCCGGGGCCAGAAGTAGGCTGGGTCATTGGCCGCGAGCATTGGCGTAAAGGCTATGGTAAAGAAGCCGCAACCGCCGCAATGGATTATGCATTTACTACTTTGCATTGGGAGCAGGCTGTCCATGTTATCTCGCCGGACAATTTAGGTTCACAAGCTTTGGCAAAGTCCATCGGCTCACAGCATCTGCAGACCCTTGATCATTTGGCTGGGTTCGGTGCTGTTACCAATCAAATCTGGGGCCAAAGCGCCGACGAGTGGGCGCAACGAACCGGTTAAGCTATTCAGCAAATACCGCGTTCAAATAGGCTGCCATTCGGATACCGGCTTGGGAAATTCGGGTGTGGGCGGTGCCGATATGGGCGAAGGTATAATCCCATGAAATTACTTGGTTGTCGGGATAAATAGTATCGCGAATTGCGGCGCTTTCGGCTACCCAAACTCGGGGGTCAACTTCGTTCCAATTCGTTACTTGTTCGAGAGTGATTTTGGTGGATAGCCAATGGCTAAGCTCCGAATAAGAAAGCCCTTCGCGGTCGATCATACCGCGATCCCATACCGAATGCAAATTGGTCACATCCCCGAAAAACACGACTTCGAACTGGTTGCCGCCACGGTCCTTGCCGTTGCCAGCATGTAACGGTTGGTGCAGATCGCCAATAATATGAACGCTAAAGCGTAAGGCCAAGGCTTTTTCATCACGGCTGGCCTTTGGGTCCCGTAGGGTCTTGGCGAATTTCTTAAGGGCGCTTATTGCGTCGCCTTGTTTGGGTGCGCCAACCTCGTCATAGGTTTTGCCCTTGGGGATGGTGACATAATGATAGGACCCGGCTTCGCGTTGCCAAAACCGGTCGGGGCTGGCCCGCATGAAATCGGGCCAAGTGGAGGCTTCGGCCAAGCTCTGTGGGCCTAAAATGCTTTTTATCTCGGCCTTGGCGGTGTCGCTTAAGTGCGCTTCGGCAATGTCGCCGGTGGCGCGGTGGGCGGTGGATCCCCAGGCAAAGCTAGGGGATGCAAAACTAAGGGCAAGGCCAATGCCAAGGACAAGGACGGTGAGGAATTTGATCATGAAGTTCTCCTATTGCGAGCAATATACGTAGCTTTGTCGCAAAGCACCAGAAGGGATGGACGAAATTTAATACTGTTCTCTAGTAGATATCTCGCACATGAGATATAGTCAGATCGTTCGTGCAAATGGAGGCTTTTACATGCGAGTAGGTTTATTGGTGGCAGTGCTGTTATTGGCGAGTTGTTCGTTGCACGAGACAGTCCAGCCCAGCGACATTGCGCCGAGAACCGCCGATGCTGCGCTTCGTGCGTATTACAATCAATTAGATATAGAGTTGCCAAAAGCGCCAGCCGGTCCAGCATTGCCCGCCGCCAACACCGTATTGCAACGCATTGGTTTTGGTTCATGTCAAACCAGTGCAGCACCGATCCCGATTTTGGATCAAATCACAGCCGAGAACGCTGATCTATTTATTTACCTTGGGGACAATGTCTATGGTTCTGGTCGGCCTGGAAATGCGACATTGCCCAATTTGCGTGAGCAATATGCGAATTTGGCCGCCTTGCCAGAGTTTCAGCGCTTGCGCCAACAAACCCCGATGATGGCCATTTGGGATGATCATGATTATGGCATGGGGGATGGCGGTGGTGATTTTGCATTTAAGCATATGGCCGAAAAGATATTTCTCGAATTTTGGAATGAGCCAAAAACCAGCATACGGCGTAAGCGCGATGGGCTGTATGATGCCAAGGTTTTTGGGGTAAAGGGCAATCAGGTTCAAATTATCATGTTGGACACCCGGTTTTTTCGCTCGTCACCCTTGATCCCATCCGACGAACCTTTTGCCAAAGGCAAAGAACGGTATTTGCCGTCGTTTGATCCCAATATGACCATGTTAGGAGGCGAGCAGTGGCGCTGGTTTGCAGAACAGTTACAACAGCCCGCTGATATCCGGTTGGTGGTAACTTCCTTGCAAGTATTACCCGAAGACCACGGTTGGGAAGCGTGGCATAATTTGGAGCTCCAACGGCAAAAGTTTTTCCAAACCCTACAAACCAGTCAAGCCAAAGGCATTATTATCTTATCTGGAGAACGACACTTATCGGCTTTTTACAAAAAAGAAGGCATTGCAGACTATCCGATTTACGAGTTTACCGCATCGTCCCTAAACCGGAAATTTGCCGATAAAACCGACGAATACGATACTTTGCAATTGGCCCCGGCCTATACGCCACATAATTACGGGATGATCGAGATCGACTGGGAAGGCCGTAATTTGTCACTGCAAGTCAAAGGCGAGAACGGCAAAACGCAACGCGAATTGCAATTATCATTTTCCGACATCGGGTTATAGGCCAGCGTCGCCTCTCTCTCTCCGATTTTCCACCCCTCTTTCGTTTCCTTCCGGCTTGACCGTAGGGTCCACATATCAACATGTGAAGCGGTTGTGATTGCGCAAAGGTCTGGGCCCACCGGTCAAGCCGGAGGGAAATGAGGGAGTGGAAAATTGGAAGGAAATGAGGGGGTAGTGGCCGAAGGGTCCATGCAATATTCAAACCGGTATGGCCGATTATATATGTCAGCTCGCGACCAAGCGAAACGGTAGTTTCTACGTTAATATGACAAATATTTTGGCTAAATAAAGAATAATCCTGCGGCTTGATGGCTTATCCACAAAGAAATGTTCTTTACGAGTTATCGCAACCAAAATTTTAACCCAAAACTGCCCGGCTTTATAAGGTTTATCAAACCCGATTGCTGAGCGCCGTATTTCACGTATTTACAATATCAAAGAGCATAGACCGCTAGAACCGGCGCAGATTTATGTCCCATTTTACTTGCGTGTCAGGCCCATGCGGATAGGACGAGTTTATCCTCGTTTGATTTTGGCACATACATGGCATTTTATGATGATTATGGGTGTATTTGGCTGGTATTGGCTTGTTTTTATGTGAAATTGGCGAAAAAATGCCGGTCGTGTAAAGCCGGTAAAAAGTATGCTGGTATAAAATTGTAAGCGCTATGGTTAGATGAATCGGGTGCCCCTTTGTTAAGTTCTTAGTAAGAGGCACCCGCTGCCGTCGGCTTCGCCAAGTTCTTGCTTGAAGTCGCACCCCTCCGTCGGCTTCGCCAAGTTCTTGTTTAAAGTCGCACCCCCTCCGTCGGCTTCGCCGCCACCTCCCCCATCAAGAAGGAGGATAAGAAGGGTGGTGCCAAGGTTCTTTTGTCCGGGGAGGTGCGCCCGAAGAGGGCGGAGGGGGCGCGACTTTAAACAAGAACTTGGCGAAGGGGGTGGCAGGCGCAGCTTAGAAAGAGCCTCACCGAAGCGGGCGCAACCGGCATAAGGCCCGTTCTTGCACGACTTATCCTGATATTTAACCCATTACAGAACCTTGCCCAAGCTCAACCTTCCTATTCAATTCTGCCAATCACATTGCCACTTGACATCACGAGTTTATTCTTTATTACTCAGTGAGCTTTGTTTTATAAAGTTCTTTGGACAAAAGAAAGAATAACAAGAAAATGACGGATGAAAAAATAATAGAAGAAATAGCGCGGATGAAACAATTGGCCGAGGAGGGGCGTAATGCGCCGTTGATCGGTGGAATGGTTAGCATTTGGTGGGGCGTGTTGTCGTTTGTTATGTTGTTGACCCATTGGGTAACTTTGGTCGGGCATGCGCCGTGGCCCACCCAATACATCGGTATTGGTTGGATGATTTATGCGCTGATCGGTGTCATCGGAACCTATATTATGGGCAAGAAACTAGATCGCAACCCGAATGCAAACGCCCTTAGCAATCGAGTTTCAAGCGCGACATGGGCCATGGCCGGGGCTGCGATATTCACCTTTGCCATTGGTTGTGTGCTAAGCGTGTTTTTAGGCGGTGTACCGTCGTGGATTTTCAATGCGATATTGCCGGTATCCTTTATTTGTTATGGGAGCGCCCATGGCGTTATCGCAAAATTGGCGGGCGATAAAACCAGCGGTATTGCCGCAGTGTTAAGCTTTGGTTTTGCCTTGCTCATGATGCCATTATTGTTAACTCCAGCGCTTTATTTGTTGACCGCATTTATGATGCTGGCCGTGACCATATTGCCCAACGTCTTGCCAAGAAAAGCAAGCTAATGCCCAGCTTTGATCTGCACGAGCTCGACCCGGTGATCCACGGCAAACTTCGCCTTGGTTTGATGGCTTATTTGGCCAGCGCCGGCTCGGCCAGTTTCACCGTTTTGCGCGATAAAACCGGTAGTACGGATGGCAATTTATCGACCCATCTTCGCAAATTGGAGGATGCCGATTATGTGCAAATTGACAAGCGCTTCGAGAACCGAAAACCGCTCAGCATGGTTTCGCTCACTGAAACCGGGCGTACCGCGTGGATTAACTATCTCGACAAAATACAAAGCTTATTAAGCGGAAACTAGTCAAAATAGTGGGGTTTTGACCCGGCGGTTTGGTCGTATTTGAAAAACAGATCATTGACAAAACAGCGAGAAAGCAAATTGAAAATTGCCGAATTAAGAAACGCTTCCATGTCCTATGGCGCACTCAACGCCCTTTGCGATGTATCATATTGCATTGAGGCGGGTGAGGCAGTCGCGGTGTTGGGGCCAAATGGGGCGGGTAAAACCACCAGCCTACAATTGCTCACTGGTTTGAAGAAAATTCAAAAAGGTGAAGTGTCCCTGTTCGGCGCCAACCCTCGATCGCCAAAGGCAAGGCGGTTTATCGGTGTCACCCCCCAAGACGCAGCTTTCCCCCACGCTCAAAAAGTCGGCGAACTAATTGCATTCGCGCAAAGCCATTATTCATCTCCGGCCAATTTAGCCGAATTGTTAGATGCCTTCAATTTGAGTGATCTCATAGGCAAAATGGCACTTGAGCTAAGCGGCGGGCAACAACGAAGTCTTTCGGTTGCTTTGGCATTTTGCGGAAATCCAAAAGCAGTATTTTTGGACGAACCAACCACGGGCATAGACGCCGCATCTCGGCACAAGCTATGGCGCTATATCAAAAAATATAAGCAAGCAGGCGGCGCGATATTTCTGACCACCCACTATCTTGAGGATGCAGAAATGATCGCGGATCGTGTTGTTTTGCTTAACCAGGGCAAAATAGTCAGATCAGGAACGCTCCAAGAGATCAAGCAAGCGGTCAATGTCCGTGTGATCCGGTTTTCTTCTGATGTAACAAACTGCTCTTTGTCCTCTGCCCGCCAAGGCAGTATTGATGGCTCGCGGTTGACCTTTTTATCCATGGATGCGGATGACACCGTGCGTTCATTGGTGAACTCGAAAATTGCGTTTCGCGATTTGGAAGTATTGCCCGCATCCCTTGAAGATGCTGTTGCCGAATTATTGCCGAATTATTGAAAGATATAGCATGAAAATTTACCGCGCCCATATTCTGGCAACCCTCATCCCATTACTACGGACCCCGGCCTATTGGGTGCCGATCGTGATATTTCCTACATTGCTCTATTCATTCTTTGGGATGTCTGCATCGCAGGAAAACGAAGAGGTCGCCAATGTTTTGATGGCGTCTTGGAGTGTTTTTGCGGTCATCGGGATCGGCTTTTTCCAGTTTGGGATCAGTATCGCCCAAGCACGAGAATCGAAATGGGAGGATTACGCCCGCACATTACCCGCCGGGGGCATGGCGCGCTTTGTTGCCCAAATTGTTGCTGCGATTTTCTTTCTGGCACTGGCCCTGACTTTGCTTTGGGGTTTTTCCGGGTTTGCCAGTGCCGTCAATTTATCACTGATGCAGTATCTAAAATTATTAGGTGTATTGTTGATCGGGGCTGTGCCATTTGTCTTCATCGGTGCGGCTTTGGGCTATTCCGTCCCAGCCCGTGGCGCTCTACCGATCGCAAACCTTTTGTACCTGCCCTTGGCTTATCTGGGCGGATTATTGTTGCCACCGCAAATGCTTCCATCAATCGTTTCGACGATATCGCCATTTACCCCGACCAGGCAGTTGGGTGAGCTGGGCTGGGCGGTCGTACTGAACACGCCGTTTCCGATTTGGAGTGTCATGGGCTTGGTTGGTTTTTCGGTGATATCAGGAATAATCGCTGTGGTGATGTGGAAACGAGATGATACTCTTAAAACAAGATAAGCCGTACTCGATTTCTGAAACAGTCAATTCTTTGGGAGCAAACATGCAAAAAAACCAAACGGGTCTTCGAGGGTTTTGGGGAACATGCAGCATGGTTGTTGCGGTGCTTGTTGGGTCGCTCACACCGGCGCTGGCGGACGAGAAAATATTGGGGGATTTCATTGGGAGCTGGCAATCTGATGACAGTGCCTTTGGCCGTGTTGCGCGCAGCACCCTAAGCTGGACACCTACCTTAGATGGAAAATTTGTGCGCTTGCAGTATGCGATTCGCACCAAAGAGCCGGCGAACGAAAAACCATTTTTCTCAGGTATTGCCTATTATAAACAAATGGATACCAAATTCTTAAGCGCTTTTTGGGCCGATAGCATTGGCGATTTGCACCCGATCCGTGCGACACTCACCGACAAAACGCTTGTCGCAATATGGGGCAAAGCTGGCGAGAAACAGGGACGCACCCAATATCAAATTCATGATACGGGCCTGATGACCGTCACGGATTGGATATTAGGAGATGATGGTTGGCGACAGTTTAACCAGATCAACTTTACACGGGACAAACCTGTGACAGAAAACCCGATGCGCGAAGATATGAAATGAAAAAAGTCACAAGGGACAATGATATGAGTTACGCACAACAAAGCATTGATGCTGGCCGGCACATTATGCCAGATCTGGTCCGGGCCTTTGCGATCATCGGGATTGCCGTGGTCAATGTTGGCCTATTTGCCTATGCTATGGACCTTAGTTATTTTGATGGTGGCTATCAAACCCAATCCGACAAAGGGGCCGTATTTTTGGTGTATTCTTTGTTTATGATGAAGTCCTACACCCTGTTTTCGTTTATGTTCGGCGTTGGCTTTGCCTATCAGATTCAATCAGCCAAACAAGCAGAGGCCGGATTTGGTGGTCGCTATTTTAGGCGCATTATTGGCTTGTTGATCTTAGGCGTTGCCCATATTGCATATGGGTTTCAAGGCGATATTTTATTGTTGTACGGATTGCTCGGTGCCGCTTTGTTTTTGTTCCGAAACAGCTCGGTAAAAAAAATGGTGGTGGTGGCCAGTATATTAATCGGCCTGCAAATCCTGCTTGGGGTGTTGGTGGCGGCGTCGGTTGAAATGGGCACTCGCTTTGCACCGGATGAGATGGCGGTGGCCGGGGCTGAAGTGTTGGAAAAGGCGCAGCGCTCCAAAGAGATATTCGGCGGCGGTGGGTTCATGGAGGCCGTACATCGGCGGTTCTATGAATATGGCGCGGCTTCACCTATTTTCATCTATCAAGGCTTCGGCGTGTTCGGCTATTTCTTGCTCGGCCTAGCGGCAGTAAAATCAGGACTTATCTCTAACCCGACGGCGGCAGTGTGGTCAAAGTTTCGTCGGTTTGCTCTACCCATCGGCGTACTAGGCAGCGGCGTTGGCGGGTGGTTTTTTATCAGTGCAGAAACATTTTTATCGCCAGAAACCATGTGGGGCATGGCATTGGTTGGGATATTCGCACCCTTATCGACGGCGGGTTATCTCGGCCTGATCGCGAAATGGGCGGCAGCAGCAGCAAGCCCCATAAAAACCTTTATGGCCCGCGGTGGCACCGCAACCCTTAGCGCCTATTTGCTACAGTCTTTGTTGTTGTCATTCATTTTCAACAATTACGGCCTGGGCCTGTTCGGACAGCTCGGCGCGGCGACCTGCATCGCCATTGCGTTGGCTGTTGCCTTGTTCACCTTGGTATTTTCATCCCTATGGCGAAAGAAGTTCAAGCTCGGCCCAATGGAGGCGCTATTACGCGGCTGGACCTATTTGGGCGCGAAATAATCAGACGAACCAAATAAAGGGTTGCAATTACC
>JAESUG010000205.1 GCA_016763185.1 Robiginitomaculum sp. | reverse complement strand
CAAAAGACACATTTGATAAAATGAGAAAAAAATATCCAGAACAAGGACAATATGTTGTTAATTTTGGATACAATTATCCATATTTCATGAAATTTAATCTAAGGGAGGCTTGTCATTTAATTGAATTAAGAACAATCCCTAAAGGCCATGCAGATTATAGACGAGTTGCACAGCAAATGTATATTCAAATAAATAAAATTCATCCAATTTTAAGTCAAATTATGAAATTTGTAGATATGAAAGAATATGATTTAGAAAGATTTGAATCAGAAAAGAGAACAGAAGCAAAGAGGAAAAAACTAAAATGAAAAAAACACCAGAAGAATGGAAAAAAGAACTAACACCTGAACAATACGAAGTGTGTATTAAACATGGAACAGAGCCAGCATTTTCTGGAAAATATGATCAAAGTAAACTTGAAGGTGCTTTCAAATGTGTATGTTGTGGGGAAGAACTATTTTCATCTGATGCAAAATTTGATTCAGGCTCAGGTTGGCCAAGTTTTTGGAAGCCAATATCTGATGAAAAAATAGAGTATATTTCAGATGAAGCATATGGTATGCTACGCACAGAAGTCAATTGTAAAAAATGTGGTTCTCACTTAGGTCATGTATTTGATGATGGACCAAAGCCTACAAACTCTAGATATTGTATTAATTCCATTTCTCTGCAACATGAAAAAGATTCTAAATAATTATACAAACTAGTATATTCTATTATTTTGAAAAATCTACGAATTTCATTAAATTAGTTAGTATAATTGAGTATGCCGTTGTGTGAAAATTACAAGAGAACGCGACGTAAACTTGATAATTTTGACATACTCATAATTGATTTAATGTGATGATATTAAAGAATAACTCATTTGTAATATGATACAGAGTATGAGTGATTAGTATGAGTGATTAGTATGAACACACATAATTTCATATAATTTCTTTAATTATGGTCTGTAATTACAAAGTAAGAAAATACAAAGAGGAAAAATGAGACGGGCAACAAATTGATCTCTATTTTGAGCTTACAAGTAGATAATAGATTAATCATAAATTAATCATGTATGACTAGTGACACGGACCAAAATTTATTATTTAAAAAGAATTCAAAATTAAACTATCAAAATATTATAACAAAACTGAAAGGAATTCAAAATCTAAAAGAGAATTTAGAAGTAGAAAAAAATAAAACGGGATATTTACATCGTCAATTAATTATTTCAAATAAATTCAATGTAGAGATGGAAGTACATTTACTCAAGGAGATGCGTCAAAAAGAATTACTAAATAGAGAGTTTACCAAAATGTTAATTTCAAAAAATGAAAAATTAATTTCTGAAAATCAAAATATACAAATCAGTTTAGCTAAAATGATTGAAAAATTTATTGATGCAAAAACACAATATCTAACAACTAATGAAAATTATAAGGAATTAGATAGAGTATCAGATAGACTTTCAGACCAACTTTCAGAGACAACTGAAAATTGGTTAGAGGCAAAAATGCTAGTTACTGATCTAAAGGCCACATCAGATTGGTTCTTAACATATGTCTCACAATCCATAGAATTTCAAAAAGAATTAATCGACATCCATGAAAGTAACCAAACTCACAAAACACAGACCCAACTAAGAGATTATTTCATAGAAAAACTAAAAAATCCAGCAAAGGAATTAGAAGAATCGCTAGGATGGATTCAATTCTATGAAAAAATTGATTCAAAAAAACCTGATGAGGCCATAGTCAAAGCACAGAAAGCTACAAATAAAATTAAACATCTCTTATCAGAGTTAGAATTAAGTGAAGAAAACATTACAGTAAATCTAAAACCTTACCGTTTGTCACCGATGATAAATCGATTGTTACGAGAGATTAACAAAAAATACAATGTACGCTTTACATATAAAATCAAAGATAAAGAATGCATCATACCATGCGAAGTAAGAAAATTTAGAAATGCATTTACATTCGTCATAGAATCGCTAATAGATTTGATGGATGATAGAAAAAATATTGATATCAGTATTAAAAATGATACTGATAAAATACACATAGAAATAAAAAGTTCAGGATATCCACTTCCAGAGTTAAATACAAAAGAATTTTTCATGTCTGAAACAACCAAAAATACAGATACCAAAATGAAACTAATCATTGCACACAAAATAATTCAAGCTCACAAGGGGGAAATCACTTGTACGCAAGAACCAACAATAGTAACCATAAAAATACCAACAATCACATATTTGAAGGAAAATGGATTTTTAGATTCCTATTCCAAATTAAATATCTAAAAAATAATTAACAAGTAAGAGAGTCATAAACCCAAAAAATACTAAATTATATCAAAATTTAATGAAAATAGGCTTATTATGTATACAAATTGATTTTTAAAAAATACAATTAATTAGAATAAAATATTTTGAACAGCAAATCGGGTAGATCATATGTGTAATCATAATGAGCTAACAGGGGGTTAATAGTATAATCTCAAATATAATTTGTTGTCAGAAAAAAATGCACACTATACATCAATAGAAAATCCTGCAATTACAAATTACAAGAATATTTTATCAAAATTAATTGATGTTAAAAATATCAAAAAGGAGTTATTATTAGAAAAAAATAGAACAGATTATTTACAGAATCAATTAGTAATTGCAGAAAAATTCAATGTGGATACAGAGGTACATTTTCTCAAGGAAATGCATCAAAAAGAATTACTAAATAAACAATTTAATCAATTAATTATTTCAGAAAATGAAAAATTGGTTTCTAAAAATCAAAATATAGAAACAACCAAAATTAAAAGTCATCTAAGAGAGAATTTTATAGAGAAATTAAAACAACCGATAAAAGAATTAGAAAGATCACTAGGGTTAATTCAATTTAATGATAAAATCTTGGAAAAATCACCTGATGAAAGTATAATAAATGCAATAAATGCCACAAATAAAATTAAACATCTTTTATCTGAAATAGAATTAAGTGAGGAAGAGATCTCAGTGAATCTAAAACCTTACAATTTATCACCAATGTTTAATCGATTAATTCTTGAAATTAGAAAATCATATGATGTAAATATTT
>JAESUG010000204.1 GCA_016763185.1 Robiginitomaculum sp. | reverse complement strand
TCAATACAGCTCAAAATGGCGGTGTGTCCTTTCATGGTGATGTGGATTTTGAAAATTTCACATTTACCACAATCTCATCCTATCGTAGCTCAAACACCCAGCGTGATGGTGATATTGACTTTACCTCTGTTGACCTGATCAGTGGCAATCAGCAAGACATTCAAATTGATACCTTCACTCAGGAATTACGGTTGGCATCAAATGGCGATAACCGGTTCCATTGGCTAGTCGGTGGCTTTTATTTTAATGAAAACATCGACCAAACTGATAATGTTACATTTGGCACAGCGTTTCGTTCTTTTGTGAACTTGCTCGCTGATCCTACTGGCGCAACCGACACCCTAAGTGGTCTTGAGTTTGCCTTGGGTTTGCCGATCGGCACAACGTTCCATCAGCCAGGTCAAGGCGTATTTGAGGTCGCGACCCAAGATAATCAGTCGTTCTCACTGTTTGGTCAGTTTGATTTTGACCTCACCGAGCGCCTAACTGCGACGTTTGGTGTTAGCTATGTGAATGACCGCAAAGACGTGACACTTTCGCAAATCAATACGGATCTATTTTCGCAACTAGATTTTGTCGGTATTGGATTTGCCGGTCTGTTTGGGGCATTTACCGGTGGCGCAGCGCCAACACCAGCGAACTTTGCATTGTTCCCAGGGCAAACAGCCGCAGCCGCAGCCGCAGCAACCACGCCATGTACCCCTACCAGCGCACCTGGCAGCTGTAACACGGCCTTAGCCTTGCAAGCCTTACAATTCTTACCAGCGCTGCTCGGCATTCCAAGTTCTGGCGAAAATGGACAGTCCAGAGATGAGAATGTCGATTTCACATTGCGGCTTGCCTATGACTGGACCGACAATGTGAATGTCTATGCCAGTTATGCTACGGGTTATAAGGCGACGTCTTGGAATTTATCTCGTGACAGTCGTCCAACCAATGCTGAACTTGATGCGGTATTTGGTGTTGCTGTACCTGGCTTGTTTGGTCTGGCTAGGCCTGGGCAACCGGCAACTCTTGTTGCGGCAACCCGCCGTGCCGATCCAGAAGAGGCCTTCGTTTATGAAGTTGGTTTAAAAGCGTCTTTTGCTCGCGGTTCATTTAATGTGACGGTGTTTGATCAAACTCTTGAGAACTTCCAATCGAATGTCTTTAACGGCGTTGCTTTTACCTTGGCCAACGCCCAACAACAGTCGGTACAAGGCGTTGAGTTTGATTTGCTTTGGTTTGCCACTGATAATTTGTCCTTTGGCTTGGCTGGTACATTCCTCGATCCAGTATTTGATGAATTCACCAACTCCACATTTGGCGATGTTTCTGGAACTAGACCCGGTGGCATTCATGGCACTAGTTTGTCTACAAGGGTCAATTGGAATTGGCAAAGTGGAAGTTATGACGGATTTGTCCGGGCTGATTATCAGTACGACAGCGATGTTTCCGTTCAAGGCGGTGGCACTATTAATGCAGCAAATGCCATACTCGCAGCCGTTGGCCAGGATCGGCGCTCTGTGAATACATTTAATGCCAGTACGGGCATTTCAAAAAATAACTGGGACCTCACCTTTTATGGTCGAAACATCTTTAATGATGAATTCCTTGGTGCTTCGTTCGCGACCACAGCACAACCTGGTAGCTTTAGCGGCTATCCAAACCAACCAAGAACTTATGGTGTGTTGTTACGGAAAAACTTCTAAACCCAAAATACCAAAATTGCTTTGTTAAGAGGTGGTCTAGTTAAAAAAAAGAGCAAGCTTGCGAACGCAGGCTTGCTCTTTTTATATTGGTTTTTGGTCAGCTTAGAAACTAAAACGTAGGCCGCCGGTAATGGTAAATCCGTCAATGTTATCGCTCACATTGCCGCTAAAAAGATTAGCGCCGCCGCCGATAAAGCGCCGTTCAAGGTCTACGCCTCTAATTTGAAAATACCGACCTTCTGTATAAAGACCAACATTGTTGTTCACTTTGTAGGTAGCGCCAATTGCTGTGTGCGTGGCAAAAGCGGTGTCCTCGCCCTGGACAGCAAAGACCGGCGCTGTGGCACTGGCTGGAAAGTATCCGACATCAGAACGTACATTCGCAAAGCCAATGCCGCCGCCAATATAAGGTATTAGGCGTTGGTCATCGTTAAATATAATGTCGGAGTAATTGTTGAAATAGTAAAAAGTGGCATCTTGATTGCCGCTAAAGGTCTGCGTGCCATTGTTGAACGACCCGGTATTGGTATCTGAATCTAGTGAACTAATCTCAAGTTCAATACGTGGGTGAAAAATACCAAAAAAGGTAAAGGGAAGATGGGCGCCAACTGCTCCACCAAAATAAACATTGCTGTCAAAATCAACATCAACGGAAAGTGGCACGCCAGCGGCACCGGTTGGCCCAGGAACACCGGCATCAGGATTTGAAACACCCGTAAAGTCAGAGTTTGATGACAATGATGTACCGACAAATCCAGAAACATAAAATGGAGAGGACGAGGTATTTTGTGCAACTGCTGGTGCAGCTATCACCGCAGCAATTGCGGCAAACGTAGATAATTTTAAGATAGACATTTGAATTCCTTACAAAGATCTTGCTCCTATAAGCAAGTGTTTGCATGTATGGTCTATTCTTGGATCAAGGCACTACAAGCATTCTCAAATTCTATCACGAAGTTGTGATTTTTAAGTGTGCATGCTCTTTAAGTTGTCGTGCTCTTTACGCTGTCGCAAGAGGAGGCCAACACTTTTTTCAACCGTCACCGCCCGCGGTTTAAATCTTCGTTTAACCGGATGAGCGTCGGTTCCGTGGACAGCCTGTTCCGATATACTTGAACGTTCTCTAATACCCGCTGTACATAGTTGCGGGTTTCAGAAAATGGGATGCTTTCGACCCAATCAATGGGGTTGGCGTTGGTTCTGGGGTCGCCATAGTCTTTGATCCATTGTTTGGCGCGTCTTGAGCCAGCGTTATAAGCCGCAGCACTTAAAATATACGAGCCATCAAAATTATCGAGCAGCTCTTGTAAATGCGCCGAACCTAAATCCAAATTGTACGCCGGATCGTCGGTAAGCCAGCCACGATGATATGTGCGCCCTTGGTTCCTAGCCGTTTGTTTGGCGGTTGCGGGCATTAATTGCATCAATCCGCGGGCGCCGGCAGGACTGATAGCGCGGGCGTTAAACTCACTTTCTTGACGAGATATTGCCAATAAGAAGGCTGGCTCCGGGCGATTGCTGTCGGTGGGAACCGCCATAAGGGGCCATTGGCTTTCTGGGAGAATTTCATTGCGTATCAACGCAGCTTTTGCGGCTCGAATGGCAATCCCGCCTTGTCCGTTTTTCCGGCTAAATCGGGCCAGCATCACATGGTCAACTGCGCCCGGTAACAGATCATCTAAGTGATAGCTGAACCGCCGGTAATTTGGAAGATCGCCAATCATCGCCAATAATTTCATGGCCTGTACTTGCGGGTGTGTTTCAAATATATGCCGATCCGTAAGGCCAGGTTCAGGGTCATTGCCAAAGTTTAGATAGCCAGGTGCGATTTGTTGTTGGGCCAATTGCCCATAATAGGTAAAATTAAATACTGCGGCTTGCAAATACTCGGTTTTGGCATTTTCGGGGTTGTCCAATACCCGCCATGTTTCACCCAACCAATACCGCGCCCGCGCTTGTGACACCGGTGTGCTCACATTCTCGGCTAGTTTGGTGAAATGCTGCTTCGCGATTTCTGGTTGCTGTAATTTGGTGAGCGCCAACCAACCGGCCAACCACTCACCGGCGGCAAAATCGGCACCGCGTTCAAATCCATGGGCTTTGGCCAATTGATAGGCTGCTTCATAGTTTCCGTCTTTTAAGGCTCTGCGGGCGTGGATATGGCGCTCGGTCCATAGCCGTTTTTGTCCTTGTGGCGTTACAATGATTTCCGGCAATTGCAACAATAATTCTAATGCTTCACCGGTGCGCCCAGCTTTGCGCCGCCACAAGGCGCGCTCAAACAACAAGCTGATATGGGTTTGTAATGTTGCGGGTACAGCGTCAACAGCCGTGTCGACCCCTCGGCCTCGACGCATGAGTGCAATGCGGGCTTTGCTTAAATCGCGAAAATCGCGGCTGGTTTTTGAGAGCAACCTGCGGGCTGCGGTGCTTCTTCGTTGCCACAGTAACATATCAACCCGAATTTCGTGATCGTGAGTTTCCAACACATCGCCGTGGGTTTTTAATACCTGCGCGCTGATGTCTTTGCTCAAAGAATGATGTCGCCAGGCATCAATGACCAGCGCTTTGGCAAGTTCTGGCTGGCTATTGGTAAATAGAGCTTCGGCAAGGGCTAGCTTTCCGGGGCCAGAAATCGCGGGCCACTTTGCAAACCAGCTAATAATGGCGGTGGGTTGCATGCCGGATTTGGCTATTTTTGCTTCGGTTAAAACCCGAATTCGTTGATGACGCGGCCAGCCTTCCAAGGTACGAACAGCATCGGCGAGATCAAAAAAAATGGCATTTTGATCCTGCAATGCCAATTGCCAATCAATGATCCCGATGGCGGCCGGGTGCGTAATCCCGGCGCGATATCCTCGAACTTGATCCCAATCTTTGTCTGCTACCGAGCGCATGGCTCTTCGAAAATGCGCAAACTCTATATCGCCCAATATGCCGCTAATGTTCGCAGGGATAGGTTTTGTTGACGGCGCAATTTCGCTAGCGACAGCCGGAAAGGCAACCATGAACGCAACAACAATGAATATTCGTAAATGCATGGATTTGAACCTAGCAGAAGAAAGCATAACTAGGATATAATAAAAATTCAAACAAGATTTTGCCACGGCTGGAAATATGGCTTGGCGAGGTCTATATATCCATTTTTATTATTCGAGGTGTTTTATGTTTTTTGGGTCAATACCTGCTTTGGTAACACCGTTTTGCGACGGCAAAGTGGATGTTCGTGCGTTTCGTGCCTTCGTTGAGTGGCAAATCAGCAATCATAGCCAGGCATTGGTGCCGTGCGGAACCACCGGCGAGGGCGTTACTTTGGAGCTGGATGAACATAAATTGGTGGTTGAAACCTGCATAAACCAAGCTCAAGGACGGGTGCCGGTGATTGCCGGTGCCGGTTCAAACGCCACCCATCGGGCTGTGATTTTGGCGCAAATCGCCAAACAGGCTGGTGCAGATGCGGTGCTTGTCGCAGCACCTTGGTATAACAAACCGAGCCAACAAGGTATTTTGGCGCATTTTACTGAGATCAATAAGGTTGGTATTCCGGTGCTGGTTTACAATGTGCCAAGACGAACAATGGTCGACATTTCGGTGGCGACACTGGGGGAAATTGCAAAATTAAGTCATGTGATCGGCGTAAAAGATGCAACCGGAAACATCGAACGCGTCGCCCAGCAAAGAAACGCTTGCGGTGATGGCTTTATTCAAGTTTCTGGCGATGATGGTACGGCGTTGGATTTTTATCGAGCCGGGGGGCTTGGCTGTATTTCGGTTACGGCCAACGTGTTTCCACGCCAGTGCGCCGCGGTTCAAACTGCGTTGCGCGAGAACAATATTGCCTTGGCTCAAGAATTAGACACCAGCCTACAAGCGGCCCACGCAGCCATGTTCATTGATGCCAGTCCCGCGCCAGCAAAATATGCGTTGGCTAAGCTAGGCTTCATGCAAAACGAATTGCGCTTGCCGATGGTGCCAGCCAATACCCACGCCCAAACCGTTCTGGACCAAGTATTGTCCGAATTGGCATCATAATGTCTGGCAAAGGGCGAAAACAAACCGAAGGTCGTATTCAAATCGCCGATAATCGGCGGGCGCGATATGAGTATCATATCGAAGAGGTGTTTGAGGCTGGCTTAATGCTGGTCGGCACCGAGGTCAAAGCGTTGCGCGAGGGGCAGGCCAATATTGCCGAAAGCTATGTGTCGATGGAGGTCGATGGCTTAACCTTGATCAATGCCACTTTTCCAATTTATTCACCGGCAAACCAGTCCAATCACGAGCCAACTCGTCCCAGAAAATTATTACTGAACAAACGTGAAGTCGCAAAATTAGCTGAAGCTGTTCAACGAAAAGGCCGCACCATTGTGCCGCTAAAGCTGTATTTTAACAAACGCGGCTTGGTCAAGTTGGAAATCGCGATCTCCACCGGCAAAAAACTGCATGATAAACGCGAAACTTCCAAAAACCGCGATTGGAAACGCGATCAATCGCGCCTGATGCGAGACCGTGGCTAGCTCACGGGTTGGCCGCCAAATTGGTTTTAATTTTTTCAAACACTTGATCAAACATATCTTCGGTCAAACGTCCCGTATTGGTGTTATATCTTGAGCAATGATAGCTGTTGATCAGCGTCAGCTTGCGGCCATCCAGTTTTATTTTGTGGACCGCGCAGTGCGAAAACGGGTAATCGGTTTTCTTGACCCCAAATGTGGTCAGCACATTGTTATGGGCAATATGTCCTAAGGCCATCAGCAACGTTAGTTTGGGTAAATGAGCGATACGGCTGACCAAAAATGGACGGCATTGATTGGCCTCCGCGCCAGTGGGTTTGTTTTGTGGCGGCACGCACCGAACTGCATTGGTAATCATGCAATCAATTAACTCTAACCCATCATCGGGTGTTTTATTGTAGGAACCAGTGGCAAATCCATGTTTTAACAATGCCTTAAACAATAAATCTCCAGCGCCATCGCCGGTAAATGGGCGACCCGTTCGGTTGGCCCCGCCGCGACCCGGTGCCATGCCAACTACGAGAAACTTAGCGGTTTCGGGGCCAAATGAGTCCACAGGGCCGTTATGCCATGTCGGTTCAGCTTCGGCAATTTCTTGCCGATAAGCCACCAAGCGCGGACATAATTGGCAATCATAGGGGGCTTCGGGGGGAGTTACGGCGCTCATGCTGTCAAGTTCTCGGCGGGCCTGGCGACACGTTTCGCCAAATCTGCCAGTTCAATAAAATTGTCCGCTTGGCGGCGCAGCGCATCGGCAATCACCGGCGGCGAGGATAAGGCCGTTGACACCACAGAAACTCGAACCCCTTGTTGTTGCAGCGCGGCTATTAAGGGGCAAAAATCACCATCGCCAGAAAACAAGACCAAATGGTCCAACCATTTTGCCGCCGCCAGTGCATCGACGGTAATATTGACATCCATATCGCCTTTGATCCGTGTGCGCCCGGTTATTGGGTCGTGGTATTCTTTGGCGGGTTTGCTCGAAACCACATAGCCATTATAGCTTAGCCAATCGACCAACGGCTTTATCGAAGAAACTTCTTGGGTCTCCAGCATAGCAGTATAATATACAGCGCGGATCAAGCGGCCTCGGTTGCGAAACTCGTCCAACAGTTTGCGGTAGTCAATTTCAATATTCAAACCGCGCAATGCGGTATGTAAATTTGCGCCATCAATAAATAGCCCAATACGTTCATCTGGATGAAATGCCATAAATGTTAAGTTCCTAGACTATGAATCAGCCACTACAATTTAGAAAAGCCTATATTTCATTTGGGGCCAACCTCCCATTTGCGAATAATGACCCTGCCGCTACTCTTTGCACAGCATTACGAGCATTGGATGAGCATGATTTGCAGTTGGTACAATGCTCGTCTTTGTGGTCGAGCCCGGCGTGGCCGAACCCTAACGACCCCCCGTTTGTCAATATGGTGGCGGGGTTTATGAGCCATCTATCGCCGCTTCGCTTGCTCAACCAATTGGGACGCATGGAAACCAGGTTTGGCCGGGTACGAGGTGTGCGCAACGCGCCGCGTACTCTTGATTTGGACTTGATTGCCTATGGCCAGCTACAATGTGCAACGGAACGGGTCATGCTGCCCCATCCACGGGCCACAGAACGGGCGTTTGTGTTATTACCTTTGGCCGAGGTCGCGCCGAATTGGATCCACCCAAAAACCGGTGTTAAAATTTCGAAATTGATCGATGCGCTTGCCATAAATGACCGTAAATCGACGAAAGTCATCAAAGCGGTGCAAATAGACATTGCAAAATGAAAACAGCAAGGGTATTGAAGGCGCTTCGTCGAAACAAAAATTTCCAGTGAGAATCGCCTATGGCCCGCGTAACGGTTGAAGATTGTATTGAAAAAGTTGATACCCGGTTTGATCTGGTATTGCTATCTGCCCATCGAGCACGAGCGATTTTATCGGGTGCGCCGTTGTTGGTAGAGCGTAACAATGACAAAGACACTGTGGTTTCTTTGCGCGAAATCGCCGAAGAAGCGGTGAGTATTCCCGTACTATTAGAAAGCTTTATCTCAAGTCTACAACAAGTCGTACCCGAAGAAGAAATCGAGGAAGAACGCTTGGCGATTGAGCAAAAAGCAGAAGAAGAACCCGCCAATGAACTTGATATGTTGCGGGCGCTAACGGCGGATCGCGACGGTTCCCCCGACAATCGGTTCTAGAGCCGATGATAGGGGAGAATAAATCCCCGATCGCCCCCGGATTTTCCGGTGGTATTCGCTCATCCTTTCTTAAACCAGATCAACTGATCAACGCGGTTCGTAAATATGATCCGGATGTGGATGTGGAACGTTTGCGCCGAGCCTATAGCTATGCCAAAGAAAAGCACGGTACTCAAACCCGAAAGTCTGGCGAACCCTATTACGCCCATCCGGTGAATGTTGCGGCGATTTTAATCGAGTTGCGACTAGATTGTGCATCTGTGATTACCGCATTATTGCACGATACCGTTGAAGATACGGACGCAACCTTGGAAGAACTAGCGCAGCTTTTCGGTCAAGAAATTGCGGATTTGGTCGATGGTGTAACCAAGCTGACCAAGCTTGAGGTCAAATCAATCCGCTCGGCGCAAGGTGAAAACTTACAAAAATTCGTGTTGGCGATCTCAAAAGATGTGCGGGTTTTATTGGTGAAATTAGCAGATCGCTTGCACAATATGCGAACGCTGAACCATATATCTTTACGCGAAAAACGCGAACGAATTGCCCGCGAAACCTTGGATATTTATGCACCTTTAGCGCGGCGGATCGGCGTACAGAAAATTTGCTCGGAGCTAGAAGACCTAGCGTTTCATTACTTGGACCCAGCTGCCTATATTACCACCACCAAACGGCTAAAAGTTGTCCGCGATCGACATATGCAAGCCGTACAACAATTATCTGCTAATTTGACGGATCTGGTATTGGATAAAGAGTTTGAGGCGGTGGTCTATGGCCGCGAAAAACGTCCCTATTCGATCTGGCGTAAACTACAACGTAAAAACATTACCTTTGACGAAGTCGCCGATGTTTATGCGTTTCGGATATTGGTCGAAAATGTTGAACAATGTTATACCGTATTGGGGTTAATCCATACCTCTTGGCGTTGCGTGCCAAACCGGTTTCATGATTTTATTTCGGTACCGAAACCCAACCAATATCAATCCTTGCACACCACCGTAATTGGCAAAGGCAATGTCCGCGTTGAGTTGCAAATCCGCACCCATGAAATGGACCGAATTGCCGAGCAGGGGGTTGCGGCACATTGGCGCTATAAACAAGGTGGTTACGTCTTTGATGAAGCGACCGGTGGCGACCCGTTGGAGCTGTTAAAGCCATTGTTGGAAATTATGGAACATGGTGGTGATCCGGATGATTTTTTGGAACATGCCCGTTTGGAAATGTTCAAAGATCAAGTGTTTACCTTCACCCCAAATGGCAAATTGATCCCATTGCCAGAAGGGGCAACGGCGATTGATTTTGCCTATGCGGTGCATACGGATATTGGCGATGAATGTGTTGGTGTCAACATTAATGGCCGCGAGCGCCCATTACGCACATTGTTACAAAATGGCGATTCAGTTGATATTATTCGCGGTGGCCGTAAAGAGCCGGCGCAAGGTTGGGAAAGCATGGTCGTTACGGGCCGGGCTAGATCTGCCATTCGCCGCTTGATAAAAAAATCAGAAACCAAAGAGTTCAAGAAACTTGGGAAGCGTTTGGTGGAGCGGTTGTTGCTCAGCAATGGGCTGTCCGGAAAAGTCAATTTAGCCAAAGCCGCGGCTCGTCTGCAAACATCAGGCATCAACGAATTATATGTTCAATTGGGCCGTGGCTTGCTCAATGGTGAGAATTTTTTGGATGCATTATTTCCGGGCCGAGATCGCGAGGCCGTGAAAAACGTCTATCGGCGCGAGTTGATCACCGATGAAACAGCTGATTTTTATGTGGGCGGTGACGGGTTGGCGCGTGGGGTGTCCATCCATTTTGCCAAATGTTGTACGCCGATCCCCGGTGACCGGATTTTAGCGTTACCCCAACGTGGGCAGGGTTTTGAGGTTCATGTGGTTGATTGTGAAAATGCCGCTATCATGATCAATGATGGCATTGAACCCACTGCTATTAGCTGGACCCCACAAGCTGCCACCGAGGGGGCATCGGTTGGGCGTATTTTGGCAACCGTAATCCATCGCTCTGGCTCGTTAGCCGAAATTGCGGATGCGGTGGGCCGCTCAAACGGGAATATTATGGATGTAAAGACCCTAAGTCGCGGCGAGGATTTTTTCGATATGGAGTTTGATGTAGAAGTGTTAGATGCAAAGCATTTGTGGAATATCGTAGCCGCCATCCGAGCCTGCGCCTGTGTTGACACCGCAGATCGGGTCAAGGGACAAGAAGTAGAAGGAACAGAGCCGTGAACCAAGCGCAAGTACTCGAAGAGTTTAGGCAAGCCGGGGCGCTATTGGAGGGGCATTTTATTTTGTCATCCGGGCGGCGCAGTCCATTTTTTTTGCAAAAAGCCTTTGTGTTTATGGACCCGGTTCGCACAGAACGCTTGTGCCGGGCCTTGGCTGACAAAGTTAGGCAATCTGGCTTTGGCCCGTTTGATGTGATTATTTCTCCAGCGGTTGGCGGCTTAATCCCCGGCTATGAAACCGCCCGGCAATTAGGCTTATCGGCCATGTATGTGGAACGCGAGGCCGGTGAATTTGTATTGCGGCGCGGGTTCGTGTTGAAGCCGGGCGCACGGGTTTTGGTGGTCGAAGACATCGTTACCACCGGGCTTTCTTCGCGCGAATGTATTGCGGCCATCCAACAAATGGGGGGCTTGGTGGTGGCCGAGGCTTGTTTGATTAACCGCTCTGGGGGTGCGGCGGATGTTGGCGTACCATTATTGGCCTTGGCCGAGGTTGATTTTCCAACCTATGCCGAGGGTGACCTGCCTGTTGATCTGGCAAAAATTCCAGCGATCAAGCCGGGCAGTCGGGGGTTACAAGCATGATCCCGCGCCTTGGGGTGAATATTGACCATGTGGCGACCATTCGCAATGCGCGCGGGGTTGCTTATCCGGACCCGGTGCGGGCCGCGCAAATGGCGGTGGCGGCGGGGGCGGATGGGATCACGGCGCATTTGCGTGAAGATCGCCGCCATATTTCTGATGCGGATATTGCGCGATTGCGCCAGGAAATCAGTGTGCCACTCAATTTGGAGATCGCCGCCACCGAAGAAATGCTGGCCATTGCCTTGGCCGCCAAGCCTCATGCCGCCTGTATTGTCCCGGAAAAACGCGAGGAACGAACCACCGAAGGCGGACTTGATGCGGCGGGGCAACACAATCATCTGGCCCATTATGTACGGGCTTTGCAGGAAAATGGCAGCCGCGTTTCGCTATTCATTGAGGCGGACCGAACTCAAATTGATGCCGCCAAAGCACTGGGTGCACCGGTGATTGAGCTGCATACCGGTGCCTATGCCGAACATTTCTTTGCTGGCGATATGGAACAAGCTGAATTGGTATTACAGCAAATCCGCGAAGGCGCACGCTATGGGGCCAGCCTTGGGTTGGAAATTCATGCGGGCCATGGCCTGACCTTTGACAGCGTAAAACCGGTGGCGGTCATCGAGCAAATACGCGAGCTTAATATCGGGCATTTCTTGGTTTCTGAGGCGATTTTCGGTGGAATTTCGTCAGTTGTACAACAGATGAAGGATTTGATTGCACAAGCGCGGGCCGAGGGCGTTTCATGATTTTGGGCATTGGTAGCGATCTTTGTGATATCCGCCGGATTGAGAAAACGTTGGCACGATTTGGGCCACGGTTTGAAAGCAGAATATTTACCCATGTTGAACGGAGCAAGTCGAATAAACGTCACAATCGTGCGGCCTCCTATGCCAAACGATTTGCGGCAAAAGAGGCGTGTGCAAAAGCCTTAGGCAGTGGTGTGAAGTCCGGCGTGGCATGGCAAGAGCTAGGGGTGGTCAATTTGCCAAGTGGCAAGCCAGCCATGTTTTTGACCGGCGGTGCTGCAAAGCGACTGGACGATTTGACTCCAAACGGGCATACCCCCATCATTCATCTAACCATCACCGATGATTACCCTTTGGCACAGGCATTTGTGATCATCGAAGCATTACCGGTGCCATCAGAGAAAATAAAATAATGAGCGAAAAGTCAGAAATAAAACCCAACACTGTGTGGCGTGAGTTTGTCGAGTTGTTCTGGACATTGCTGTGGGCGTTGGTGATTGCATTGTTTTTGCGAACCCTGTTTTTTCAACCGTTTCATATTCCATCGGCCAGCATGTATCCGCAATTATTGATCGGTGATTACCTGGTTAGCTCGAAATATCCTTATGGCTATTCCAAATATTCTTTGCCGTTAGCCCCCAACCTTTTTTCCGGTCGAATTTTGGAACAAACTCCAAAACAAGGCGATATCGCCGTGTTCAAATGGCCTCGTGACAACCGAACCGACTTTATAAAACGGGTGATTGGCATGCCGGGGGACCGGGTGCAAATGCGCGATGGCCGGCTTTGGATCAATAACCAACAAGTACCGGTTGAGATGTTAGGCGAGGAAATAGTCACCATTGGAGGCCAGCAACAACGGGTTGCCCGCGTTCGCGAAACCCTGCCCAATGGCAAAAGCTATATCACATGGGACCGGGGGCGCTCGCCGTATGACAATACGCCGGTTGAGATTGTACCGGACGGGCATTTTTTCATGATGGGTGACAACCGGGACAACTCATTAGACAGTCGTGTTTGGGGTGTGGTGTCGGCTGAGGCTCTGATTGGTCGTGCTGAAATTGTATTGATTTCGGTCAATGAGGAATTTCGATTGTTAAAACCTTGGACTTGGGCGAATTTCAGAAAACGTAGCTTTGTTAGTTTGCGGAGTGATCGGTGAGCTCTCACCAGCATGAACAGGCATTGCAAGAGCGCATTGGCTATCAGTTTACCGATATTGCCGTATTGCGCCGCGCATTAACCCACGGCTCGTTTGGCGATGGACGACCGGTTGCCGATAATGAACGTATGGAGTTCCTAGGCGATCGGATTTTGGGTTTGATTGTCGCCGACTATTTATTTGAGGCCAGCATTGATGCAGCGGAAGGCCAAATGGCCCGGCAGTTAAATACACTTGTGTGCAAAGAAGCTTGTGCCAAAGCGGCCATAGCTGCGGGGGTAGGCGAAGCGCTTTATTTGTCAAAGGCCGAAGAAAAAAATGGCGGTCGGCAAAAAGCGTCGATTTTGGGCGATGCGTGCGAGGCTTTGCTGGCAGCATTATATCTGGATGGCGGCATGATAGAGGCCCAGCGCTTTTTTAAGCAATTTTGGGCGGAGCAATTGGCCAATATCTCAGGCACTACCAAAGACCCAAAAAGCAGTTTGCAAGAATGGGCCTTGGCCAATCAATATGGGTTGCCTATATACACCCAAGTCGGTCGCGTTGGGCCAGATCATCGCCCAGAATTTCAAGTGTCTGTTGAATTACAGCAATGGTCGGTAACCGCAAAAGGCAATTCAAAACAACATGCAGAAACTGCGGCGGCGGAAGCAATGCTAGAACAGGTGGTGAAAAAAACATGATCGATCCCGTTTCCCGATGTGGATTTGCCGCATTAATCGGTGCGCCCAATGCCGGCAAGTCAACCTTGGTCAATGCATTGGTCGGCAGCAAGGTTTCGATTGTTACCCACAAAGTACAAACCACTCGCTTTCCGATACGCGGCGTGATGATCGAGGAAAACTCGCAAGTGATCTTGGTCGATACCCCCGGTGTTTTCACCCCGAAACGGCGGCTGGACCGGGCCATGGTTCGCGCTGCTTGGCAGGGCGCGGAGGAGGCTGACAAAATTGTGCACCTCGTTGATGCCGCCGCTTGGTATCGCGCCCATCAGCCAAAGCTAGCGCGACCTCAAGATAACCTAGCCAAAGCGGATGTGGCAACGATTGTTGCTGAGTTAACCAAACTGGGTCAAAAATCTATTTTGGTGCTCAATAAAATCGACTTATTAGAAAAAGAAAACTTGTTAGAGCAAGCGGAAAAATTCAATAAAATAGGTATTTATTCCGATATCCTAATGTTATCTGCAACCAAAGGTTCTGGACTAAAGGGTTTGCGCACGATGTTGGCTGAGCAGGCACCCGTTGGCCCGTGGTTGTATCCCAAGGACCAAGTGGCTGATTTGCCAATGCGGTTGTTAGCGGCGGAAGTCACCCGTGAAAAACTAATGTTGCGTGTGCATGAGGAATTGCCTTATTCGGCGAGCGTAACCACCGAAAGTTGGGAAACAAAAAAGGATGGTTCGGTTGTCATTCGACAAATTATTTTTGTTGAACGCGACAGCCAGCGAAAAATTGTACTTGGCAAAAATGGCAAAGTGATCAAAGCCATTGGACAGGCTTCACGCCAAGATTTGATGCAAATCATGGAGCAAACCGTACATTTATTCTTGCACGTCAAAGTCGCCAATTGGAGCCAGGATCGCGAGCGTTATACCGAGTTTGGATTGGATTTCGAATAATGGAATGGCACGCAGACGGCTATGTGTTAGCGGTGCGTCGCCACGGTGAAGCCAGCGCGATTGTCGAAGTTTTAACCCGCGAACATGGCCGTTGTGCCGGACTGGTGCGCGGCGCGAGCGGCAAGCGTCTGCGCGGGTTGTTGCAACCGGGGAATTTGCTGCATTTGTCTTGGCGGGCCAGACTTTCCGAGCATTTGGGGATGTTTGTGGTGGAGGATGCGGCCTCTAGCATTGCGTCCTTATTGGATGACCCCTTGGCCCTTAGCGGTCTTAGCGCCGCTTGTGCGATGATTTGCATTACATTACCGGAACGCGAAGCCCATGCGCGGGTGTTTGATGCGTTTGCAATTTTGGTATCGCAACTGCATAACCCGCAAATTTGGCCGGCTTTGTTTATTCGGCTGGAAAGCGGTATTCTTGTTGAACTTGGCTATGGATTGGATTTTTCCAAATGTGCGGCGACCGGTGTTACCACCAACTTAACTCATGTCTCGCCGCGTACCGGACGGGCGGTTTGTGCAAAATCTGCCGAGCCATATCTGGATAAACTATTGCCATTGCCGGGGTTTCTTACCCAATCCAGCTCAGAGTTAGAACCGGATGACATCAAAAACGGTTTGGCATTAACGGCGCATTTTCTCGAACATCGTGTGCTGTGGCCAGTCGACAAACAATTGCCCGATTCGCGTGAGAGAATGATCGAACGGCTAAAACACACCTAGACACCGATAGCCGACACACGGCATAATTACATCGTGCAAACAGAGATCAAAACATGTTCAAATTTATAAAACGATTATTTGCTTGGTGGGACGGGGCGACCTTGGGCACGTTGGTGACCCTATTGCGTGGGTACGTTTTTGTGGCGCAGGATGATTGCGGCAATCGCTATTTCGAGGAAAAACGCGCGAGCTTTAATGGCAGAAAACGCCGATTTGTAGTTTATAAAGGCTATGCCGATGCCTCACGGGTGCCGGCGGAATGGCATGGTTGGTTACATCATACATTTGAGCATCCACCGTCCGAAGAACCGCTTTTTCGCCAAGAGTGGGAAAAAGACCATCAACCCAATCTCACCGGTACCATCTGGGCCTGGCGGCGCAAAGGCTCGTTGGCCAGCCCAGGCGAACGCGACGCCGCGACCGGCGATTACGAAGCATGGGACCCGAACCAAGGATGAAAACGCAATTTACTGAAACCGTTGTTGGCTTGTTCGTCTTAGTTGTGGCGGCGGCTTTTGCGTTTTTTGTTTCAACAACGATCGGTGACAAAAGATCAAGCGGCGCGGTTGATCTCATTGCCCATTTTTCCTCCATCGGCGGTGTTGCCAATGGTACGGATATCCGTCTGGCTGGCGTTAAAATTGGAACAATTACCGATATTACCTTAGATACGGCGACCTATGATGCCAAGCTAACTTTAAGTGTCCGTGCCGATGTTCCAATACCAGAGGACTCGGTGGCTAAAATCGTCTCTGATGGCCTATTGGGTTCAGCCTATATCTCGATTGAACCTGGCGCTGAGGACGCCATGCTGCAACAAGGTGAAAGCTTTGAATACACCCAAGGCGCAGTAGATTTGCTGGGGTTATTGGGCCAGTTTGCCGGTAATTCTAGTTCCGAAAGCGCCGAAGAATGAAGATACGCACCGCTATTTTGCTGTGCCTATGTAGCAATTTTGGATTTGGTTTCTCCGCTGTTGCGCAAAGCGATTTATCCTCAAAACCTGGGACGCGGGTGGTGTTGCGTGGATTAGATAAAGTCACCGCCAGCACCCATGATTTTGAGGTAAAAATAGGGGAGATCAGCAAATTTGGCGCGCTTACCATAAAACCTTTTTATTGCAGAAAACGACCCCCAGAGGAAACGCCAGAAGTCTTTGCATTTTTAACAATACATGACCGGGCAACCGACGGCACCGGTCAGGAAGTGGACGGAATTCGCGTTTTTAATGGTTGGATGTTTGCGTCCAGTCCGGCACTGAACCCGCTCGAACATCCAGTTTACGATGTGTGGGTATTGGATTGTAAATAGCCAGCGTCAAGGATTTCTAATACTTCGGCTCCTTGCATCGGTGCTGGGTTTATCGAGAAATTTGGATTTTGGGGCAGGGCTGTTGTTAAGTGCTCAAGATAGGTATTGCGGGGTATTTCTATGGCTCCGAATTGGCTTAAATGATCGGTGATAAACTGGACATCCAACAAGCTAAACCCTTGTCTAATCAGGCGAGCGCACAGATGAAACAGCGCTACTTTGCTGGCGTTTGTTGCCCGCTGGAACATGCTTTCACCAAAGAATGCACCGCCAAGGGTGATCCCATATAAACCGCCGACCAGTTGGTCTTGCACATAGCACTCCACCGAATGGGCGTTACCGGTTAAGAAAAGCTGCTGACACAGAGCTTCGATGCCGTGATTGATCCAGGTTCCGGTTCGGTTTGGAGCCATTTCGGCGCATTGACGTAGACAAGTAGGAAAATTTTGATTGATACGGACGCTAAAGCGATCTTGGCGTATCGTTCGGCGTAGTCGTCGGGGTAAATGCAGCCGGTCCAGCGGTAAAACGCCGCGCCAGTCGGGGTCAATGATTGATACGCGGGCTGTGTTACGGTCGTCTGCCATCGGGAATTTCCCTTTGGCGTATAGTTGTAGTAAGTCATCGGCGCCAAAGGTCACTCGTCTTGTTGCTCTTGCAGCCAATGTTCCAACCAATGAATATTGTAATTGCCGGATATGACATCCTCTTCATTCATTAAATCTTGAAACAACGGCAAAGTCGTGTGGATGCCAGAGATCACCATTTCATCCAATGCTCGCGACAATCGCATCAAGGCTTCTTGGCGATTTGCACCGTGGACGATCAGTTTTCCGATCAAACTGTCATAATATGGCGGGATTGAATATCCGGCGTAAACAGCTGAATCTAAACGAACACCAAGGCCGCCCGGCGCATGAAACTCTTTAATTTTGCCAGGTGAAGGCACAAATGTCCGTGGATGTTCGGCATTGATGCGGCACTCAATGGCGTGGCCACGAAATTTTACGTCGTCTTGGGTAAACGACAGTTTTTCACCGGCCGCCACCCGGATTTGTTCGCGCACCAGATCAATTCCGGTAATCGCCTCGGTCACCGGGTGTTCAACTTGTAAACGAGTATTCATTTCGATGAAGAAGAACTCGCCATTTTCGTACAGAAACTCGATGGTCCCTACGCCCAAATAGCCAATTTTAGAGATGGCGCGGGAGACAATTTCGCCGATTTCTTGTCGGTGTTCGGCAGTTAATACCGGGCAGGGCGCTTCTTCGAGGATTTTTTGGTTGCGTCGTTGTAGTGAACAATCTCGTTCGCCCAAATGGACCACATTGCCGTGCGCGTCCGCTAGGATTTGCACTTCCACATGGCGCGGCGTTTCCAGGTACCGCTCCAAATACACCGAGCCATCGCCAAATGCGGCCAAGGCTTCGGTCCGCGCCATAGATACCGCTTCGCTCAGATCAGCAGCGGTGCGAGCCAGCTTCATCCCGCGGCCACCACCGCCGGCGGCAGCTTTTACCAATAATGGAAAACCAATTTCGGCAGCTACTTTTTTAGCCTGTGCCTCGGTGGTGATCTCGCCTTTGGAGCCGGGAACTACGGGAATACCCGCTTCCATTACTGCTTTTTTGGCGGAAATTTTGTCGCCCATCAATCGGATGTGATCGGCAGTGGGGCCGATAAATGTTAAATCATGTGCGGTTACAATGTCGGCAAATCTGGCGTTTTCCGATAAAAAGCCATAGCCGGGGTGAATGGCATCGGCACCGGTGATTTCCGCCGCTGCCATAATCGCCGGCACGTTCAAATAGCTTTGCGTAGGCGCTGGCGGGCCAATACAGACGCTTTCGTCAGCAATCAGGACATGTTTGGCATCTCGGTCGGCGGTCGAATGTACCGCTACGGTCAAAATACCCATTTCCTTACAAGCGCGATGAACTCGCAAAGCAATTTCACCACGATTGGCAATCAAGATTTTTTTAAACATCAGTTTTCATCCTACCCAAAGCCGGGGCGTTTAGCTTAGGCAATGACCAATAGAGCTTCGTCAAACTCGACCGGTTGGCCTTCGGTAACAATGATATCCAAAACAGTCCCCGAATGTGGCGCTGAAATTGGATTAAAGGTCTTCATGGCCTCAATCAATAGCAATGTATCGCCTTTGGTTACTTGATCGCCAATTTGGACAAAGGCTGGTTTGCCTGGCTCCGGCGACAGATAAGCGGTGCCAACCATGGGTGACGCTACCGCGCCGGGGTGAGCTGACATGTCAACCGCGGCTTCTGGGGCGGGGGTTTCTGGGGCCATCGGTTGCGGCTGTGCCACGGGTAGAGATGGCGCAGAAACAGCAGCGCTTACCACTTGCTTGGCGGCTCGTCGGCTGATCTTTAATTTAAGATCCCCGCGTTCTAGCTCAATGTCGGTTAAGTCCGTTTCGCGCAAAATATCCGCAAGTTCACGGATGATCAATAATTCGTTTTTACCTAAAGTCGGTTTTGTGGTTGTTGCCATTTCACCCATATTCCATTTGTTATTTTGTAGAAGATAGCACAGAAAACGCGGCTGTCATCGCCATTTCGTATCCCATTGCACCAAACCCAAAAACCCCTGATGTGGCGGCTGGACTGACATAATTGGTTTTACGAAACGCTTCACGGGCTGCAGGATTAGATAAATGGACCTCAATGACCGGGATTGTCAGCAATTTTAATGCATCGAATAACGCCACCGACGTATGGGTATAAGCGGCGGCATTTATAATAAGGAATACGCCATGATCGGTGGCCTCTTGCACCCATGTCACCAATTCGCCTTCAGTATTGGTTTGGCGAAATTCTAGTGCAATATTTTGTGCATCTGCCAAGGCTCGGCACTTGGTTTCGATATCGTCTAAACTTGTTGTGCCGTAAATATCTGGCTCGCGCGTACCAAGACGGTTGAGGTTGGGACCGTTTAGGATGTAGATAGTTTTTGTCATTCTGTACCAAATCAATTTTTTTGGGTTTTATAGAGGAATGACCATTAGGACAAGTTTTGTTGTGCAACAAAAGCGAGATACAATGAAAATTACCATGAATGGCGAGGTGCGAGACCTAGAAAATGAGACAAGTGTCCTGCAAATGCTAACCTCATTGGAACTAAATCCAGCAAAAGTCGCCGTTGAGCGCAATTTAGAGATCGTACCGCGTTCCCTTTTTGCTGAAACTATGGTGAAAGAGGGCGATCGGATCGAGATTGTGCGGTTCATTGGTGGTGGTTGAAAATGTTGGAGAAAATAAGTGCAAGATAAACCTTTGGTGATTGCCGGACGCGAATATGCTTCGCGGCTGATTATTGGGACTGGGAAGTATAAGGATTATCAGCAAAATGCAGATGCGTTGGCAGCATCGGGTGCGGATATTGTTACCGTAGCCATGCGTCGGGTTAATTTGTCGGACCCCAATGAGCCGATGTTGGTCGACTTCATTGACCCCACGAAAACCGTCTATTTACCGAATACCGCCGGCTGTTTTACCGGTGAGGATGCGGTGCGGACCTTGCGCTTGGCCCGCGAAGCTGGGGGCTGGGATTTGGTGAAACTTGAAGTTCTCTCGGACCCAAAACATTTATACCCGGACATGGTGGAAACTTTGCGCTCGGCAAAAATGCTGATCGATGAGGGGTTCAAAGTGATGGTATATTGTTCCGATGACCCGGTATTTGCCCGTAAACTTGAGGACATGGGCTGTGTCGCGATTATGCCGTTGGGTGCGCCAATTGGTTCCGGCTTGGGCCTGCAAAACCTAGTCAATATCCGGCTGATCGTCGAACAAAGTTCGGTGCCAGTGATCGTTGATGCTGGTGTCGGTACTGCATCGGACGCTAGTATCGCGATGGAGCTGGGCTGTGATGGGGTATTGATGAATACGGCGATTGCCGAGGCCAAAGATCCGGTGCGGATGGCGCGGGCGATGAAACACGCAGTGATCGCGGGCCGCGAAGCTTATCTAGCCGGAAGAATGCCCAAAAAACGCTATGCTGACCCTTCCAGCCCATTGGCGGGACTGATTTAGGCCGAGGTTAAACCCCTTGGAAAACCAAGGTAAAGCTAACGGCAACCACGGGCGTGATGCTGGGAAGATCGACCAATTGCTGTAGTTTTGCCAAGCCTTCATTTAGCTCAAAATCATCGGCGGTGACGGAGATCGGCTGTGCGCTTTGCACCAATACGCGAGATGCGGACAGGCGGGTCAGGACGAATTTGACATCATAAATATTGGATATTCCATGTAAGTCGACGGTCATTTCTGTGGTGATGTCGAGGCGTTGCCCAATGGTTAAGTTTTGGGCATGGCCGAGATCAATCTGGCCAGAAACTTTGGCCAATGGCCAGTCGGCAATTTTGAACAAATGTTCACGCATGCGCCCATTGCGGATTGGAATTCCGGTTTCAATGCTTTGCAAACCGATGATGACTTGGGCTGCGCCCGTGCTTGAGATTGAACCTTCTGTAACATCGAGGGTGAATGTTTCCCCGATGGCATCGGCCTTGATTGCAAACAAGGTAATTTGTGATGCGGCGGAGTCAATTGTCCAACTGTGCGGGGTTGGGGCGGGACTTGGCGCACAGCTAAGCATGCCCATAATAATAGCTGGAATGATAAGCGCCGTACGCCAGGAAAATTGATTTTTTTGCATTACGTCTCCGCCAGTTTTTGATCTAATAATTGTTGTAATTGCTGTGTATCCGCACCATGAACCAGTACACCATCCGCGACAAAAGCCGGTGTTCCATTAATTTCCAGCGAACTAGCAAGGTTATATATATCGCTCATATGAGCTTCAAACTGAGCTTCATCTGCTGTCATATCAGCGCGCATTTGTGTGACATTTACACCAGATGCAGCGGCAATTTCGTCAATCCGTTGACTATCATAGCCACCTTTGGCTTCCATCATTGCGAAATGAAAATTATGGAAGACTTGTGCGCCTTGTTTCCAAACCGCAAGTGAGGCAGAGCTGGCTTCTTTGGAACCTTCGGCTCGGCCCTCTAACACAGGGAAGTCTTTAAAAATAATCCGAATATCATCAGGGTGTTGTGCAAATTTCTCTTTCATCCATTTGGCGGAGATTTTGCAATACCCACAATTATAGTCAAAGAATTCAACAATGGTAAATTTTGCCTCTGGATTTCCTAGCACCGGGTCGCGAGTATCCGAATAAAGTGCGGGCTGCGCGTTCTCAAGAGCGGCTAAGACATTTTGGGTTTGTTGTTGCTCCCGTTGCTTTTGCAGGGCGGCAAATACATCCTCCAACATTGCAGGATCAGCAAGTAATGCTTGTTTCACATAGTCACTTGCGGCTTCTCCCGCCGGTGGCTTGCTGTCAAACCGGTCCGATTTTAGGGCATAGATATTGATGCCTACAGAAAGTATCGCCGAAAGTGCGACGGAAACTAAAATGGTAAAAACGGTAGGTTTATTCATGAAAGCGGTTCCTTGATGCGAATCATTTTTAGATGCTGTGATCTATGACAGTGATTTATTAAGAGATGTTTTTATCACCTCGTTATTTGTTCGAGAAACCGGGTGGGATTTATCTTATCGCCGTTGCGACCGACGCCGGGATTCTTGTATAAACCGTCGAATTTGTGGGTCGGCAGCGATCACCAATAAAATATCATTGGCACGTCGCCATTGTGGGGTGTTCGGCTCTAGGTCTTGCTTGGCGCGTTGGGCAAACCCTTGCGCGCGCAAAAAATCATGCATAGCATAAGCTTGCTCGGCTGTGGCCAATTTTGCCAACCCAATTTCTCCAGTTTTTTCGTGCAGCAGGGATAGCTGATACCAGGCGAATGCATTTCCGGGCTCAACTTGGAGCACATAGTTCGCATGTGATCGGGCTTTTTCTAGGTTCTCAATATTATTGGTTGCAATCAAAGATTTGGCTAGATTTAAGTGTAATAACGGGGCATTCGGTGCCAAATCGACGGCCTTTTGGTGATAGATAATAGATTCCTCAGCACGACCTGATTCAAATAACACTTGACCATACAACTCGTTGAAATAAGGGTTCTGCGGTTGTGCTAGGAATAGTTCTTGGATTTTTTCTAAGGCTATCTTGGTTGATGCCGCCTGATAATGGGCGATGGCGCGGGCATATTTGGCCGGCAAGCTTTGATCGGTTTCTGGGTATAGATTGAACACTTGTTGTGGCGGATCCAAAAAGCCAATAATTTTGGCTTGGATCATTTTTAATTGGAAAATTCTTTCATCGCTATCGGGGATATCGAAATAGGTGGAAGCGCGCACTTCATCGGCGAGTGAGTCAAGGCGTTGTGATGAAAGAGGGTGGGTGCGAAAATAAGGAAACCGTTTGGCACCGCTCATAATCTCTTGAAAACTAAAGCGTTCATAAAACTTCAATAAGCCACCACCGGATTGTCCTGTTGCTTCCAGAAATTTAGCGGCGGCTTGATCCGCCGAGGCCTCCTGGATACGGGTATGGACAAAGAAGGTCAGCACACCAAATTGTTGCGCACTGCCTAATAATGCCGCCGCAGCTTGTGGCTCGCCGGCAACAGCGGCCAGAATACCTAGCCCCATGGTTAACAGTATTGGCCTTGAGGCTTTGCTGATCGCATCAGATTGCCGCGCTAAATGTCCGGAGGATATATGAGCGGTTTCGTGCGCGATTACGCCGATTAACTCATTCGGCGTTTCGGCCTGTAAGATAAGGCCGGTATGATAAAACATATTTTGCCCACGGGTGACAAATGCATTGATCTCTCGGCTGCCGATGACATGAATACCAACATCAGGTGGATTTAAACCTGCGGCCAACAATATCGGATGCGCATATTCACGCAGCGCACTTTCGATTTCTGCGTCGCGGATCGTTTGCGCCGATGCGGCTGAACCAAAGACTAATCCGCCAACGGTCAGCCCGAAAAACAAGGTTATAACAATCGCAATCTGACGCATGGTCCGCGTTCTCCGTTTCGATCCCCACCGCCTCGTTTTTGTAAGCATAACTTGGAAGCAGCGCAATAGAAACAACTTCATCTGACGTACTTGTTACCGTCACCGTAGGGAAATCGTTTGCAGTATACGCCCAATTACTCTGTTTCGCCATCTCCAAAAATTCGACTAGCCCAGCTACGTTTGGTTTTTTTCGAAGTAACCTCGCTTTTCACCGCTTCAACAGCGGCTGCGGGTTTAGGTGTCGCCTTCTTTGGCTTGGCAGCGGGCTTAACGGCAACCTCTGCAACGGGTTTTTTGCGAGTCCTGACTTTGCGTGCCGATGGTGTTGGCGCCTTGGTTGCCGGTTTTGCTTTGGGTGTTGCTTTACGCGTTGCCGGTTTTTTGGTTGGTTTTTTGGGTGTTTCAGCCGTTACCGACGTTTCCTTTGTTGGGCGCTTTCGAACTCGGCGGGTTGGCTTTGCCGGTGTCGGGTCAACGGATGGTGCTTCTGATGGTGTGACCTTCGATGGCGCATTTGGCTTCTCTGCTGTTGTCGCACGTTTTCGAACACGCCGGCTCGGTTTACTCGGCGAGGGTGTTTCTTCAGCTGTGTTTTCGACCACCAAGACGGGTGGGCTAGTCTCTGGCCGTTTGGAGCGACGAATGCGCTTTGGGCGTGTTGGTTTATCTGATGGCTGGGCGGTTTCGGCTGCAACCTTATCTGTAGAGGCGGCCTGCGGTGTGATCTGTGTTTCGTCATCAGCATTGGCTGATTTACGTTTGCGGCGCACACGGCGTTTTGGCCCGGGTTCATCGGTGCCAGCTTTCGCTATTATAGGCGAGACATCTGAAGATGTGTTGGGGGTTTCGTTCGATGTTACTTCGGGTTCTATACCGGTTGCCGCAATCTGATCTGCATCTGGTTTGCCACGGGCGCGGCCACCACGGCGACCCCGGCGGCGACGTTTTGGCGTTTCGGCGCTGTCTGTCTCATCAGGGGTTGCGGCTGGCTTGTCGCTTGCCGGTTGATCTGGCGTTTTCTTTGGTTTGCGGCTAGCTCGGCCTTTACGATTTGACGGCTCTTTCGCGCTGGTTGTTTCTGATTTGCCACCGTTTGGCAACATATCCAGAACTTCGATTTCATGCATGGGTGGGTGCATGTTCGGGTCAGCTTCAACGATAACCCGCATGCTTGCTTGCGCTTCGATTTCGGCCACCTGGGTGCGCTTTTCATTTAAAATATACAACGCGACCGCGGACGGTGCTGTTAGTTTTATCGATTTGGCGCGTTTACGCATGCCTTCGGATTCTAGAGCTTGCAAGGCAGTCAAGGCACTGGATTCGATTGAGCGAACCACACCTAAGCCATTACATGTTGGGCACGTTTGACTGGTGCCCTCAATGACGGAGGCCCGGCGGCGTTGCCGTGACATTTCAAACAAGCCAAACATCGATATCCGGCCCGCTTGAACTCTAGCTCGATCCCGTTTTAGCGCGTCTTTCATGCGCTTTTCGACGGCTCGGTTGTTTTTGTTCTCCTCCATGTCGATGAAGTCGATCACAATCAGGCCGGCCAAATCGCGCAATCGCATTTGACGACAAGCTTCATCGGCGGCTTCTAGGTTGGTTTTAACGGCAGTGGTTTCAATATTGCGCTCTCGTGTGGCTCGGCCAGAGTTGACATCAATCGCCACCAAAGCTTCGGTTTGGTGGATGACCAAATAGCCGCCAGATTTTAACTGAACTTCTGGTGAGTGGATGGTTTCAAGCTGATCTTCGACTTGATAGCGCAGGAATATCGGGTATTTTTCCTGATAATGAATGACGTTTGATGCGTGTGATGGCATGAGCAATGTCATGAATTCTTTGGCTTCTTTAAACGCTACTTCGCCTTCGACGAGGACTGATTCAATGTCCTTGTCATATAAATCTCGTACAGCACGCCGAACCAGACCGCCTTCCTCGTGAACCAATGATGGTGCCGTGGATTTTAGGGTATTGTCGCGAATGGTACCCCATAATCGGGATAAATAGTCATAGTCGCGCTTGATCTCAGTTTTGTTGCGTTTGGAGCCCGCTGTACGAATAATCAACCCCATACCGGGGGCAATTTCCAATTCACTGGTAATGCTTTTTAGTCGACTGCGGTCCGCTGCATTTGAAATTTTTCGTGAAATTCCGCCGCCCTTGGCGGTATTTGGCATCAACACGCAATATCGACCGGCTAGGGACATATATGTGGTAAGGGCCGCGCCTTTGGTGCCGCGTTCTTCTTTGACCACTTGTATCAACATGATCTGACCATGTTTGATTACTTCTTGGATTTTATAGCGCCGATAATTCTTATGGCGGCGTTTTTCGCGTTGTTTTATAGCTTCTTGTGCGATTTCCTCTTCTTCAACCGTGCTGGCATCTTGGGCAGTATTATCGTGTTCAGCATCTTCGTCGATGACTTCGTCCGTTGCTTCCAACTCGTCAGCCTCAGACTCAATAGCAGCTTCAGCCGCTTCAGCAGCCAGTAATTTGGCACGATCTTCCACAGGGATTTGATAATAATCCGGGTGAATTTCGTTAAAAGCTAAAAATCCGTGGCGGTTGCCGCCATAGTCAACAAAGGCAGCCTGTAACGACGGTTCAACCCGGGTTATTTTGGCCAGATAAATATTACCTCTTAATTGTTTTTTACTTTGTGATTCGAAATCAAATTCTTCAACTCGATTTCCGTCAACAATGGCCACCCGTGTTTGTTCGGGATGGGCGGCGTCGATTAACATTCTTTTTGTCATAAATTCTCTCTTCGCCCGTTGCGCCCGCCCATATGGGGCGTGACAAGGGGCTATATATTTGGGTTCTGTTGTTTGTGAACCATCCACAACCCGGCGCGAATAAAGACGCGCCCGATGGTTGTATTATGGGTCGAACAAGGGACAGAAACATGATTAGGGGTATTCCTATAATGGTATTTTTACGGTGGTATTCCTACAATGGTATTTCTACGGTATTTCTACAATGCCCGGTATCGGTCGGGTTTTATTTAGCCGCAAAGCGGTTGAAAAATTTGTGACCAGTACCTTCATTTGCAGAGCAAAAAACATCTGGCCAGTTTACGGGTACTTGCATCTCTTAGGGGCAGGAAACCTGCTCATCCCAGAAATATGCAAATCAACATTCCGAATGACCGTAACATGCACTATGCTATCGCAATTGAAAAGACCCAAATGTAAAAGTTAGCACAATCAACCAATCGTCAACATGCTTGTGCTAGACTTCTTGATTAACCTATCCACAAATAGCATTCACGGAACCGTATCATTGTTTGTTTCTAGAAATTTTAGTTGTTGGTTGTTCGCTATATCCTTGTTGGTATGGGGGGTTAGCTCAATACATGCCGCCGCAGACGAGGTGCAAGCGGTTCGGTTTTCCGGCACGGTTGAGCAAACTCGTATTGTCATCGAGTTTGATAACAAACAAGAATATAGTTGGTTTACCTTGGCCAGCCAGGGCGCTCGATTGGTGATGGATTTTCCCAAACTGGGTTGGAACCTTGATAAAACCTTCGCAGTTCAACAAGGTGAGGGTGTTGGCGAAGGTATGGTGCAACGGTTTCGCTTTGCTGCCAATTCGCCGGCAACCTCGCGCTTGGTGTTTGAATTGGCTGGACCGATTAAAATCGCCCGCGAGTTTTATCTAGCGCCAACTCATGATTATAAAATGCACCGGTTGGTGTTTGACCTGGAGCAAACAGATTTAATTAGCTTTATTGCCGGTTCTGGTTTTGACGAACCATTTTTACCTTCGATGGCCTCAAAGTCAGTCGCGCCCCCAGCGGAACCCATACTTGCTGTGGCCTTAGCGCCAACCCTCAAAACCAATAATGCCAATGAAAAACGGGTGATTGTGATTGATGCGGGCCATGGTGGTAAAGACCCCGGATCGATTGGCAAGGTAAAGAAAACTTGGGAAAAGCACGTTAATCTAAGAGCCGCCTTGGCCCTAAAGAAGCGGCTTGAACGCAATGGAAAATACTATGTTCACCTCACCCGCAGTACCGACCGATTTATTGAACTAGAAGGCCGGGTGAGAATTGCCAGGCAACATGAAGCTGATTTATTTATATCATTGCACGCAGACTCGGCAAGCAACCCCAAGGCCAGAGGTGCCTCCGTCTACACCCTAGCAGAACGGGCCAGTGGCCGTTCGCGCCCTGAAATCCTAAAGGGCAGCAATTGGCTGATTGATGTGGATTTGGCCGTGTCACGGCCAGAGGTCAGTGATATCTTGTTTGACTTATCCCAACGCCAAACTCAAAATCAATCGGCGGTGTTTGCTGGAATACTCATCCCAAAACTGGCCAAAGCTGGACCGTTGGTCCGCAATAGCCACCGTGATGGAAATTTATTCGTATTGCTGGCCCCAGATGTGCCGGCGGTGTTGATTGAAATGGGATTTTTATCGAATAAGCACGATGAAGCTAATTTGAATAAAGCGCGGTATATTAAAAAAATAACCAATGCGGTCGGCGATGCCGTTGATGAGTATTTTCGCCAAAACGATCGACTACATGCATCGAATTAAAATTGATTAACTATCATGTTTGACGAGTTAAGACATGTTTCGATTTGCACCATTCGTTCCTAGTCTACCGCCGCTCTCGGCTTTTGCACCACGGTCCCCGGCTCGTTCCCAATCCATCACAACCCCAGCCTTTTACACCAGGGTCCCCGGCCTTGAACCGGGGTCCAGTTCTTTACTTTTTAGATTTCCCAAAAAGGCTTGACCCCGGCTCAAGACCGGGGACTAAAAATGAGAGCGTAAACAGTTTTAATTTATTTCCAGCCGCAAGATTGCCCTTGGTTTTGGGTTTCGAGATATTCCATCAATGGTTCAAAATACGCAATAATTGCCGAACCATCCATTTCACGAGTGCCGGTAAAAGCCTCCAAAGCATCGGGCCAAGGCCGCGATTGACCCATGGCCAACATTTCTTGGAATTTTTCGCCAACTACATCCGAACCATAAATCGAACACCGGTGTAATGGACCTTCCCAACCGGCCATATCACAGGCGGCTTGATGGAATTGAAACTGCATCACAAACGACAAGAAATAACGCAAATAAGGGGTATTTCCCGGAATGTGAAACTTTGAACCGGGGTCAAATGCGTCTGCTGGACGGGCGCCGCCGGGCGGGACAATGCCTTGAAACTCGGTACGTAAATCCCACCAGCTTTGGTTATAGTTTTCCGGCGTAATATCACCAGAAAATACCTGCCAGCGCCATTTATCCATCATATAGGCGAACGGCAAAAACGATATTTTGTCCAAAGCTTGGTTCAGCAATAACCCAGTATCGGCATTCGCGTCCGGGATCATGTCTTCGCTGATCAGGCCAATATCCGCCAAATAGCGCGGCGTGATGGAAAGTGAAATAAAGTCACCAATCGCTTCGTGAAAACCATCATGAGCGCCGGATTGGAACAGCCTAGGTTGGTGATTATAGGCCCGTTGGTAATAGTTGTGGCCCAATTCATGGTGCATGGTTTGAAAATCATTGGCATTGATTTTGGTACACATTTTCACTCGAATATCATCAACCCCATCCAAATTCCACGCTGATGCATGACAGATTACATCGCGATCACGTGGTTTGGTAAATAGTGAGCGCGACCAAAACGTATCCGGCAATGGATCCAGGCCAAGCGACGAGAAAAACGCCTCACCAGCCTCGGCCATCTTGATCGGTGTATACTCGTGCTCCTTTAATAGCTGGGTTAGATCATAACCGACGTCACTACCGCCTTTGGGCGCGACCATTGGATAAATATTGCCCCATTGCTGCGCCCACATATTTCCAAGCAAGTCAGCCCGAATGGGGCCATCGGTCGGTTGCACGTCCTCACCATATTGTGCGGACAGACCCGCACGCGCATAACAATGTAACTGTTCATAAAGCGGCTTTACCTGCCCCCACAACCGATCAACCTCAGCGGCCATTTCAGCGGCTTCCATATCATAACCCGACAGCCATAACTCACCCAAATCTTGAAAGCCCAGTTCGCGTGCGCCTTCATTGCCGATCTCAACAAGACGGGCATATTTTGGTCCCATCGGTACCGATACTTCACGCCATTTGGTCCACATTTCTTGCAAAATTTCAGGATCGCGAACCGTGCCCATTAATGCTTCTAGGTCATTGCGCGGCACCATTTGGCCGTTCATTTCAATCTGGCCCTTGGCATAGGTCGAGCTAAGCCATGTGGAGATTTCGCTTAGTTCTTCTGCCGCGCCTTCAACTTTGGACGGTGCAGGTAGGGTCAGACCAATTTTCAAAAACTTCATTTTGCGGGCAAGTTCATCCGGCAATTCCAAATCATTATACCGTTTGGCACCATTGGCCAGATCAACACCAAGCTTGGTAAATTCGGCGCCAACCCTTGTGGCGAGCCAGTCGGTATCTTCGGTAATGAAATTGGCATTTACCCAAAATATCTTGGCGCCATATTCACCCATTTCCACCAATTGTTTCTCGGCATTGGCGATAAACACTTCGGCTTCGGCAATTGTTGGTGCCGCATTTTGACTATTTGCTGGCGTGGTGTCGTCGGTTTGCTGGCTGCACCCGATCAAAGCTAAGGCGGCAACGCCCATAAGAAGTTTTTTCATTCTGTCTGTCTCCCGGTTTCCCGCAATGGCGGAAAAATACGTTCCCCAAGAGTGTAGCGCGGTTTGAAGCGTGGTCAATCAACAGACTGTTTTGCAAAAATAAAAATTTGCTAACCTGATGTTTACTGATATTTGCTAGGTTACAAAAAAAAATAGCTGGGCAGAATATCTCAGCAAAAATAAGCGCAATCGCAGAAAGCGGCGCGAACACGGGTGAATATGTCGCAGTTGAAGCGATTTCTGCCAAGTTTTGGCATTGCAGCAATGATTGTATATTTTAGTTATCACGCACTTAGCGGTGATCAAAGCGTGCTGAAATGGTCGACTTATCGGCACGCAGAGGCCGAGTTTCGTGTTGAGCTAAGCCAATTACAACAACGGGCCGCGGTTTTGGAAAAACAAAATCAAATGTTACGGGACCGATCGCTCGATTTGGATTATCTGGACGAGCGAGTTCGTGCTAAGTTGCACTATATCCATCCAGACGATCGCATAATTATAACAGCCAACGTTCATCAGACACCATTTTAAACAAAACCTCTTTGGCTAAAATCCCCTAGACGAGGGGTTGGTATTTGGGTACACCAGAGCATCACTCACAATATAAGTTCACATGTGAAATATGTCTGCACCAAAATCCAAGTCGAAATCTAAAACCCGCAAACCGGCGAAAGCTAGCAATCGCGACCCTAAGCAATTGCTTCATTATTACCACGAAATGCTATTGATCCGCCGTTTTGAGGAAAAAGCCGGACAGTTGTATGGCATGGGGTTGATTGCCGGGTTTTGTCATCTTTACATTGGCCAAGAAGCCGTGGTGGTTGGCATGCAAGCGGCCATCGACGAGGGCGATCAAGTCATCACCGGCTATCGCGATCACGGACATATGCTGGCATTGGGCATGGAAGCACGTGGGGTAATGGCCGAGTTAACGGGCCGCGAAACCGGTTATTCACGCGGCAAAGGTGGCAGCATGCACATGTTTTCCACCGAGAAAAACTTCTATGGCGGCCATGGCATTGTTGGGGCGCAAGTATCGCTAGGCACCGGTCTTGCATTTGCCAACGCCTATCGGCAAAATGACCGGGTGTCATTGGCTTATTTCGGTGATGGCGCGGCCAATCAGGGGCAGGTTTACGAGAGCTTTAACATGGCTAAGTTGTGGAATTTGCCGGTGATTTACGTGATTGAAAATAATCATTACGCGATGGGCACGTCGATAGAGCGCGCATCGTCGGAAATCCATTTGCACAAACGCGGGCTTAGTTTCGGCATACCAGGGTTTGAGGTTGATGGCATGGATGTGCTGGCGGTTCGTGAAGCCGGTGATATGGCGGTGAAGCATGCAAGGTCCGGCAAGGGGCCGATTATTTTAGAGATGAAAACCTATCGCTATCGCGGACATTCGATGTCGGACCCGGCGAAATACCGAACCCGCGACGAAGTCAACGAAGTGCGCGCCAAAAGCGACCCGATTGAACAGCTGAAAGCTTTAATTTTAAAAGCAGGTTTTGCCGATGAAGCCGCGTTAAAGGCAATGGACAAACAAGTGCGCGCCGTGGTTAACGACGCGTCTGATTTTGCCCAAGACAGCCCAGAGCCGGACGTATCCGAGTTGATGACTGATATTTTGGCGTAAATATACACCGGTAATTTAGGAATTATTGATGGCGATTGAAATTTTAATGCCGGCGCTTAGCCCGACCATGGAAGAGGGCACTTTGTCCAAATGGCTGGTGGCCGAAGGCGATGTAATCCGTTCGGGCGATATTTTAGCCGAGATCGAAACCGACAAAGCCACGATGGAAATCGAGTCCGTGGATGAAGGGGTGATGGGCAAAATTCTGGTGCCCAGTGGTTCCGAAAATGTGCTGGTCAATAAGGTGATTGCGATTTTGCTCGAAGAGGGCGACGATGCGGATACCGAGATGGAAACCAAACCTGAACCCAAACCTGAACCCACACCCGCACCGGAACCTGAGGCAAACGCACCCGCTGCCGAGCTAACCCCCATTGCTGTGGCCACCGCTCGAACCCCACCGGAAACCGATATTCCGGCGGGCACCGAAATGATTGCCACCAGTATCCGCGATGCCTTACGCGATGCGATGGCCGAAGAAATGCGCCGCGACGATGACGTATTTTTGATGGGCGAGGAAGTGGCGCAATATCAAGGTGCCTACAAAGTCAGCCGCGACATGCTCGAAGAATTTGGCGCCCGCCGGGTAATTGACACTCCAATTACCGAACATGGATTTGCCGGATTAGGCGTGGGGGCTGCGTTTGCTGGCTTGCGGCCCATTGTCGAGTTTATGACGTTTAACTTTGCGATGCAGGCGATGGACCACATCATTAATTCAGCCGCAAAAACCAGATATATGTCCGGCGGGCAAATGGCCTGTCCCATTGTGTTTCGTGGCCCCAATGGGGCCGCCAGCCGCGTTGGCGCCCAACACAGTCAGGATTACGCCCCGTGGTATGGGCATGTGCCGGGCCTTATCGTGCTTGCCCCTTATGATGCCGCCGATGCCAAAGGCCTGCTTAAATCGGCCATTCGCAATCCGAACCCTGTGGTGTTCTTGGAACACGAGCTGATGTATGGCGAAGTGTTTGATGTACCGGCGGTTGATGATTGGCTGGTTCCCATTGGCAAAGCACTGGTGCGGCGTACTGGCACGGATGCCACCATTACCGCCCATTCAAGAATGGTTGGGTTTTCATTGGCTGCTGCTGAAATTCTGGCCAATGAGGGCATTTCAGTAGAGGTGATTGATTTGCGAACCATTCGCCCCTTGGACTGCGATACCATTTTGACATCAGTGCGCAAAACCAACCGCTTGGTCACCGTTGAAGAAAGTTGGGGCCGGATGGGGATCGGTGCTGAAATTGCTGCCATGGTTACCGAGCAGGCATTTGACGACTTAGATGCACCGCCGAAACGGGTTCATCAGGTCGAAGCACCGTTGGCCTATGCTGCGAATTTGGAAGCCTTGGCCATGCCAATCCCACAGCGGATTGCCCAAGCGGTGCGCGATGTGTGTTATGTCTAGCGCCTTGGCATCCCATCACGGCGGCTGTCATTGCGGTGCCGTTACGTTTTCAGTGCAAGCGCCGGTTTGTATTACTGCGCAATTATGCAATTGCAGTATTTGCGTTATGAGCGGGTTTTTGCATTTGATCGTCCCCAAGGCGCAGTTTTCGCTAAAAACTGGCGAAGAACAACTAACCAGTTATCAATTTAACAGCAAAACCGCCAACCATCTGTTTTGTAAAGTCTGTGGCGTAAAGTCGTTTTACATTCCGCGCTCCAACCCGAACGGGGTTTCGATTAACGTAAACTGCATCAAACAAGCAACGTTTGAGGAAATAATTCACGAAGATTTTGATGGGGAAAACTGGGAAGCAAATGTTAGTTCGCTGACCCACTTGGCCTAAGGAAATAACACATGCCGATTGAAATTCTAATGCCAGCGCTTAGCCCGACCATGGAAGAGGGTATCTTGGCTAAATGGCTGGTATCCGAAGGCGATGAAGTGCAATCTGGCGATATTTTAGCCGAGATCGAAACCGACAAAGCCACCATGGAAATCGAAGCCATAGACGAAGGTATTGTTGGCAAAATTCTGATAAAAGCCGGTCCCGAAAACATAAAAATCAACACGGTAATCGCGGTGTTGTTGCAAGATGGCGAGGCCATGCCAAACATCAAAACGGCTGCGCCACCAAGCCCGACTGCACCGGCAGTCGAGCCACAGCCAGCGCAACCGGCGGCCCCTGTGCCAGTAGCGGAACCAACCCCATCAGGCACCCGCGTCAAAGCTTCGCCGTTGGCCAAGCGCTTGGCCAAACAAGCCGGATTAGACATTGCGACGATACCCGGAACCGGCACCCATGGCCGCGTCATTAAACGCGATATCGAGGCGGCCTTGAGCGCTACGTCCGCAACCACGTCCACAACAACACCCCTTGCGACCGATGGCTTTGACCTTATCGCGTTGGATGGCATGCGCAAAACCATTGCCGCCAGAATGACCGCATCATTTCGCGATGTGCCGCATTTCCCGCTGAATGTAGATTGTCGTTTGGATGCATTATTGGCAACGCGCAAAGCGATCAATCTTGAAACCGCCGACGATGGTATAAAAATTTCAGTCAATGATTTTATTGTACGCGCCTGTGCCTTGGCCCTGAAAAAAGTACCCGAAGCCAATGCCAGCTATACACCAGACGGTCTCAAATTATGGCATAATGCCGATGTCTGTATTGCCGTTGCCGTTGACGGCGGGCTAATTACCCCGGTGATCCGCGCCGCGCATGCTAAAGGGCTGGCCGATATTTCATCCGAAACCAAAGATCTGGCCACCCGCGCCCGCAACCGTAAACTAAAGCCAGAGGAGTACCAAGGCGGTACTTTCACTGTCTCAAACCTTGGCATGATGGGCATTAAATCGTTCGCCTCGATCATTAACGAGCCGCAAGGCTGTATCCTGTCCATTGGCGCCGGTGAGCCGCGCCCGGTCGTAAATGATGGCGTGCTTGGCATTGCCACCGTGATGAGCGTTACCTTGACCTGTGATCATCGGGTGGTCGATGGTGCTGTTGGCGCACGGTTCTTGGCCGCCTTTAAGGCAATGATTGAAAATCCGGGATTGATGTTGTTATGATTAAAACCTATAGCCACGCATTTTTGCATAGAACCTATGGTGAAACTCCCGTTGGGTAGTGAAGATTAATCGCAAATTCGAGCAAAACAAGGAACTAATTTTGATGGATACTGCAATGCTTGATTTATTTCTTACGGCGTTTGTGACCTTGTTTGTGTTGATTGACGCGTTGGGTGTAGCCCCAATCTTTGCGACGATGACGGCGGGACAACCCGCAGCCTATAGACGAAAAATGGCCATAAAAGGCACGATGTTTGCGTCGTTGTTGTTGCTCAGCTTTGCCTTTGGTGGCGAGTGGTTGTTATCGCGCATGGGTGTATCATTGGATGCGTTTCGAATTGCGGGTGGCTTGATGCTATTGTTAATGTCATTGGAAATGTTGTTCGGCAAACGCCAAGCCCGCCGAGAAAGCCGTGCCGAGGCGATATCCGAAGACGAAGACGGCCCTGAAGATATTTCGGTGTTTCCGTTGGCGATCCCACTTTTGGGCGGACCGGGTGCCATTGCGGCAATGATGATTTTCATGTCACAAGCCAATGATTGGACGGCCAAAGGGGTGATCGTTGGCGCGATGACGGCCAATATGTTGATTGCTTTGGGTTTGCTGCTCATTGCACCCTGGTTGTTGCAAAAACTGGGTCATAGCTTTGGGGCATTGATTACACGGGTGTTTGGCGTGCTGTTGGCGGCATTGTCGATGCAGCTCATTCTTGATGGCCTACACAACGTGTTTTTCGTTTCGTGAGCATAGCCCAACATAAAGTGCGGCTTGTGGATTTGGTATTTCCAGATCAAACCAATCACCAAGGCAATATGTTTGGCGGCGCGGCCTTGGCGTTTATGGACAAAGTGGCATTTTTGACCGCTGCGCGCTTTGCGCGGCGCGGGTTTGTTACGGCCGCCGTAGAGCGTACTGATTTCAAAAACCCGGTATTGGTTGGCGAAATCGTCGATGTGATGGGTGAAATTCGTAGTGTTGGTCGCTCGTCATTAAATGTGCGGGTCAGCCTAACGGCAGAAAATCTAATCACGGGCCGCAGGCACGTCACCACCCAAGGCGATTTTGTGATGGTGGCCACGGACCGTAAAACCAACAAAACACCGTTGCCGCCCGTGCCGGACTATGTACCGGTTTCGCCAATAAGAACCCGTAATGTTGAACTGGTATTCCCCGGCGATACCGACCATCGCGGCCTATTGTTTGGCGGTAGAGCCTTGGCCTTGATGGAAAAAGCGGCTTTTATTGCGGCCAGTCGCCATGCCCGTTGTTCGGTGGTGATGGCGGCATTACACGAGATCAACTTTGCCCATTCGGTCCATGTGGGCGAATTGGTGGAATTATGTACGCAAGTGGTGCGTGTTGGCCGCTCCTCGATGCGAGTGGCGGTGGAATTATGGGCCGAGGATCTCACCAATGGCGAACGCCGCCAAGCCACGGTTGGGGAATTTGTGATGGTAGCCTTGGGCGAAGATGGCCGTCCAACAGCAGCCCCACCATTAAAGGAAGCATGAAATGAACGTAACTCAATTTGACCTTGTGATCATTGGCTCTGGCCCCGGCGGGTATGTGGCCGCCATTCGCGCCGCCCAATTGGGATTAACCGTGGCCGTGGTCGAGCGCGAAGAACTAGGCGGCGTTTGTTTGAACTGGGGCTGTATCCCGACCAAAGCCTTGTTGCGCTCGGCGGAGGTATTCGAGTTAATGGGTCATGCGGAACAATATGGCCTGTCATGCCCGAAACCCGGCTTTGATTTGGCAAAAATCGTCAAACGCTCGCGCGATGTCGCCGGACAATTGTCGCAAGGGGTGAAGTTTTTACTCAAAAAGAACAAGGTTGAAGTTATCGCGGGCGAAGGGCGCTTGGCCAAGGGCAAAGACGCGCCAATGGTGGTGGTAACCGACAAAGCCGGCAAGCAAAGCAATTTAACGGCGAAACATGTGATCTTAGCAACGGGGGCGCGGGCGCGCACCATACCGGCACTTGGGCTGGAGCCGGATGGCAAATTGATCTGGACCGCCCGCGAAGCCATGGTGCCCGACATTATGCCAAAATCATTATTGGTCATTGGATCGGGCGCAATTGGCATTGAGTTCGCCAGTTTTTACCAAGCCTTTGGGTGCAAGGTAACTTTGGTAGAAATGCAAGAGCGTATTTTGCCGGTTGAAGATACCGAAATTAGCGCCTTTGCCGAGAAAGCCTTTGCCAAACAGGGCATGGAAATCCTAACCAGCGCCCAAGTCAAGAAAATCACCAAACAGGCGGGTAATGTCCAAGCGCAAATCCTCCTCGCCGACGGTAAAATCAACAAAATAGAGGCCGAGCGCGTGATTTTAGCGATTGGGATCGAAGCCAACACCGATGATATCGGCCTTGGCAAACTGGGGGTTAAATTGGACCGAGGCCATGTGGTCGTTGACGAATACTCCAAAACCAATGTCAAAGGTCTCTATGCCATCGGTGATATCACCGCACCGCCGTGGTTGGCCCACAAAGCCAGTCATGAGGGCGTGATTTGCGTCGAAAAAATCGCAGGCGAAAGCCCGCATCCATTAAACCACGCCAATATCGCTGGCTGCACCTATTGCCGTCCGCAAATTGCCTCAGTTGGGTTAAGCGAACAAGCGGCAAAAGACGCTGGGGTCGAAATTCGGGTCGGCAAATTCCCCTTCATCGGCAATGGTAAAGCCATCGCAATGGGCGAGGCCGAAGGCTTCATCAAAACCATTTTTGACGCCAAAACCGGTGAATTGCTTGGCGCCCATATGATCGGCGCCGAAGTTACCGAGTTGATTCAAGGTTTTGTCATTGGCCGCACCTTGGAAACCACCGAAGCCGAGTTGCTGGAAACCGTATTCGCCCATCCGACGTTAAGCGAAATGATGCACGAAAGCGTATTAAACGCCTATGATCGCGGCATCCATATGTAGGGGTTAGATGGGCTTACAAGTTGATAAAACTATGCCTTGCCATCACCACCCATTGTCATTCCGATGAAAATCGGAATCTAGCTTTTGTCATACCGTGATTGGTGAAAGAACTGGATTCCGATTTTCATCGGAATGACAGCGTGATGTGGAAAGTGTTCCTATTCTCATTTGGCAAAACTTTGCTATACTGAGCCAAGAAAACACAAGGAATGCGATAATGAACAAGCAAGCAGATATACCCATGGCCATGGGCGTTAGTTCTGGTTTTGATATTGTTGATCCCACTCAAATAGAGCGTCTGGAGAATAAAGTCTCGCCAACAGAATGGCAGGCGCGAGTTGAGTTGGCGGCCCTGTACCGGTTAACCGCCGTCTATGGCTGGACGGATTTGGTTTTTACTCATATTTCGGCACGATTACCGGACGAACCGGACGCAGATGATCAGATGCAAGAGCGGTTTTTAATCAATCCATACGGCGTGTTGTTTGACGAGATGACCGCGTCGAGCTTGGTGAAAATTGATTTGGATGGGAATATTATCGGTAGCTCGCCATATTTTGTGAACCCGGCCGGATTTACCATCCATTCCGCGGTCCACAATGCGCGCAAAGACGCAGGGTGCGTCATGCATTTGCACACTCCTTATGGCATTGCGGTTTCCGTGCAAAAGAAGGGCTTGCGGCGGTACACCCAACCCGCAATGGTGGTGCATGATGATCTGGCCTATCATGACTATGAGGGGATCGCCCTTGATCTGGACGAGCGCCAGCGGATTGTTGCGTCATTAGGGAGCAAAAACCTGCTCATGCTCCGCAATCACGGTACATTAAGCGTCGGGGAAAACTGTGCCATTGCCTTTGCTCGCATGTATTTTCTGGAAAACGCCTGCAAAACACAAATCCTCGCCCAAGCTGCTGGTGGTGAAGCCCATCTGCACGAAGAACCTGCCGAAATGGGCCACCGCGTCCACGAGCAAGGCGCCGCCGCATTCATGCCCGGCTTTGGTGATAATTTAATCTGGCCCGGCCTGCTGCGTAAACTAGAGCGGAGTCTTCCTGGGTGGAGACATTAGGGATGTTCTTTACGGCTCCTGGACAAGAACTGGATCCCGGCGCGGGGGCCGTGGACTGAGGAATGTGTTGAGCCAATGATCGGTCCCCGGACTACGATCCGGGGTCCAGTTCTTGTCAGTTAATAGCCCTTGGCCTCTAAATCGCGTTCGACGGCTACGTAATCTACTTTGCCGGTGCCCAGTACTGGGATGGTTTCGACGATTTCGATTTTGCGGGGGACGGCCAGTTCGGGTACGCCGTGGGATTTGGCCCATACTTGTAATTCGGCGCGGTTGGCATCGGGGCTATCGCTGGTGAGGATGATGGTTTCGCCCTTTTTTGCGTCGGGGCGGGTGGTGGCGACGTGTTCGTTGTCGGGCCATACCGCTTTGGCGCAATTTTCGACTACGGCTAGGGAGACCATTTCACCGCCAATTTTGGCAAATCTTTTGGCCCGGCCTTTGATGGTTATGTAATTTTCTGTGCTGACTTCGACAATATCGCCGGTGTCGTGCCATTGGTCCTGCGGCGCTTCGACAATGCCGGGGGCGCTGGGATAGAGATAGCCCGACATGACATTGACCCCGCGTACGAACAAGCGGCCACCTTCTTCGATGCCTGGTACCGGTTCGAGGCGGTGTTCAATGCCGGGTAACAGCTTGCCCACCGTGCCGTGGCGGTTGTCATCGGGTTGATTGACCGCAATCACCGGGGCGGTCTCGGTTGCGCCATAGCCTTCTAGTAATGGCACGTTATATTTTTTGCGGATCATTGATCTGGTTTCGTCGCGAACGCGCTCGGCACCGCAAACGGCAAAGCGTATGCTGTCCAAATCGCCTTGATTGCCAGCTCTGGCATAGCGGCTAATGAAGGTGTCGGTGGCAAATAATATGGTAGCACCCGTGGTTCGAATTCGCTCTGGGATGGTTTTGGTGTGCAAGGGCGACGGGTAAAGTGCCGCTTTCATCCCCGAAAATAACGGTAATAACACACCGCCGGTTAAGCCAAAACAATGAAAAGTGGGCAATGGGTTGAACACAATATCATCGGTGCGTAGATCAATATGACAACGAATTTGCTCGACATTACCGACCACATTGGCGTGCGAGAGCACTACACCTTTGGGGTCGCCTTCAGTGCCGGAGGTAAAAAGAATAACGCCCGGTTCGGCATAATGGGCAAGAGACGCAAACACCCACGGAAATATCGGTCCCAATATCGCAAATACCTTGTCTTTTGCATTCATTTCTTCGCGTAAGTCTTCAAGATACAAAAACACGGCGGTGTCGGTAAGCGAGGCAATCAGTGGCTCTAGTTCGGCCAATTCAATAAATCGATGTGCCGTAATAATCGATTTAATTTCAGCAGCTTGACAGGCAAATTTAAGGTTTCTAGTGCCGGCGGTAAAATTCATCATCGCCGGTATCCGACCCATCGCCAAAACCGAGAAGAACGCAATGATTGCCCCGGCTCCGGTCGGTAGCATGATACCGACTTTTTCGCCCTTTTTGGTATGGCGGGTGAGCACGCTGCCAATGGCAAAGCTGGCTCGGATGATCTCGGCATAGGTCAATACACGGTCATCGGCATCGACGATGGCATCAGTTTTACCGCCGTATCTGGACTTGGCTTGTAGTAACGCCGTGAACAGGTTTTTATGGGCCAGTTTGTCGGAGTATTTTCTCATGCTTTGTACATCACACATCTATCAAAGGGATGGACATAATAAACGCTCTGCTGCGCGCTGTCATCTATTCTAATCGTTTTGCGCTTCGCCGCCGGTTTGTACATATAGATAGGCCATCAAGTTTTTGCGTTTGGTATCATCGCGAACCCCAACAAATATCATGCTGGTGCCGGGTAAAAATGTACGTGGATTGGCCAGCCATTGATCCATGGTTGGGATATCCCACACTATGTCACTATTTTGCATCGGCTTTGAATAGCGAAATTTCGGGTTTTGGGCAGTAGCTTGGCCAAATATGCCGTACAGGTTTGGCCCCACTCGATTTGGCCCGCCGGTATCAACCGTATGACAGGCCCGGCATTTGGCGTATTCACCTTGGCCAGCGCGAAGATCAGCACCGGCTAGCTCTGCCGGTAACTCAATATTCACCGGTGCCGGTGCTGGCGTTGTGTTCGCAGGTGACGTATTGGCTGGCTGGGTTGGTTCAGCGCCACAAGCGGATAACAGCAGACAAACCGACGAAAATATCGCCGAGCGTTGGAAGGGTGACATCAAGGTCTCCATGAATAAGGAATGGTCTGGGCTTTGAGCATCAACCCAGTTTTTAAGCGTCCGTCTAGCTTAAATTATTACTTCGGCAATTTCAAACTTTCTATTGAGAAGAAACAAGCAGTTGGCGCAGATTTATTCATCACCGTCTTTTGCTTCTTCGGTAGGTGGTTCTTGTTTTTTACCAAAACCAAACAAATTCCCCAATGTTTCCAAAGCTTTTTCCTCGTCGGATTTTTCGGTTGGTGGCTCCGATGTTGGCTGGGCGGTGGGTTCCGGTTTGGGGCCGAGCAATCCTTGTAGTACTTTGCCGACATCACCGCCGATATTGTCACCGATCAATTTGCGAACTTGGGTTTTGGCTTGGTTGGCTACGATTTCGGCCAAAGCTTTGGTGTCAATTCCGGCTTTTACGTTGTTCCAAGAGCCGTGGATGCGAAACGGTGCGCTGAGGCCGCTCAAGTCGGTTTTGCCGCCTTGGCCTTGTAACGAGGCAACGGCTTTGGGGGTGATACGATAATCTAGGGTTTGCTGACCAAGGTCGACTTGGCCATTTCCGGTAACGCGCACCAACGGGCCAACCATCAACATATCCGTATTGCGGGCTACGCCGCCCGCAATATTGAATGAACCTTGCAAGCTGGAGAAATCGGTTTTCTCTTGGGTGTTTAAATTGGCGGGCAGGGCGCCGGTTAGCAAATAGGTTTGGGCATTGCGTAACACATTGGCCAAATTAATCCCAAGAATGGCACCATCGCTCAAGTGTAGGTTGGTGGTGCCTGATAAATTGTTCATCATCGCATCCACCGATGTGCCAGAGGTTAACAAGCTTATAGCCAACTCGCCGGTACCAGACAGGCGGTTGAAACCAGTAGCCGCGTCAAACAACGGCAAAGCTTCGACATCTGCAATGTTAAATTTCATCGAGAATGACGGTGTTCTACCTCGTCCATTTAGGACAATTTGGCCGGTGCCAGCGCCGCCATAAAGACTGGTTTTGGTTAGGTTGGCTTCCAATCGACCATTTACCAAATTGGTTTGTAGGGTGGTCGCGCCAAACTCAATATTACGAACCAGGATGCTGTCCACATCCAATGTGAAATTACCATTGGCAGCCCGAAGTGGTTCCATTGACAGCGTGTCATCTGCCCAAGGCGCAATGGTTATGCTTTTGGCTGGTGGGGGCGGCAAATACGGATTAAGGTCAAGGCGTGCCACGCGCAGATTGCCTGAAAATTTCGGGGTAGCACCGCCAAGCTGGGCCGAGAATTTGCCAGTTGCTTTGATGTTGTCAAAAACCAAATTGGCATTGTCAAAACTTAAATGATTGGGACGACCTTTGACGAAGCCCGTTACGGAAAAATTCTCGAATGTACCGGGGCTTGCCGAGAAAGTCTGACCTTGTTCTTTGGCTAGTTTCTGTAAAGAAGGAACATCAATGTTCATGGTTCCAGCCAGTTCCAAGTCTTCGCTTTGGGCAAAGGCACCGTCAAATGAAAATCGTAAGAAATCACTGGCTACGGCAAGGGTCACTGCTGTTTGCGCGCCTTCTAAAAATCCACGAAGCGAGGCGAGGCCTAACGATAGGGTATAGGCCGTACCGTTAACGCTTACATCACCGTTTAAGCTCATTTTTTTGTCGAGACTGGGAAGCTTCAGCTGTAAATTGATGGCATCAATATTGGTTTTT